>JBBRWT010000070.1:0-10308 GCA_038249035.1 Actinomycetales bacterium
GCCCGCCGTGGCGGTGACGACGAGCTGCCGCCGCGCGCGGGTGGCCGCGAGCACGAACATGCGCAGTTCGTCGTCGAGCACGATGCGCCGCTCATCAAGGTCGTCAACCGGAAGCCCGCGGGCAAGTCGGCTGATGAGGGGGGCGCCGAGCAGTGAGCCACGAATTCGCGTGTTAGGCCACACCCCCTCGGTGAGCCCGGCGATCACGACGACATCGAACTCGAGCCCGGTCACGGCTGACGGCGTCGCCACGAGCACCGCGTCATCGTCGCGCAGGGGCGCGAGCAAGTCGTCGCCGACATCGCTGTCGAGCACGCGCGCGAGAAACGACTCGACCGTGGCGTCGGGCACCGTGTCAACGATCGTCGCTGCGGCCGTGAAGAGTGCGACCACGGCATCGAGCGCACGGTTGGCCTCGGCCGCCGCGACCCCAAACCCTGCCGCTTCACGCTGCCAGGTCTCGGCGACGTGCGCATCGCTCCAGGCGAGCCAGAGCAGCTCGTCAACCGTCGCTCCGGCTGCGTGCCGCTCGCCGATCGCCGCGAGAGTGCGGGCAAGCCGCGCCGCGCGGCGGGCAATGCGGTGGTCGATGGTGGCTAGGCGGTCGGGCGCGATGAGAGCATCCACGAGCAGTTCATCGGCGGTGCGGTCACCCTCACCCGCGAGTTCTTCCGCGCGCAATGCGCGGCGCAAGCGTCGCAGGCTCACGCGGTCAAGCCCGCCGAGCGGGCCGAGTAGCAACTCGGTGGCCACCCCAGCCTCCAGCGGCGAGCGACCCACACCGACATCGACGTGGCGAATGAGCGCTCGAGCGGCGGGATGCTCGCGCAACGGCCGCCCGGCCGCCGTGGACTGCACGGGCACATCGGCCTGGCCGAGCGCCCGCACGATCGCCGGAACCATCGTGCCGCTGCGCACGATCACGGCCATGCGGCTGTAGGGGATGCCGTCAAGCAAGTGCCGTTCACGCAAGAGGTCTGCCACCAGCGTTCGCTCGCGCGTGGGGTTCGGCGCCTCGAGCGCCACGAGCGGCCCGCCCCACTCGGCCGGGATGGCGCGGGGGTCAGCGCCCTCGTCGGCCTCAGCCTGGCCGTCAACGCCCCGCTGCTTGGCGCTACGCATCTCGACGGCCGTCGCTCTGCGCTGCGTGCCCGCGGCTGCCGCACCGATGCGCCCGGTCACGTCGCTCGCGAGGCCGCGAATCGCGGCGCCGTGCCGGTGCACGAAAGGCAGCACGATCGGCTTGGTGTCGCGCCACCCCAGCGCGACCGGAAGGTGCGCGAGCGCCTCCGGCTCCGCGCCACGGAACGTGTTCGCCGCCACATCGGGGTCGCCGAGCGCGATGACGGTCGCACCGCGCGCAGCGAGGGCCGCGAGCAGGTCGAAACCGCTCGGGGTCGCATCGTGCGCATCGTCGAGCACGACGAGTTGCGGCAGCGGAGGCATTCCCGGCACAGGGTCGTGCACGAGCCCGACTGCCGCTCGCACGAGCTCAGCGGGGTCAAGCTGCCCGGGCCGCGACGACCCAAGGATGCGCCGATACTCATCAACAAAGTCTGCAATGGCGGCCCACTCGGGCGTCGAACGCTCGCGCGCCGCCGCGCGCAGTCGGTCGGTGTTCCAACCGTGCTCGCTGAGCCGCGCGATTGCATCGCGCAGCTCGGTGCGAAAGGCTGGCAGCCGCCGCGCGTCGGGGCCGAGGTGATCAGGCCAAGCAGGCCCGGGCGCGGCATTGGGGCCGAGAATGTCTTCGAGCACCGTGCGGTCCAGTAGCTCGGCGAGGTCGGCGTCGTGATCTGCCCCGCTCAGCAGGCGCGGCTCGGCTAGGCCACCGAGACGATGGGATGCCGTGACCACCGAAAACGCGTAGGCCGCGATCGAGCGCGCGAGCGGGCCGGGCAGTGCGCCGGGCAGTGCAACCGGCAGCGTGCCCGGCAGTGCGCCCGGCAGCGCAACCGGCGATCCCCCCGCAATGCGCAGTGCGAGCCGGTCGCGCAACAGCGTTGCCGTGCGGCGCGACGGCGTCAGCACGAGCACCCGCGCCGGGTCAACCCCGTCGTCGAGAACGGCAGCCGCTACGAGCTCAACCACCGCGGTGGTCTTGCCCGACCCCGGGGCGCCGAGCACGATCGCGCCGGGCGTGCGCCGGGCATCCACCACCCGCTGCTGCTCGCTATCGAGCACCATGGGCGCGCCAGCGACGCGGGGCAGCGCGGCGTCGAAGGTAGTCACGAGGCCACGCTACCGGCGAGGGGCGACAGCGCGGCGGGGCATCGCACCCGCGAGCGGTGCGCCCTCAGTGAACACTGCGGATGCCGTCGAACGAGCCAGGTACTCTGACAAACGTGGACATTCGTATCGGTATTCTCAACAGCCCTCGTGAGCTCGCCTTCGAGACCTCGGAGTCGGCGGCCGACATCGCGGCCGCGATCACGGCCGCCATGGAGAAGGGCTCTCCCGTCGTCAGCTTGACCGACAGCAAGGGCAAGCAGTACCTCGTTCCGACCGCCGCCATCGGCTACGTCGAGATCGGCAGCGACTCGGCTCGCCGCGTCGGCTTCGTCGGCTAACCAACGCCGCAAAGCGGGTACGCTCGCAAGCATGGAACTGCTCTTCGTCACGGTCATCGGCGCTGCGTTCGCGGTCGGCGTTCGCTACCTCGTGCCCGGTCGCCAGACCCACGGGATCCTGCTCGTCCCCATGGTGGGGGCCGCCGCGACCGCGGCTATCTGGGTTATCTCCGTGTGGCTCGGACTCACATTCGATGGCGGCTGGATCTGGGTGATCGCCCTCGTCGGCGGGCCACTTGTTGCTCTTGCCCTTGCTCTCGCGTTGCCGAAGCGTCGCGAGGCGGCCGACGCGGCGCTTCTCGAGCGCCTCATCAAGCCAGGCGCCGCCGCCAAGGCCTGACCGTCAGTCCGCCGCAGCACGATAGAGGAAGCGCGCAGGGTAGACCGAAACTGAGTGTTGCCCTAGAGTGTGAATCGTGTTCGCCGTGCTGGCGGCCCTGATGCGAGGAGTTCCCGTGCGCGCCCGTCTCCCTCTTTCTGCCCTGGCCCTTGCTGCCGTTGCGACGCTCGTCATCGCTGCGCCCGCCGCGGCAGCCCCTTTCACCGACGGCGAGGTCATCGTCGGCGGCACCACCTGGAACATTTATGACTTCGAGGGCGATTCTCAGCCGGCTCTCGACGAGGCCGACCGGGCGGATTGGGATGGCAACAACGACACCTTCGACGCCGGCCTGAGGCCGGCATTCCTTCCCACGGGAATTACCGATCTGGAAGACACCGACCTCATGGAGTGCGCCGACGACGGCGACCTCTCCCTGGCGTCAGACAGCACCGGCGATCAGATCGCGACCTGCGCGCTCGACTCCTTCGACAGCGGAGATGGAACGCTCGACGCCGTCTTCGAGCTGCGCTTCTTCAGCGACGGCGAGACCGTGCGTGCAAGACTCATCGTTACGAACAACGGCGCCACGGCCGTATCGGGCGCCCACGTCGGATTCGACGACAACTACTACCAAGACGACGACACCCGCCTCGGGGCCTCGACAACCGAAGGTCACCCAGCCGCCAGCGACGCAACGGTCGTCGATGGTGACCGCCTCTGGATCATCTACGACGTGGTGGTCGAGGACAGCTACGAAGTTCCTGTCGTGCTGACGGCCGCCGGAACCGCCGATGCGACCGTGCTTCCCGTCATCGCTGAGGGAGCTGGCAATGGCGACGACGACCAGGTCACACTGTACCCGCTTCCCGGCCTCGCGCCGGGGCAGACCGTCGAGGTCGCACAGTTCTGGGTCTGGAACTTCTTCGAGTTCGACAACATCGTTTTCCCTTTCAATGAGGTCATTCTGGATGACCCTGCCCAAGACCAGGTTTCTTCTGAGTCCGAGGCAAGCCAGGCCGAGGCCACGGGAGAGCGCACCACCGTCGACGTCGTGACGACGGAGAATCTGATCAAGTCGGTCTTCGTCGAGCCTGCCGCTCTGTTCGTGCCCTCTGCCTTGGCAGCCGTCGAAGAGTCGTGGGATGCACGCGCCCGGTTCGACACCCTCAGCGCCCGCGACGCCGCGGGCATCGCTGACACGAGCCGCGTGCTCAACTGGACCGCAGTGGCGGGCGCGGAGCTCGCCGACACCGGATCGGGAGACGTACTGCCGTTCGTCGGATTCGCAGCGCTGCTACTGGTCGCGGGTGCAGGGCTGTTCTTTGTGCGGCGGCATCCGGGAGCGCGTCCTTAACCTGCAAGCGCCCGCACGGCCACGCCGCCGAGGCTGATGAGGGTCACGGCGGCGAGCGCGATCATCATGATCGAGTAGTCGCGGCGCAGCGCCACGGCGAGCGCCGAGACGATTACACCGCCCGCCATCACGATGACGAAAAAGGCGACAGGTACTCGCAGCGCGTCATCCCAGCCCCACGCTCCGCTTGCCCAGACCAGACCGCTCTGCACGAGCTGAAGCGCGGCCCCCGCGCCGAGCATGCCGAAGCCCCACCAGCCCAGGGACGTGCGCGGTAGTGTGCGAAAGGCGCCAGCCGGCTGGGTCGTCGACATTATCGGGGCTACGCCGTCAGCCCGAGGCGGTCCATGCGGCGGGTATGTTCGGCAATGAGTTCGGTGAAGACGGGCTCGATCTGCTCCTCGTCTTTCGAGCTCTCACCGTGCAGCACGAGCGCTGAGCGGGCCTGCAGCATCGTGTCGCCGACAAGCCGGCGACACCACAGGGCAAGGTGCGACGAGAGTGTCGGGTTGGCAGCGATAGCGCGTTCGAGAATGCGGTGCGCTGGCCCCTCGATGTCGCCGGTTGATAGCGCCGTCGTGACGCGGCCGCGAAGGTCGCCAGGCAGGCCCGCGGCGAGGCCGATCCAGAAATCCGTGAGAAAACCGATCGTGACATGGGCGCTCGCGACCTGCTCGTGCCACTCTCCGCCCTGGGTGCGGTGCTCGAACTCTTCTACACCCTCGAGGTGCGGCTGCATCACATCGCTCTTGTCGAGTTGCAGGCGCTCGATCTCAGCGGAGAGGGCCAAGTAACGGCTGAAGACCATGCCCGCGACGCGAGCAAGGGCGTCTTTGTCGGCCACACGGGTCGCATTCGACATGGCCGTCGTCACTTGCTCGATGAATACCAGGTGCAGCGCCGCGCATTGCCCGAGGAACACGCCCGGTGCAGGAGCAAGTTCACCCAGGTCGACCCGCAGCGAGGCTGCAGCGGTGTCGCGCGGGGTCAGCGTCGGCGCCTCGACACGAGGGCGGGACCGACGGAACCACGAAGCCACGCCCTCAGCCTAGGCGATGGCCCCGGCGGAGGCCGCCCGGCGGCTAAACTGGCTTTTACTTCTCTATAACGACAGGCGACACACCACTGTGACTTTCACTGACTTGGGCATTGAGCCCGACATGGTCGAGGCTCTCGCGGCACAGGGAATCATCGAACCCTTCCCGATCCAAGAACAAACCATTCCCTTGGCCCTCGGCGGCCAAGACATCATTGGCCAGGCGAAGACCGGAACGGGCAAGACGTTCGGATTCGGGCTTCCGCTGATCCAACGCCTCGGCTTGCACCCGGAGCCCGGTGTCAAGGCGCTCGTCGTCGTGCCCACCCGAGAGCTGTGCGTGCAGGTCACCGAAGACCTTGAGCTCGCGGCATCCAATCGCGATGTCAAGATCGTGTCGATCTACGGCGGTAAGGCCTACGAGGGTCAAATCGAGCAGTTGAAGGCCGGCGCACAGATCGTCATCGGTACGCCCGGTCGCCTGCTCGACCTCGCGAGCCAGCGACTGCTGAGCCTCGCCAACGTTGAGGTCATGGTGCTCGACGAGGCCGACAAGATGCTCGACCTCGGCTTCTTGAGCGACATCGAAAAACTCTTCGCGCAGACCAAGCCGACGCGGCACACCATGCTGTTCTCAGCGACGATGCCCGGCCCCATCGTGGCTCTCGCTCGCCGCTTCATGACGCGACCGATTCACATTCGCGCCACCGACCCCGATGAGGGCCTCACACAGGCGAACATTAAGCACCTCGTCTACCGCGCACACGCGCTCGACAAAGACGAGGTTGTGGGCCGCATCTTGCAGGCCGAGGGCCGCGGCAAGACCATCGTGTTCACGCGCACCAAACGTGCCGCCGCGAAACTTGTCGAAGAACTCAACGACCGGGGCTACAACGCCGCTGCGGTGCACGGCGACCTCAACCAAGAGCAGCGAGAGCGCGCCATGGCGGCTTTCAAGGCGGGCAAAAAAGACATCTTGATCGCCACGGATGTCGCGGCTCGCGGTATCGACGTCAACGACGTAACGCACGTGATCAATCACACGGTGCCCGATGACCACGACACCTATTTGCACCGCGCTGGCCGTACCGGTCGCGCCGGCAAAACGGGTATCGCCGTGACCTTCGTCGACTGGGCCGACATGCACAAGTGGGCGCTCATCAACCGCGCGCTCGAGATGAACCAGCCCGAGCCGGTCGAGACCTACAGCTCGTCGCCGCACCTTTATGACGACCTCGACATTCCCCAGGGCTCAAAGGGTCGCCTCAAGGCGACGCCGATTCCCAACGTCGAGCGCGAGGCCTCGCACCCGCCACGCGAACGGCAGCGTTCGGGCGGGCAGGGCTCAAGTGAGCAAGGCTCGGGCGGGCAGCGTTCGGGCGGGCAACGCACCGGCGGTCAAGGCTCCGGCGGGCAGCGCTCCGGCGGGCAACGCACGGGTGCTCCCGAAGTCGCGAGCGAGCCGCGAGCCGAAGGCTCGGGAACACCGCGCCGCCGTCGCCGTCGCCGCACCGGAGGTTCCAGCGGCGAGAGCTCAGCGGCGAGCGCCTGAACAACACCTGCGGCCTCGCTCGGGAATGACCTCGCGAAGCCGTGAGTTGGCATCCCTATGACCACTACCGACCTCGCGACCGATCTCGCTCCCGATCTCGCCGCTCGCAACCGTCTCGTCATTGGTCTGCTGATCGGCTCGGCCTTCGTGGTCATTCTCAACGAGACACTCATGGGCGTTGCGATTCCCGTGCTCATTGAGTCGCTGGGCATCACCGCGTCGCTTGCGCAATGGCTCACGACGGCGTTCATGCTCACGCTCGCGGTCATCATCCCCATCACGGGTTTCTTGCTGCAGCGCTTTCAGACGCGCCCGATGTACCTGCTGGCGATGTCGCTCTTCACCCTCGGTACGGTCATCGGGGCCGTGGCACCCGGGTTCGAGGTGTTGCTGCTCGGGCGCATCGTGCAGGCCAGCGGCACGGCCATCATCTTTCCACTCCTGTTCACGACGGTGTTCGCTCTCGTCGCGCCTGAGCGCCGCGGCCGCGTCGTCGGCACGATCTCGACCGTCATCGCTGTCGCCCCCGCGCTCGGGCCGAGCGTCTCGGGCCTCATTCTGAGCTTCGCCGACTGGCGCTGGCTGTTCATCACCATGCTTCCGATCGCCGTCGCCGCGCTCGTCATCGGCGCCGTGCGAATGGTGAACGTGGGCGAACAGCGCCCCGGGCGGCTGGATGCCCTCTCAGTGTTGCTTTCGGTTCCGGGCTTCGGCGGCCTCGTCTACGGCCTCGCCGAGTTCGGCGAAGCGGGCCGTCAGACGGGCGCGGCGGCAGCCTCGATAACCACGACCGCCGGCATCGCGCTCGCCATCGGATTGACCTCTCTCGCCCTGTTCGTATGGCGACAGCTCGTGCTGCAGCGCACCGACGGAGCCTTGCTCGACCTGCGCACGTTCGCCCAGCGACAGTTCGCGGTGTCGATCGCGATTGTCACAATCGCGTCGATGGCACTGTTCGGCGCGATTATCCTGATTCCGCTGTTCGTGCAAGACGTCATTGGCGCAACTGCGCTGCTCTCCGGTCTCATCATCTTGCCCGGCGCCCTGCTGCAGGGCCTGCTCGCGCCCTGGATCGGGCGTCGTTACGACGCGGTTGGCCCGATGTCGCTCGTCATTCCCGGCTCCATCCTGCTCTCGTCATCGCTGTGGGGCATGTCGATGTTCACGGCGGCGACACCCTTGTGGCTCATCGCGATCGTCAACATCGGCCTGAGCCTGGGCCTTGCCTTGCTGTTCACGCCGCTGCTCACGAACGGACTATCCGCTCTCCCGCCGCGCCTCAACTCCCACGGCAGCGCAATCGTCGGCACCGTGCAACAGGTGGCCGGCGCCGCGGGCATTGCACTTTTCATCTCGGTCGCAGCGGCCTTCGGCGGAGGCGGAGCCGAGGAGGCCTCGGTCACGGCCGAGGGAGTGCGCGCGGCGTTCACCGTCGGCGCCATCATCGCGACGCTCACCATCCCCGCGGTGTTCCTCGTGCGACGCACGCCGGTGCCCGCGCCCATACCTTGACGGTCCATCGGCCAATGCGCCCGTGTCATCCACCAGCAGCGATCCGCGAACTATTCTGGGCATCGTGACAACAGTGCGACATCGTGCCATCGGGGTGACGACTATCACCCTCGTTGTCATGCTTGCCGGCTGCGCAACGCCCTCGATGGCCCCCGATCGCACCCTCGCCACGCCGCTCTCAGCTGAGAAAGAGGCCCTGGCTGTTGCGAAGAAGTCTGACCTGAGCGATGACTCCATCGAGCGACTGGTGGCCGCCGATCAGCCAGGATGCTCCGCCGCGGTCGCCGTTGGGGGCGAGCTCGTGTGGGCCAGCGCCCGGGGGCTGGCCGACCTCGCGAATGGCGTGCCGCTGACCACAACCACGCGCTTCGACCTCGCGTCGATCTCGAAGCAATTCACCGCTACCGCGATCCTCATGCTGCATCGCGACAGACTCCTCTCGCTCGCCGATCCCGTCTCGCAATACGTCGATGGGCTGCCGCGCTGGGCCGATCAGGTCACGCTGGATCAGCTCTTGCACCACACGGCGCGCATCCCTGACTTCTGGGTCGAACTCGAGAGAGCGGGCGTCGAATTCGCCGATGTTGCTGACCAAGCAGCAACCCTCGACGCGATCGAGCGTGAGAGCACGCGTGAGGCCGGTGACGGGTACTTTTACTCGAACAGTCATTACGTGCTGCTGGCCGAGGTCGTTGCGCGGGTGAGCGGGCAAACACTGCCCGAGTTTCTCGACGAGCGCATCTTCACGCCGCTCAACCTTGACATGGTCGTAGCCCCAGGCCTGCAGGGGCCTGACATCGCGATCTCCTACGAGGCCGACTTCTCCCTCCGACCGGGGGGCTGGACGGCATATGGTCACACCGGGGTCATCACGACACCCACCGACCTCGTTCGGTGGGGCGACCAATACCGAACGGGCGACCTTGTTCAGAACGACTTTGCGATCGGAGCCGTCGATGATGGTGATGGCGCGCGCTACGCGGCGGGCATCACGATTAACGACGACGGCACGCTTTCCCACTCCGGGCGCTGGGGCGGATACATCTCGCACTTCAGGGTCTCGGCCGACCGTGACACGGTGATGGCGGTCGCCTGCAACGGCCGTGGTGCGAACCGATTCGGGCTCGCCGACGCCCTGTGGCGGCTCTGGGCAGCAAGCCCGACGCAGCAGACGCCGGCCTCCTAGCGAGTACCCGAGCGCACCGGCTCGATACCGCGCGTCGCGGCGATGAGGCGATCAAGCGCCTCGGGCGTCGTCGTGTTTTCGGCCAGACGGTTGGGTTTGCCCTCGCCGTGGTAGTCACTCGACCCCGTCATGACCAGGTCGAACTGCTGTGCGAGCTCTATCAGTCGCGCGCGGCCGTCAGTCGTGTTCTCGCGATGGCCGACCTCAAGGCCCACGAGTCCGGCCTCGACCAGGCGGGCGAGATCGTCGCCATCGACGACAGTCTCGCGGCCGCGCGTGGCGGGATGAGCGAGCACGGGGGCGCCGCCGGCCTCGGCGATCATCCGCACGCCATCGAGCACGGTGGGCGCCTCGTGTGGCAGGTAGTAGCCGCCCGAGAAGTGCAAGATCGATTCGAAGGCCGCGCTTCGATTGGGCACGATGCCGCGCGCGACGAGCGCGTCGGCGATGTGCGGGCGGCCGATCGAGACGCCGCCGCTCTGCGCGAGCACGTCGTCCCACGACACGTCATAGTCTTCTGACAGCCGCGCCACCATGCGCTCTGCGCGGTTCAGGCGATCGTCACGAGTTCGGGCGGTTTCGCGCACAATGGCGGTGTCGTTCGGGTCAAAAAGGTAGCCGAGCACGTGCACGCTACGCCACTCGTGTCGGGTGCTCAGCTCGATGCCGCGAATGACCTGCATGCCGGTGCCCGCAGCAGCGGCGACGGCTTCATCCCACCCCGCGGTCGAGTCATGATCGGTGATCGCCACCGTGTCGAGCCCGGCCTCGATCGC
>JBBRWT010000071.1:0-10223 GCA_038249035.1 Actinomycetales bacterium
ATGGTTTGGCACCTCGATGTCGGCTCGTCGCATCCTGGGGCTGGAGTAGGTCCCAAGGGTTGGGCTGTTCGCCCATTAAAGCGGTACGCGAGCTGGGTTTAGAACGTCGTGAGACAGTTCGGTCCCTATCCGCTGCGCGCGTAGGAAGTTTGAGAGGATCTGACCCTAGTACGAGAGGACCGGGTTGGACGAACCTCTGGTGTGTCAGTTGTTCCGCCAGGAGCACCGCTGATTAGCTACGTTCGGGATGGATAACCGCTGAAAGCATCTAAGCGGGAAGCCGGCCTCAAGATGAGACTTCCATGCCTTCGGGCGAGAGGCTCCCAGCCAGATTACTGGGTTGATAGGCAGGATGTGGAAGAGGGGACTAAAGACCCTCGCAGCTGACCTGTACTAATAAGCCGATAACTTGACAACACACCCCTCAGGGGAAATGAGTATGTTGCCCGCGTCCACTTTGTGGTTCTCGATTTACGGTCGAGAACTACGCACAGACACTAAACATCAGAAATGATGCTTGAGCATGTCTGTCCGTAAACGATTGATAAATCAATAGTGTTTCGGCGGCCATAGCGAAGGGGAAACGCCCGGTTACATTCCGAACCCGGAAGCTAAGACCTTCTGCGCCGATGGTACTGCGAGGGTGACCTCGTGGGAGAGTAGGACACCGCCGGACTTCTTTGTGAAATGGCCACCCAGCAATGGGTGGCCATTTCGCGTTAACGCACCAGTTCATTGATTTCCAGGAGTCAACATGGCCGAACGCCCCGATCGACCTGCGCGCGACGATCGCCCGCCACGCAGCGGAGCGCCCAAGCGCGACGACGGGCCGAGACGTGACGGTGCTGGTCCTAAGCGCGACGGTGCCCCCAAACGTGATGGCGCCCCGCGCCGCGATGGCGCCCCTCGCCGCGACGGCGCCCCGCGCCGCGACGGCGCTCCCTTTGGGCAGCGACGTGAGGGCACCGGGTACCGCGGCGCCCGCCCGGCCGGTGCTGGTCGCCCCGAACGGCCTAATCGGCCTGAGGGAGACAACGACCGTCCCCGGCACGACGACCCCATTGTGCCCGAAGAAGTCACGGGCAAAGAGCTCGACCGCATTGCGCGCAATGAGTTGAAGACCCTGGCGAAGGAGAATGCCGATCGCGTCGCTCAACATCTCGTGATGGCGGGGATGCTCATCGACAACGATCCGGCGCTTGCTCACCGGCACGCGCAGGCGGCCGCACGCCGTGCCGGTCGAATCGCGCTGACGCGCGAAACCCTCGCGATTACGGCCTACGCAACGGGCGACTTCGCGCTCGCTTTGCGTGAGCTGCGCACGTATCGTCGCATTTCGGGGTCGAACGAGCAGCTCCCTCTGATGGTCGACAGCGAGCGCGGCCTCGGCCGCCCCGAGAAGGCCCTCGAACTGGGCCGTTCGGTTGATCGACGCACTCTGAGCGTCGCTACACGCGTCGAGTTAGCGATCGCGATGTCGGGAGCGCGTCTCGATCTCGGTCAGACCGAAGCAGCGTTGACTGAGCTGGAGATACCGCAGCTCGACGCCAGCACGGCATTCAGCTATAGCCCGGGCCTATTCGATACCTACGCCATCGTGCTCGATGAACTGGGTCGCACGGCTGAGGCTAACGAATGGGCAGATCGCGCGGATGTCGCGGCAGCAGCGCTCGCGGCGGCAGAGTCTGACGAGGGTGATGAGACGATCCAGATCATCGAGCTCGATGACGATAACAGCGACAACAGCGACAGCGACGGCAGCGACAGCGACGGGAGCGACAGCGACAACAACCCCCACGGGCCACCGCTCGCCGATGGCGCCGAGCCGGTTGAGGGCGATGGCGCTCGGTAGGGGTCTCTCGACCCCGTTGACGGGAAGAGATGCTCTGCTGCTCGACCTCGACGGCGTCGTGTACGCCGGTGAGGGTGCTATTCCGTACGCGGTTGACAGCATTACGCGAGCCGCCCACAGCGTGCGCGTGGGTTACATCACCAACAACGCGTCGCGCACTGACGAGTCGGTCGCGGCCCACCTGCGCCAGTTCGGCCTCGATGTGGCTGCGAGTGATGTTGTCACGAGCCCGCAGGCGGCTGTGCGCGTTCTGGCTACGATCGTTGAGCCTGGCGCACTGATCCTCGTGGTGGGAGGCGACGGGCTCGTGAGCGAGGTCGAAGCTGCCGGCTTCCGCGTCACGCGTTCGGCCGACGATCACCCGGCGGCGGTCATCCAGGGCTTCGCACCGGATGTCGGCTGGGTGCACCTGGCTGAGGCCTCGTTCGCTCTCCACACCGGCATTCCCTTGGTCGCGACGAACACCGACTGGACCATTCCCGTCGCCCGCGGAATTGCCCCCGGCAACGGCACGCTCGTGTCGGCCGTGCACTTGGCGGTCGGGCGATTGCCCGTGTTCGCAGGCAAGCCCGAGACAGCCATCTTCGATGTGGCGAGCGAGCGGTTCGGCGCGACGAATCCGCTCGTCGTGGGCGACCGGCTCGACACCGACATCATGGGCGGCAAGCGCGCGGGGCTCGCGACAGCGCTCGTGCTGACGGGTATCGATCGCGCCAAGCAAGCGCTCGCGGCCCCGCCGACGATGCAGCCCGACTACATCTTGGGCGACCTGCGGGAGCTGTTCACCCCCTACCCAACGATCACGAGTGAGGTGGATGCCGACGGTGTGCGCACGGTCGAGGTCGGTCACGCGGTGGTGCGTATCAAGCAGCACGTCGTGCGCGTGGCTCGGGCTGGCAACGACTCGCTTGACTTGTTGCGCGCGGGAGCCGCGGCCATCTACGCATCTGGGCTACAGATCTACGGGCTCGATGTCGATGAACAGCTCATGGAGCTCGCGGTATCCTCGTGACCATGACCGAGGGTGAGTTCGCCACCGAGCCTGACGAGGCTCTGCTGTCGCGCCTGGCCCTCATCGATGAGCGGCCGCTGAGCGATCGCGCGGCAGCTTTTCGGCAGTTGCACGACGAGCTGCACCAGCAACTCGAGGCGACCGCCGGCGACACCGGCCGTTCGGCGTGACGACTTCAGAGTCCGTCGTGCCCGAGCCGACAGTGCCCGAGCCGACAGTGCCCGAGCCGACCGTGCCCGAGTCGACCGTGCCCGACGTGCGCGAGTCCGCTGCGTCCGACGGTGGCCCCCTGCGGCTTGACCTCGCGCTCGTGCACGGCGGTCTCGCGCGATCTCGAACGGCCGCTCGTGCCGCCATCGAAGCCGGACGCGTGACGGTTGACGGGCGCGCGATCGTTAAGCCTGCGCATCCCGTTGCCGTGACAGCCGAGATCGTGGTTGACGGTGACGACCGCTACGTCAGCCGGGCGGCACTCAAGCTGATTGCCGCTCTCGATGCGGCAGCGATCGACGTGCATGGGATGCTGGCTCTTGACCTCGGAGCCTCGACGGGCGGCTTCACTCAAGTGCTGCTCGAACGCGGTGCGCGCCAGGTAATCGCGCTCGATGTCGGGCACGGACAACTCGCGCCCGAGCTGCGCGCCGACACCCGCGTGGTGGTCGTCGAGGGGGAGAACGCACGCGCGTTGACGGCCCAGCGTCTTGCGACGGTGAGCGGTGTTGCCGAGCGCCCCGACATTGTGGTGGGCGACCTGAGCTTCATCTCGCTGACGTTGGTGTTGCCGGCGATCGTCGACACCGTCGGCACGGACGTGCCGATGGTTGTGCTGATCAAGCCGCAGTTCGAGGCGGGCCGGCAGGGAATTCGTGAGGGCATTGTGCGCGATGCCGCCGTGCGCGAAGACGCGATCATGGCGGTGCTGTGGGCCGCGAGCGACCTGGGGCTCAACGCGAGCGAGTTGCTCTCCTCCCCGATTATCGGAACCGGCGGAAACCATGAATATCTGGTCGTTTTTCGACCGGGTGTCGGGGTGCATCCGACAGAATGGAGGGGGCGCGCGGCGGAGCTCGCGCTCACGCCAGTTGCAACCCGTCCGATGCCTGACCGATCCCGCCCTGCCGACCGCCCTGCCGACCGCCCTGAGAAGGGATCATCGTGACCGACCGATGCATCCTCGTCGTCGCCCATACCGGGCGAGCCGAGTCGTTGGCAGCAGCCGTCGACGTGGTGCGGTTGCTGCGCGCAGCAGGTGTGCGCCCCGTGGTCGACGACGAGTCGCACGACGACCTTCGCGTCGCGACCGGCGAGGGTGAGCTGCTGGTGCTCGGCCACGATGTCGAGGTCGGAGAGATCGAGCTCGTCATCGTTCTCGGCGGTGACGGAACGATTCTTCGCGCAGCCGAGTTGGCGCGCGGCGGTTCGGCCCCGTTGCTCGGCATCAACCTCGGCCACGTCGGTTTTCTCGCTGAGAGCGAGCGTGACGACCTCACCTCGGCGGTCGCTCGGGCGCTCGAGCGCGACTACCTCGTCGAAGAGCGAATGACACTCGCTGTTCGCGTAAAACTGGGTACCGAGATCATCTACGAGACGTGGGCGTTGAACGAGGCCACCGTCGAGAAGGCCAGTCGAGAACGGATGCTTGAGGTCGTCATCGAGGTCGATGGCCGCCCGCTCTCGAGCTTCGGGTGTGACGGCGTTGTCATGTCGACCCCGACCGGCTCGACGGCCTACGCATTCTCGGCAGGCGGGCCCATCGTGTGGCCGAGCCTTGACGCCCTGCTCCTGGTGCCACTCAGCGCGCACGCGCTCTTCGCACGACCAATCGTTGTCGGCCCCAATAGCTCTCTCGCCGTCGAGGTGCTCGACCGCACGCAAGGCGTCGGCGTGCTGTGGTGCGACGGCCGCCGTGCCGTTGATCTGCCGCGTGGCGCCCGCGTCGTGGCCCGCCGATCGTCGACGCCCGTGCGACTCGCGCGCCTGCATCCGGGCCCGTTCACTGACCGGCTCGTCAACAAGTTCGCTCTGCCGGTGCACGGCTGGCGGGGTCCCGTCGACGAGGAGGGCCGCGGCGCGTGATCGAAGAGATCTCCATTCGCCATCTCGGGGTTATCGGCGAGGCGCGACTGCCGCTGGGTCCGGGCTTCACGGCCCTCACGGGCGAGACGGGAGCGGGCAAAACGATGGTCGTGACGGCGCTCGGACTACTGCTGGGTGATCGTGCCGACACCGGTGCGATCCGCTCGGGTTCGGGGCAAGCACTCGTCGAGGGCCACTGGCACATCGATGAGCACGGCACTGTGGCCGATCGTGTGCGTGACGCCGGAGGAGACCTCGACGGCGGCGCGCTGATTCTCAGTCGCTCGATTTCGCAAGAGGGCCGCTCTCGAGCGGTGGTCGGGGGTCGCTCGACGCCGATCGGTGTGCTCAACGAGATTGGCCAGCAACTCGTCGTGGTGCACGGCCAAAGTGACCAGATTCGCTTGAAATCGGCCACAGCCCAGCGAGAGGCGCTCGACCGGTTTGCTGGTCCGGAACTCGCGGCTGTGGTGGGCGACTATCAAGAGGTGTTTCGCCGGTGGAACGACGCGCAAGCCGAACTTGACGTGCTCGTCGCCGAGCGTGACCGACGTGCGCGCGAGGCTGACGATCTGCGCATCGCTATGACTGAGATTGAGGCCGCCGCTCCGCGTCGGGGTGAAGATGTCGAGCTCGCCGAGCGGGCCGACCGGCTGACAAACATCGAAGATCTGCGGCTCGCTGCCGCGCAGGCGCACGACCTCATTTCAAGCGAGAGTCTCGATGAGGCGCGGGATGCCCTCTCGCTGCTCGACAGCGCCCGCCGTACGATCGACCGCGTGTCGGGCCACGATCCCGAACTCGTGCCGATCGGTGAAGCCATTGCGAATGCTGGCTTCGTCGTGGGCGAACTCGCCACGCAACTGTCGTCGTATCTCGCTTCGCTCGACAGCGACGGCGGGCGCGAGCTCGAGACAGTACAAGAGCGCCGCGCCGAGCTCGCCGTGGCGATGCGCAAGTATGGCCCTTCGCTTGACGAGGTCATCGATTATCTCGACTCCGGCAGCGGCCGGTTGTTGGAGCTCGACCATGACACCGACCGCATCGAGTCGTTGCGCGCTGAAGTCGATGCCGACCGGGGCCGCGTCATGCTGCTCGCCGACCGCGTCAGCGATCTGCGTCGCGTCGCGGGCATCCGGTTATCCGAACGCGTCACGGGCGAGCTCGCAGCGCTCGCCATGGGCTCGGCACGCATTACCGTCGAGGTGACCCAGCGCGACGAGTACACGGCGAGCGGGCGCGATATCGTCGCGATTCTGCTGCAACCGCACCCCGGCGCCGAGCCGCGCCCGCTGGGCCGTGGCGCTTCTGGCGGCGAGCTTTCGCGCGTCATGCTCGCACTCGAGGTCGTCATCGCGGCGACCGACCCGGTGCCGACGTTCGTCTTCGACGAAGTGGATGCCGGTGTCGGCGGCGCCAGCGCCATCGAAATCGGGCGGCGCCTCGCGCGCCTCGCGCAAACGGCGCAAGTCATTGTCGTGACGCACCTCGCGCAGGTCGCCGCGTTTGCGACAAATCACCTGCGGGTCGTGAAAGACAGCGACGGTTCTGTCACGGCCTCGAGCGTGCAGCAACTTCATGGCGACGAACGCATTGCCGAAATGGCGCGACTACTCAGCGGGCTGCCCGACAGTGAGTCGGGGCTCACCCACGCGCGCGAGTTGATCGAGACGGCACGCGAGCTCGTCGGCTGAGCGGGGCGGGCTTGGGGCTGGCTGAGCTGAGTCGGGCGGGCTTGGGGCTGGCTGAGCTGAGCCGGGCGGGCTTGGGGCCGGCTGAGCTGAGCCGGCTGAGGTCGGCCGGCTGAGGTCGACCGGCCAAGACTGGTCAGCGGGGGCTAGCCGTGGCGGCCGCGACTATTCAGGGTCGCGAATCGGAACAGTGACCTCGCGCGGCTGGTCGTCGGCGCGAGCCTCGAAGACGATGTCGAGCTGTACCGCGCCAATGCTGGAACCATCGGGCGTCGTGAAGACATGGCTGGTCGGCGCGTAGTCAGCGGTGCAGGCCTGGTCGGTCGGAGCCGCAAACCGCAGCTCCAGCGACGCTTCCGACTCGGCCACGAGTGAGGTGGGCACCGGCGGGCAGCTCGATGACCCCCAGGTGACGATCGTGAGGGTGACCCGATTGTCGGTCCACACGGCGACGGGCTGGTCGCCCTGCTGCTCGACGTCGGTGAGCGTAACGCCCGAGGGTAGGCCGGGCACCGTCTCGCTGATGCTGGGCTGCGGGGAGGAGCATCCGGAGACGGCCAGGGCCGTGGTGAGGGCGATTGCTGCAGCCGCGCCCCATCGCCGCGCGAAGCGATCACGCAGAGTATTGGTCATGGATGTGAGGGTACGCGCACCGCGCGTCGAGAGCGAGCGACCCTCGCGTCGGATAGCATGGAACCCCGTGGCGGACACTTCAGATTCCGGGTCGACCGGGCGGATCACCAAGCACATCTTCGTGACCGGAGGCGTGGTCTCATCTCTCGGCAAGGGCCTCACGGCCGCAAGCCTCGGCAACCTGCTCACGGCGCGGGGCCTGCGCGTCGTCATGCAAAAGCTTGACCCATACCTCAACGTTGATCCGGGAACCATGAACCCGTTTCAGCATGGCGAGGTCTTCGTGACCGACGATGGCGCCGAGACCGACCTCGACATCGGCCACTACGAGCGCTTTCTCGACATCAACCTCACCCAGGCTGCGAACGTGACGACGGGCCAGATCTACTCTGACGTGATCGCGCGCGAGCGCCGCGGCGGGTACCTCGGCGACACGGTGCAGGTGATTCCGCACATCACCGACGAGATCAAGCGCCGCATGCGCCTGCAGGCTGAAGATGAACCGCAGCCCGACGTGATCATCACCGAGATCGGTGGCACGGTCGGCGACATTGAGTCACAGCCGTTCATTGAGGCCGCGCGCCAGGTGCGCCACGAGCTTGGGCGCAAGAACATCTTCTTCGTGCATGTCAGCCTCGTACCGTTCATGGGTGCGAGCGGCGAGCAGAAGACCAAGCCGACTCAGCACTCTGTCGCCATGCTGCGCTCGATCGGCATTCAGCCTGACGCACTCGTGCTGCGCAGCGACCGGCCGGTGATCAGCGCCAACCGCCGCAAGATCGCGTTGATGTGCGACGTCGAGGAGGCCGCCGTCGTCAATGCGGTGGATGTTCCCTCGATCTACGACATCCCCTCGATGCTGCACAGCCAAGGCCTCGACGCGTACATCATCGACCAGCTCGACCTGCACACCGCCGGTGAGGTGAAGTGGGATCGGTGGAAAGACCTGCTCACCGCCGTACACGAGCCCAAGCGTGAGGTGACGATCGGCCTCGTGGGCAAGTACATCGACTTGCCCGACGCCTACCTGAGCGTGACCGAGGCCCTGCGCGCCGGCGGTTTTGCGCACCAGGCGAAGGTCAGCATCCGGTGGATCGCGAGTGACGAGTGCGAGACACACGAGGGGGCCGCGAAGAACCTGGCCGACCTCGACGGCATCTGCGTGCCGGGAGGCTTCGGTGTGCGCGGTATTGAGGGCAAGCTCGGCGCTTTGCGGTTCGCCCGCGAAAACCGCATCCCCGTGCTCGGGCTGTGCCTTGGGCTGCAGTGCATGGTCATCGAGTACGCGCGCGATGTCGCGGGCTTGCCGGGGGCATCCAGTACCGAATTCGACCCCGACACCGAGTTTCCGGTCATTGCAACGATGGCCGAGCAGGTTGACATCATCGCCGGGGGAGACCTGGGCGGCACCATGCGGCTGGGCTCGTACGAGGCGGCGCTCGCGCCGGGTTCGATCGTCGAATAGCTGTATGGCGCGCCCGTCTCGCACGAGCGTCACCGCCACCGCTACGAGGTAAACAACGCCTACCGCGAGCAGATCGCGGCTGCCGGCCTGGTGTTCTCGGGTACGAGCCCCGACGGCTCGCTCGTCGAGTACGTCGAGCTACCGCGTGAGGTACACCCGTTTTACGTGGCCACGCAAGCGCACCCCGAGTTGCGCTCGCGGCCAACCAAGGCGCACCCGTTGTTTCGCGGCCTCATCGAGGCGGCCATTGAGCGCCAGCAGGCGTCGAAGTTGTTCGACGATGAGGCGGGTTCGGCCGAGTGAGCGAGCCGTTGCACGATGAGGGCTTGCACGACGCCGGCTCGCACGACGCAGGCTTGCACGACGCAGGCTTGCACGACGCGGGCTTTGCGGTCGAGGTGCTCGACAGCGACGTGGCTTTCGCGGGCAAAGTGTGGGACATTCGCCGCGAACGCTTCGCCTACGGCGGGGGCGAACTCGTGCGTGAGTTCACGGAGCATCCCGGCGCCGTGGCCGTTCTGGCGGTTGACGCGCAGGATCGCATTCTGACGATCCAGCAGTACCGGCACCCGATTCAGTTGCGCAATTGGGAGCTTCCGGCGGGCTTGCTCGACGTTGAGGGCGAACCGCCGCTTGAGGCCGCGCAGCGCGAGCTGGCTGAAGAGGCCGACCTCGCGGCGGGCGACTGGCAGCTGCTCATCACGATGCACACCTCGCCGGGCGGGTCTGACGAGGTCATCCACGTCTTTCGAGCGACTCAGCTGTCGGCAGCGCCCGAGGTTTTCGCGCGCGACTCGGAAGAGGCCGACATCGTCGTGCGCTGGGTCGCGCTCGATGAGGCCGTGGATGCTGTGCTCGCCGGCCGCGTGCACAACGGCATCTTCATGGCCGCGGTGTTGGCCGAGCACGCCCGACGCTCGCGGGGCTGATCGGTGTCGCCCCGCCCCGGTGTCGACGGCGACACGCCGATGGCAGGCAGTGACACGCCGAGTGGCAGCGCCGCGGACCGGGTTGACGCGACATCACCGGTGCTTGAGCGAGGGGTCGAGCGTTACCTGCGACACATCGCGCTCGAGCGCGGGCGTTCGGTGAACACTGTCGCCGCCTACCGCCGCGACCTGGCACGGTACGTCGTGCACCTAGAGGCGCGCGGCATCGAAGAGCTGGCGGCAATCACTGAGGCCGACGTGGCGGCGTTCGTCGTCGCTATGCGCGCTCCCGACGACGGCACTGTAGGAGTCGCAGCCTCGAGCGCGGCACGCATGTTGTCGAGCGTTCGCGGTTGGCACGGTTTTCTTACCGAGGAGGGGCTCACCCCGCGCGATGTGTCGGCCGAGCAGCGCCCTCCGAAGCAACCCCGCCGTTTGCCGAAAGCGATCAGCATCAACGACGTAGAGCGGTTACTTGAGGCGTGTAGCGGCGATGAGCCGATCGCGTTGCGCGACCGCGCCTTGCTCGAGTTGATGTACGCCACGGGCGCGCGCGTGAGCGAGG
>JBBRWT010000072.1:0-10203 GCA_038249035.1 Actinomycetales bacterium
GCCCTGGCTCATCGTTCTCGGGCTGATCGGTCTCGTCGTGCTTCTGATCGTGCAGGGTGTCCGGCGCCGCGCACGCATGGCGGCGACCGCGGCCAACCCCGAAGCAAGTACGACGACCAATCAGTCGTAAACTTTCACGACGAACCAGCGCGCCGGGTCTCCCTCATCACGCACGTCGAGCACGCAGCTGCGGCCGTCGTCAGCGGTGGCCTGAAAGCGCCAGCCGGTGCACTCGCGAGGGGCGATGTCGAGGGCGTGGGCATCCACGTCGATGCGGCGCCACCACGACACCGGCTCTGTGATCACGGTCGGCCGGTCGGTGACGCGCCAGCGCGCGCCTGCCCACACCAAGCGCAGGGGGCGGCCGTCAGAGTCAGCCCAGACGATGGCGATGGGGTCGTCAGACGAGAGGTCGTCGGGCGCGGGAAAAGAATGAGCGGGGGCCGGCACGGCAGTCTCACTTTCTGGGGGTGCGTGCGCTCCGGCCCGGCGCATAATCGTTGGTCTGCGTTAGAACATACGTTCGAGCGCCGACACTACGACGTCATGCCGCGACACGCCAAGAGCGCCGCCGCGCGCACTAGCCTCAAACTATGCCGCTGACCGGAGAGTACGCACCGAGCACCTCAACCTGGGCCCGCGAGCAGGCCGAGCTCTATGAGCGTACGAACGGCGTCGAGGGCAACGACCTGCGTGGGCGGCCCATCATCGTGCTCACCACGGTCGGGGCTAAAACGGGGATGCTGCGCAAAACGGCGCTCATGCGCGTCGAGCACGACGGCGACTACGTGGTGGTCGCCTCGAAGGGTGGCGCCCCCGAGAACCCGGTCTGGCACCTCAACTTGCTGGCGCAGTCGCACTGCGAGTTGCACGACATGGCCGACAAGCGCGACTACCGCGCTCGACTTCTCGACGGCGACGAGCGTGCGCTGTGGTGGCAGCGCGCGTGCGCGGTCTGGCCCGACTACGCCGACTACCAGCTAAAGACGGAACGGCAGATTCCGCTGTGGGTGCTCGAAGGATTGTAGTCGGCCTCAGTGAGCGGCGTCACGCGCCGCGACGAGCGAGCAGGTCTTCGGCGGCGACCCACGCGAGCATCGCGCACTTCACTCGCGCGACGTACTTCGAGACACCGCTCAGTGCGGCTGCGTCTCCGAAGCGCTCTTCGCCGAGCTGGATCGCACCGCGCGAGCGCAGTGCCTCGCGAAACTCGTCGATGAGCGTCGTGAGCTGCTCGGGCGTCCACGCCTCGCCCTCAGCCACCGACTCTTCGGCGAGGGTCGCGAGCAGCGAGGCGCTCGCCTGCGAGATCGAGCATCCGGCGCCTTCCCACGCGACGGCCTCGACGTGCTCGTGCGCAGCATCCCAGCGGAGGGCCAGGGTGATCTCGTCACCGCAGACGGGGTTGCGCTGGTGGCTCGTCGTTTCTCCGAGCTCAAGGCCCACACCGTGCGGGTGCTTCGAGTGGTCGAGAATAATCTGCTGGTAGAGCTGTTCGAGCCCACTCACGGCTGCGCGGCCTCCGCGGTGGCATCGTCGGCAAGACCAAAGAATGGCCGGATGCTCGCCACTGCCTCAAGCGCCCGATCAATCTCGTCGGCGGTCGTGTAGACACCCGCGCTGATGCGCAGGCTTGCGGTGACGCCGAAGCGCCGATGCAGCGGCTGCGCGCAGTGGTGGCCAACGCGTACGGCAATGCCCGCCCCGTCGAGCACTTGCCCGGCGTCGTGGGCGTGCACTCCGTCAACGACAATGCTCGCGAGCCCCACTCGCGGGGCCGAGTTCTCGGCACCGAGCACGCGAATGCCCGGGATGCGCGCGAGCCCGTGCAACAGTCGCGCCGTCAGGGCGTGTTCGGTCGCGGCGATGCGGTCGAGGCCGATCTCCTCGACGAAGCGCACCGCCTCGGCGAGCCCGACCGCTTGGGCGATACGCGGGGTTCCGGGCTCGAACCGCTGAGGGCTCGGCAGGTATTCGGCCCGCTCCATGGTGACGGTCGTGATCATCGAGCCGCCGTAAAGGAACGGCGGCAGCGCGTCGAGCAGCGCGGCGCGGCCGTAGAGCACGCCAATGCCGGTCGGTCCGTAGAGCTTGTGGCCGCTGAACACGGCAAAGTCGACGTCGAGCTCGCGGGGGCGCAGGGTCAGGTGCGGAGCCGACTGACACGCATCGAGCACGACGAGGGCGCCGACTGCGCGGGCCAATGGCACGAGCGCCTCGAGCGGAGTGATGACGCCGGTGACGTTCGACACGTGGGTGATCGTGAGCACGCGAGTGCGCTCGCCGATAATGTGCGCCGCCGCCTCAAGGTCGAGCCCGCCATGGTCGAGCACGGGAATGTAGCGCAGGGTCGCGCCGGTGCGCGCAGCTAGCTCTTGCCAGGGGATCAGGTTGGCGTGGTGCTCAAGTTCGGTCGTGACGATCTCGTCGCCCGGGCCGAGCGCGTAGGGCGCGGCGGTCGGGTTTGCACCCGCGCCACGACCGATGCTCGCATTGCCCAGCGCGTAGGCGACGAGGTTGAGCGCTTCGGTCGCATGGCTCGTGAAGACGACCTCGTTCTCGTCGACGGCGAGAAAGGCGGCGACGGTGCGGCGAGCATCCTCATACAATTCGGTGGCCTCGCCAGCAAGCGTGTGGGCGCCGCGATGCACGGCTGCGTTCGACTCACGGTAGAACGTGCTCTCGGCCTCGATGACGCGGTTCGGCTTTTGTGAGGTCGCAGCCGAGTCGAGATAGGCGGGTGGATGCCCGTTCACCTCGCGCGACAGGATCGGGAACTGCGCGCGTACGGACTCGACCTCAGCGGAGGTCAGGGCAAGGGTCCGCAGTGCAATATTCACCCCTCCAGGGTACGGCGTGCGGCATCCCGCCTGCTGAGCACCAAGGTCGACGATCTACGGCTCGGGAGCGTGACCTGCCCCGCCGACACTTCCAGAAATGCGGAAGTCTGCGAATCACTCTCGGTAACTTCCGCATTTTTGGAAGCCTCCCGAACCGGAGTGCTTACCGCGCACGCCGAGACCCCCGCCGAGGCCACCGCAAAGAGCCGCCGCTCCTCTCTATAGTGAGAGCATGATTCGTCACATTGTGCTGTTTCGCCTGGCCGCCGACGATGACGTGCAGCGCCGCGACGACGCCCACGGCATTGCCGAGCGGCTCGAAGCGCTCGAGACCGAGATTGCGGGCATCCAGAGCATTCGCGTTGATCGTGACCTTGGGCTCGTTGATGGGCACTGGGATGTCGCCCTCGTGTCAGAACACAACGACAACGCCGCGCTTGAGGCGTACCAAGTGCACCCCGCACACCTCGAGGTTGCCACCTGGATCGGCACCGTCATCAGCGACCGCGCCGTCGTCGACTACTCGCTCTAGCCTCCGCCGCGCTGGGTGTTCAGCATGCGGGGCGCTCACCGTGCTGGGTGTTAGCCGCGCTGAGCGATCGGCGCGACGCGTGCGCCGGGCAGCGCCGCGAGGTACTCCCCCGTCACGAGTAGCTTCGCCCCGCGAATGCCCGCGCCCACGATGAGCGGCCCAGTCGCCGCGACGGCCTCATCCACGAGAATCATCCACTCGGGCGGCAGGCCGAGCGGCGTGACGCCGCCGTACTCCATGCCGGTTGCCTCGATCACCGCATCGAGGGGCGCGAAGGATGCCCGGCGTGCGTCGAGCATCCGGCGCACCGCCCCATTGACGTCGATGCGATCACTGGCCATAATCATGCAGGCGACGAGGGTGCGAGTCTCGCCGCGCTTGGCTTCGACGACGACACAGTTGGCCGCCTGTTCTGGCGCAATGCCGTAGTGCGCGCAAAACGCGGCCGTGTCGGCGAGCTCGGCGTCGATCGCGCCCACGAGCACGCGGTCGTAGGGGTGTTGCTCGAGAAAAGCACGAACGGGCTCGGCGAGCAGCTCGGGGTGCGCGGCGGCCGGGGCGAGCTCAAGTGAGCCGATGATCGTCATGCCGTGCTGACCAGTGTCAAGCGCCGAGCGCGGTCAGCCCCGAGAACACGGCGTAGGCGGGCCAGACGATTGCCTGCAACAGGCCGACGATGACACCCCAGAAGCTGCCGTCGCCCTGCCCGACGAAGTAGACCGCCGCGCCGATGTAGGCGAGCAGGCCGAAGAAGCCCCACGTCGCGCCCTGCTGAACTGTTGCACCACGTGCCATGAGAGCCTCCTGAGTTGTCACCGCCAGAGTAGGGGGTCAGCGCGTGGTGGCGCGAACGACAGCAGAACGGCAGGCGAGCAGGGCAAGATCAACGCATGACCTCTCGCGGCGCACGCCCGACCTCGCCAGAGGTCGACGCCGTCGTCGTCGGCGCAGGGCCGAACGGGTTGGTCGCTGCCGTGCGGCTTGCGGAGGCAGGGCTGCGGGTGCTCGTACTCGAAGCAACCGAGCGCGCCGGCGGCGGCTTGCGCAGCGAGCAACTGACCCTGCCCGGGTTCGTGCACGACCTGGGCGCGACGGTGCACGCGCTTGCGCTGGCCTCGCCGGCGTTCCGGGCACTCGACCTAGGGCGTGAAGGGCCCGGGCGTGAAGGGCTCGGGCGCGAGGGGCTGGGGCACGGCGGGCTTGAGCTCGTGCATCCACCGCTACCGCTCGGGCACGCCTACGCGCCAGGGCAATCGGCGCTACTGCACCGCTCGGTTGATGAGACGGCCGCCGGTCTCGGTCGCGACGGTCGTGCCTGGCGCGGGATGCTCGCGCGCCTCTCCGCGAACTGGCCAGGCCTCGCGGCCTCGGTGCTCGACCCGACCGCCCTACCGCCGCGCGCCCCGCGCGAGCTGTTCGGGTTTGGAGCGCGGGGGCTGTGGCCGGCCACCGCCGTCGCGCGCACGATCTTTCGTGACGAGCCCGCGCGGGCCCTCTTCTCGGGGCTCGCCGCCCACGCGGCCGTGCCGCTCAGCCAGCCACTCACGACGGGCATCGGTCTCATGCTCGGCGGCCTCGCCCATGGCGTCGGCTGGCCCGTAGCCCGCGGAGGCTCGCAGTCGGTCGCCGACGCCCTCGTCGCCCGACTACTCACGCTCGGCGGCGAGGTGCGCACGAGCCACCGCGTGACCTCGCTCGACGAGTTGCCCGCGGCGCGCATCGTACTGCTCGACCTGACCCCGCGGCAGGTCGTGGCGATCGCCGGCGATCGGTTACCGCCGCGCTACGCACGACGCCTCAACCGCTGGCGATACGGGGCCGGCGTCTTCAAGGTCGACTGGGCCCTCGACGGTCCGGTGCCGTGGGCAGACCCCGCTCTGGCCGGCGCCGGAACCGTGCACATCGGCACCGCCGAGCAGGTTGCCCGCACCGAGCGCGAAGCCGCCCGTGGTCGCCACGTCGATGATCCGTGGGTGCTCGCCGTGCAGGCCAGTGTGGCCGACCCCACCCGCGCCCCTGCGGGCAAGCACACCCTGTGGGCCTATTGCCGAGTTCCAAACGGTAGCCCTATGGATGCCCTACCCGCGATCGAGGCCCAACTCGAGCGCGTCGCCCCCGGCTTTCGCGACCGCGTACTCGCGCGCCACGTCATGGGCCCGGCAGCACTAGAAGCGTGGAACGCGAACCTCGTCGGCGGCGACATCGGCGGCGGAGCCACCGACTGGTGCCAGCTCGCCGCCCGCCCGTCACTCTCGCTCACGCCGTGGGCCACGCCCGTGCCGGGGCTGTTCTTGTGCTCGTCGTCGACCCTGCCCGGCGGCGGCGCACACGGCATGGGCGGCTGGAAGGCCGCCGGGGTCGCGCTCGCGCAACTGCGCTGAGCACCCGCGCGGGCATTCGCACGCCTAGCCGCCGAAAGCTGCGCAGGCTACGAAGGCAGCGGATCTCAGCGAATCTCGGTGAGATAGGTCACAAATCCCGCCTGGCTCATGGCAGCACCGACCGATTCAGCGGCGCCGGGTTCGGTGACCGCGATCATCGCGCCACCACCGCCGCCACCGGTGAGCTTTGCCCCGAGCGCCCCCGCTTGCCGGGCGACACCCACCAGCGTCTCGAGTTCTGGGCTCGAGACCTGCAGGGCACCGAGTAGCCCATGATTCATGTTCATCAGCTCACCGAGTTCCGCGAGATCACCGCGGCGCAGTGCGCCGACACCGGCCAGCACCAACTCGTCGATCTGGGAGAAGATCGCTTCGTACCTGGCAGGATTCTTCTCCCACGCGGCACGCACCATACCGACGGTGTGTGAGGTGAGTGAACGCTTGCCGGTGAGGCCAATCACGATCTGGATCGGGCGAGGCGTGACGATGTCGGCGATCTCGGGTGCCGCAGCATCCGGTGCGGTGTCCACGTTGCGGAACAGGATGGCGCGCCCGAACGTGGCGAGCGTGTTGTCGATGCCCGACGGTGTTCCATGCACGATGCGTTCGCAGTCAAACGCGAGACTCGACACCTCATCGTCGGTGATCGGCCGCCCAAAACGGTCAGCCATGGCACGGATGATCGCCACAGCGAGGGCGGCAGGCACCCAGGCCGCTCGCCCGAGGTAGGTCTGGAAAGACGTCGACACGCATGCCCTTGCCGGCGAGGCCGAGACGCTCAGCGATGAGGGCGGTCACCTGCTCCGCAAGTCCCGCGCCGATCGGGTCGTACGAGGCATCCGTATCCCAGCGGGCGATGACCAATTCCCGTCCATACTCCTGGCGGGTCACCTCGGCGCGAATGGCGAGACCGATCGGCGCAGCGATGGCGTGACGGCCGTAGACCACCGAATGCTCCCCGAGCAGGATGATCTTGCCGTAGCCGAAACTGGCACCGTGTTCTGCCGGAGCGGGTTCTGGCATCGCGACGACAGTCTGCACCGGGGTGCTGGCGGTGGGCACCGCGCCAATCGACCCGGTATCGGCGATCCGGCCTTCCAACACGTCCAGAATGTGCCGAGCCTTCCAGACTTTGATGTCGCCACTCGCGACCAGGCGTTTAACGACCTCCTCGAAGCGTGCGCCCGTCGCACCGGCGGCGACCGCGACACTGCGGGCATGCAGGCGCATGTGGCCGGGCTGGATTCCGTCAGTAGAGAGCGCCCTCAGCGCACCAAAGTTCTGGGCCAGCCCCACCGCTGCCATCACCTCCGCCAGTTCGGCCGCGCTGTTCACACCGAGAATGGAGTGTGCGATGCGCACGGCAGGGTTTGATTCCACCTGCCCGCCAACAGTGCCCACTTTGAGCGGCAGCTCGATCTCTCCGACCAGGTTGCCCGCGTCATCCGCCGTCCAGCTCGTCAGCGGTGCGTAGTGCCCGCTGCTCGCGGCATAAGCATGTGCGGCTGCTTCGATCGCGCGCCAGTCGTTGCCGGTAGCGATGGCGACGGCGTCGATGCCGTTCATGATGCCCTTGTTGTGGGTGGTCGCGCGATACGGGTCCATCGCGGCGAACTCGGCCGCGAGCACGATGCCGTCGCGCACCTGCTCTGCAGAGAAATCGCCCGAGGCGAGGCGGGCCATCGGAATCACGCAGTGCGCCCGCACCATCGCGCGGTCGGTGAGATTCGAGAGGATGCGCAGAAACACCCGCCCGCCACTGATCTGCTCCACGAGCGGCGCGACCGCCTCGCACATGGTGTTCACCAGGTTCGCGCCCATGGCATCCCGGCTGTCCACGATGAGATGCACGACGAGCAGTTCGCCGTTCGCCGCCGTCTGCCCACGCAGAAACACCTCGACGTCTTTGGCTCCGCCGCCACGAGCCAGCATGTTCGGATGCGGTGCGTTGGCGAGATCGAGCAGCTCACTCTTGCGAGCCAGCAGGGCCTGCCGCGCTCCAGCCGCGTCCGCCACATCAACGACCTGGATCTGGCCGATCAGCATCGGCTCATCTGCGACGCTCGTGAAGCCGCCGTCGAGACGTACCAGCCGCGCGGCAGAACTGACGGCGGCGATGATTGACGGCTCCTCAACGACCATCGGTACGAGGTAATCGCGCGCGTTGATCTGAAAGTTCAGCCCGAGCCCGAGCGGCATGGAGAAGACGCCGATGACGTTCTCGGTGAGTCGGTCGGCGGTGCTGGGATCGAGAATGTAGGTTCCCGTCGCCAGCGCGCGATAGTCATCATCGCTGAGCACCCCGCGCTCGTAGAGCAGCCGCAGACGCTCCTCTACCCCCAGCTGATAGAACCGGGGTATGCGGGAGGATTTCACGATGTAGACCCGTCCCTCATTCTGTGTGTGACTTGTGCGGTGGCGGTGGCGGTGCTCGACGTGATCGTGACCCCGCTTGCGCCAAAACTCAACGGTACGGCCTCTGCGCCTGCGTGGGCAAAAGCTGCGGCCAGCTGCGCGGCCGATTCTCCTCTCTTCGAGAACACCAGGCCGACGTCTCCGCCGCCCGCACCGGATGTCTTGAAAACGCCGCCGAGGTCGGCCGCAAGTTCGTGCAGTCGCCGATGGTGTTCGCTGACGATGCCCGCACCGGCGTGCGCGTCAAGTTCAACGAGCGCATCGAAGTAGTCGGATGCGAGACGCAGGAAGTCTTCGGAAGAGCCCACAGCATCCTGTGCCTGATGCGCGAGCGCGGCAAGGCGTGCGATGTCTACGCGGTAATGGGCGGGGTCTCGTGCCGCGTACTCTGCGACCCTGCCGACCAGGTTCGTCGTGCTGCTGCCCGTGCCGGTGACGACGGCCATGATCTCCAGCTCGTGCGGCCAGACCAGCGACGTCGGCGCCGTATCGCGCACATAGCCGATGAGGCCGCCATAAGTGCTGGAGGCGACATCCCCACCGCTCCCCGTACCGCGCTGCGCGGATCGGTGGGCGTCTGTGGCGAGAATCCGGATTTCTTCCCGGCTCGGCGAGCGCCCGGCAGCAACCGAGAGGGCTGCGGTGAGTGCCGTGGCAACTGCCGCGCTCGATCCCAGCCCCAGCTTGTGCCCCGCGGCGAAGAATGCCGTGCTGTCGATGCTGATCGAGAGGGCGCTCGTGCAGCGCACCGCCTTTCGCACGGCGTCGAAAACGTGCAGTCGTTCGCGTGTGGGTGCGTCGAAGCCCGCAGGGATACTTCCGTCGGCCTCGAGTGTGAGGGCGTGCGCGTCGAGTCCGGGCGTGCTCAGTCCGGGCGTGCTGAGGTGCCAACGGTCGTCAGGCGAGGGTGCGACGGTGACGGTGACGCGGCGATCAACGGCGATCAGTAGCGCCGGTGCGCCATCCAACACCGCATATTCGCCGAGCAGAAACAGCTTGCCCGGCGCCGACGCCACGACGGTTGTCGCGTCAGCGATCGTCATGACAGCAGTCGTGCGCCGCCACCAAGCGCGCTGGTTCTGGTTTCGTGCACGCCGATGACCCGGCCCAAAGCATCCGCAACCGTGCGGGCGTGCTCGGGCAGGCACAGAGCCTTCACCTGGGGGCCGGCGTCTATGGTGAAGTAGACCGGGATACCGCTGGTACGCATCTCAAGCACGGCCTGCATCGCCGCCATCGTGCCCGCGTTCCAGTACAGCAGCGCGGGGCGAGTCGACATCATGAGACCGTGCAGCTTGAGGCAGCTGTACTCGGCGAGCTGCCCGAGCTGCTCGAAGTCGCGGCTCGCGATGGCGAGCCGCATGGCCGCGAGGTCGTCTTCGCCGGTCTCGACCCAGGCCGGGTAAAACGGCGAGGTCAGTGCGCTTCCGCCCATTCCCGTCGTCGAATTCACGCTCTTCTGACCGAGTTCGGTGATGGCGACCACGACGGTCAGCGGCCAGACATCAGGCGCGAGTACAGGCTCGGCGAAGCTGTCTAGGCCGTCCGGGCGGTTTCCGGCATGCAATTCGACGATGCCGCCGAACAGCGAACGAGCAGCAGACCCGGAGCCGCGGCGGGCGAGAATTGACAGCTCACGGGTATCGAGCGATAGCCCGGCGGCAGCACTGGCCGCGAGCGCGAGCGCTGCGAATCCGGATGCCGACGAGGCGAGCCCCGCGGCTGTCGGAAAGTTATTCGTCGATTCGACCACAGCCCGGCTGCCGAGACCGGCACTGTCGCGAACGATGTCGAGCAGCTTGCTGACCCTCGTGGCATCTGTGCGGGTTTCGGCCAGCCAGAACTCGTCCTGTTGCAGCCCAGAACGAAAGGTGACCCGGGTGTCGGTCGACAGCGCGTCGAGGGTGAGAGAGATCGAGCCGACGGCGGGAGTATTCAGTTCGGCATCGCGCTTTCCCCAATATTTGATGAGGGCGATGTTGCTGTGCGCGCGAGCGGTCGCGGTGCGGTCTTCACCGAGAGCTTGATCCACTGA
>JBBRWT010000073.1:0-10084 GCA_038249035.1 Actinomycetales bacterium
GAGAGCACGGCGCCCCACCGCTCGACCTGTCTGCTCCAGGCATCTTGCTGGCCGGTGCTGTAGCCGAGCGCGCGGGCCATATCGCGCACGGCGTTTTTGGGCCGATACGAGATGACGTTGGCGACCTGCGCGGCGTTGCGGCGGCCGTACTTGGTGAACACGTACTGAATCACTTCTTCGCGCCGATCGGAGTCGAAGTCGACGTCGATGTCGGGTTCTTCGTCGCGCAGGGACGAGAGAAAGCGCTCGAAGGGCAGCTGGTAGCCGATGGAGTCGACGGCCGTGATGTCGAGCAGGTAGCAGACGGCCGAGTTCGCGGCCGAGCCGCGGCCCTGGCAGAGGATGCCGCGGGAGCGGGCGTACTGCACAATGTCGTGCACGATGAGGAAGTAGCCGGGAAAATCTTTGAGCTCGATGACGTCGAGCTCGCGCGCGATGCGGGCGCGGTCGGCGTCACTCGCGTCGGGGTACTTGTGCGGCACGGCCTGCCACACCAGTTCACGTAGCCAGCTCATCGGGGTGTGGCCTTCTGGCACCTGTTGCTTCGGCAGATTCGGCTTGGCCTGCCGCAGGCTGAAGCCGAGCTCGGTCGCGAGCTCAACGCTGTGTGCCACGGCACCGGGGTACCGCGCGAACAACCGTTGCATCTCGGCACCGCTGCGCAGGTGCGAGGTGCCGGCCGCCGGTAGCCAGCCCTGCATGTCGTCGAGGCTGCGGCGCGCGCGCAGGGCAGCGAACGCGGTGGCGAGCGGGTACCGCGCCGGAGTCGCATAGTGCACGGCGCCCGTCGCGACGATCGGCAGCCCGCGCTCGGCGGCAAGGGCGGCGAGTACGTCATTGTGCACGGTGTCGAGGGGGCGGCCGTGGTCGAAGAGCTCGACAGTGACATTGGATGCTCCGAACCGGTCGACGAGCGCGTCGAGCTCGGCGCCCGCCGCGGCGATGTGGGCGCGCGTCGGCCGCGCGCGGGCGACGCCATCCGAGGCCGCACCGTCGTTACCCGCCCTGCGCGTGTCGCGACCCTCCAAGGCCGACCGCACGGCGCCCTTGCGGCAGCCGGTGAGGATCATCCAGTGGTCGCCGCTCGTGGCGTCACCGCCGCGGCCTGCGTGCTCGGCGAGCACGTCGAGGTCGTACACCGGGCGGCCCTTCTCGGCGCCCGTGAGTTGCGCGTCGGTGATGGCGGCGGCGAGGCGATGGTAGCCGGCCTGCCCGCGCGCGAGCACGAGCAGGTGCGTGCCCTCGGGGTCGGGCACGCCCTGCTGCGGCCCGGTGAGGTCGAGCGACAGCTCGGCGCCGAACACCGTGGTGATGCCATAGGGCTCGGCGGCTTCGGCCATGCGTACGACGCCGTAGAACCCGTCGTGGTCGGTCATGGCAAGGCCGGTCAGCCCGAGCCTAGCGGCCTCTTCGAGTAGCTCTTCGGGGCTCGAGGCGCCGTCGAGAAAGCTGAAGCTGGAGTGCGCGTGTAGCTCGGCGTAGGGCACGACTGTGGCGGGGTCGGGCTGCTCGATGCCGGCCCGCTGATAGGGCCCGCGCTTGTGCGACCACGCGGGGGAGTCGCCCGCATCACCCCCGAGCGGCGGGCTCGAGCCGGGGCGACTGCCCTCGCGTAGGTTGCGCTCGAACTCGCTCCACGGAATCGGCGGGTTGTGCCAGCCGGCCATCAGCGCGGCCTCGCTTTGAGTCGCTCATGCGTCCTGGGGAGAACTCGCGTACAATTTTCTGTACGGAGGCCACAATGAAGACCATGAGCTATTCGGAATCGCGCGCGAACTACGCCGCAGCCCTCGACGCGGTGCTCGACGACCGCGAAGAGATCGTCATCACGCGTGCCGGAAAAGACCCCGTGGTCCTGGTGGCCCTCGACGACTACGAGTCGTTGAAAGAGACCGCCTACCTGTTGCGCAGCCCCGAGAACGCCCGCCGGCTGCTCGGCGCGATCGACGAGCTCGAAGCGGGCCGAGGTGAGCCGCACGAGCTGAGCGAGTGACGCTCGTCTGGTCACGCGCCGCATGGGAGGACTACCTCTACTGGCAGACGACCGACCGCAAGATCGTGAAACGCATCAACGCGCTGCTGAAAGACATCGCGCGCAACGGCGCTGAGTCTTCTCCCCACGCTGGAATCGGCAAGCCCGAGGCTCTTAAACACGGCTTTCATGGCTATTGGTCGCGTCGTATCACCGACGAGCACCGGCTGATCTACAAAGTCGTGGGTGACGAGATTCGCATCGCCCAGTGCCGGTACCACTACGCGCCGTAGTGCTGCCGGCTCAGTCATAGCGTGCCTCGGCCCACCAGCTGCTGCCCTCGAGCACGAGCAGCCAAGCGACGCCCGCCTCATCGACCACTTGCAGCCGGTGCAGTCGCCGGCGACGGATGCTCCACCACTGCTCATCGAGCGGCCACGGCCCCGCCCACGAGGTCACGGGCCGAGTGGTTCCGCCCGCGGCAGGGGCGAACCCGGCGGGGGCGGATGAGAGCCGCATCCGGTCATCGATGCCGACCTCTTCTCCTCGCGCGTCGACGACCGTGACCGCATGCCGCGACGGGAATACAGTGGCGGGCGCCGGCTGCGGCAAGGCTCCGGGCCAGGGCCGCTCGACCGGGCGAGTCATGACGGCACGGTCACCCCAGGGCACGAGCATCGAGCGCTCGGCAAGAGTGCGGCCGCCCGTGCGCTGAGCGGTGAGCACGGCCTCATGGCCGAGTAGGCTCTGCACGCGTGAGAGGGCGTGGTGCACGCGCTCGTCGGGCGCCGAGCCCCACAGCCCCGGCTCGTGGTGGGCGAGGTCGTCGACGCTCTCGGGCACGATGCGCACGCGGGTGATCGCCGAGCGCAGTCCGGGTCCGCGGTCGGCGTCGGCACGCATACCGGCCGTGCGTGTCTCGCCGCTGAGCTGCCAGCGCACGCGATCGACGATCTCGCTCGCGCGGAACGATCGCGGGTGCAGCCACGCCCGCTCGGTCTCGGTGCCGTGCTCGTCACGAAACCCGATGCGGATCGCGGTGGCGACGAGCAGCCGCCGCGTGAGGGTCTCGACGAGCTCGTCGGCGAGCTGTCGAACGGCGAAGGCGAGCTGGTCGACCCGGTCGAGCGGAGGCTCGAGCTCGAGCACGCGTTCCAGGTCGGGCGGGGGAGTGCGGGGCACGAGCGGCGTGGCGTCGGAGGCCCCCGCGAGCGCGTGCCGATGGGCTCCGGCCGCCCCGAAGCGGTCGCGCACGGCCTCGGCGGGCAGCGCGGCGAAGTCGCCGAGCGTGCGCACCCCGAGCCGCCCGAGCAGCGTGGCGAGGTCGGGATCGCCGAGCGTCGTGACCGAGAACGGGGCAAGAAAGGGGCCGGATGCTCCGCTCGCGACGATCTGCACCGCACTGTTCTGATCAGAACCGGCTGCTGCCACCGTGCGCGCGGCAAGTTCAGCGGCGAAGACGCCGTCGGCGACACCGATGCGCACGTCGCCGCGCGTGTCGGCGAGCACGGCCCCGCGCAGTGCGAGCGCGGCGGCTTTCTCGCCGCCGTAGTAGCGGGCAGGCCCGCGCGCGCCGAGCGCGAGCAGACCGGGCCTGACGACCTGCACGCCGGTGACGAGCCCTTCGACGACGTCGATGAGCGGGGCGAACAGTCGGTGGTCGCGCCCCTCGTCAAACGGCACGACGACGAGCGAGGTGCACAGCGACTGCGCCTCGCGCCGACGCTGCCCCGCGCGCACACCCTCGGCCCGAGCCGCGGGGGAGCACGCGATAACGCGGTTGGCCGCCATGACCGCGATCGGCGCACCCGCCACGGTCAGCCCCTCGCGCACGGCCGCGATGACGGGCCAGTCGGGCACCCACAGCACGAGCGTGCGCTGCATCAGCCGACCCGCCTCGCTGTGAGCGGAGCGGAGTCGTGCCAGCGCTCACGAGCCCGGTCAGCCGCGACGCCGCGATCGAGGCGACGGATGCCCAGCTCGGCATCCGGCATCATCAGCCGCCCGCTGCGAGGCCGGCCGCCGCGCTTGGCGCTCACGGTGATTGTCACCTCGCGCTCGCTCAGATACCCGTGGCCGTCGCCGAGCCCCGACCAGCGGCTCTCGGTGAGAGTGATCATGGCTTCGGCCTGGGGCCAGGGCCCGAGTACGAGCAGGGTCGAGCCGCGCTCTCGTAAGCGCCCCGCGAGTTTGGCGATCGCGCCGTCGCTGGCCGCTCGGCCGGGGCGCACGACGACGATGCCGAGCGCATCGGCAATGGACGCCGTCACCGTCAGCCACGCGTCACCCGGATGCGGCACGAGCACGAGCCGGTCGAGGTCGATGCCCACGCCCTCGGCCGCCTCGACACCGAACTCGGGCATGCCGACGACGCCGCACCACGAGCCCGCCTGCGAGGGGCCGGCGAGCAGCGCCATGACGAGCGCGCTTGAGGGGCTCAGGGCGTAGGTCACGCCCTCGCGCAGGCCGCCGTCGGGCAGCAGGTCGGCGAGCGCCTCGTGCGTGGGCATGAGCCGCGAGTCGAGCCGCGTGCGCTGCAGGGAGTCGATGCGGGCCTGCAGCGCCTGCACGGTATCAACCGACTCGAGCCGGGCCGCACCGCTGACCGCGTTGACGGCGGCAGGGGCGTCAACGGCGGTGGGGTCTCCGACAGCGGAGAGCACGAGTGCGGGCATCTCTCCATGATCGAACATACGTTCGAATATGGCAACCTGCACCGACATTCGGGCGGCGTGTCGCGTGTATTGCAGGCCGACTTCCAGAAATGCGGAAGAACACGAATCCGTGTCACATCGTTCCGTATTTCTGGAAGTCGTAAGACCGACGCACTTACTCCTGCGAGATCTGCCACGCCATGTCGAGTTTGACGAACTCTGCCGCATAGCAGCGCAGATCGTCAGCCCCAGCAATGGCTTCGATGCGATAGTCGATGACCTTGGCCTCGCGGTCGATCACATTCACCGACCATCCGCTCGCCTCCATGCAGGCGATGTAGCGGTCGAGGCCAGCCACATACTCCTCGCGCTTCACCACACCGTCGGCGAGCGCATCGACCTGCGCCTGCGAAGAACCAGGTGTGACGGGCGGAGCCGACCACGCCACCCAGACCACATAGCGATCAGCGGATGCTCCGTGCACGATCAGCGTCTGCGGTTGTTCAGCGCCCAGTTCGAGCTGGGAGCTTGACCCACCAAGCGAATCTGCGTCGCCCGAACCCTTGTCGCACTCGACGAAAGACTCAGAAAGGTCGTCAATCGCGATCTCGTAGCGTCCGGCATCGATGCAGCCCACATACAGCGAGAGAGCAGTCGCACCGTCCGGTCGAGGACCGAGCTCGACCACCGTCTCACCCGAGCCGCTGATGACCAGCGGGGCGCCGAGAATTTCGGTACCCGGAAAGGAGACCGTCTGCATCTCTTCCATAGAGATCACGACGCTCGAGGAAGGTGTCAGCACGCCAGTGGCCGCGACCGCACCACCCGTGGCCACGCCCGCGAGAGAGAACGCGAGCACGGCGGCAAGTGTGACGCGACCAGTGTGTGCACCCACTCGACTGGCCGAGGGCTTCGCGACCTGGGCGACAAGCTCGGCGCGCACAGCAGCGGTCCGAGAGGAAGAAGTAGAACGAGTTTCAGGCATCATGAGGAGCTTTATCCAATCTGTAGAGAAGGGTTGATGGGGGATCTACGAGGGCTGCAAGCCGACGCTTGGCGCGAGAAAGTCTGGACTTCACGGTGCCGACCGGGAGATTGAGCACGAGCGCGGCCTCACGGTCGGTGAGCCCTTCGAGCACGCAGAGCGTGATCACGTGGCGATCGGCGAGCGGCAGTTCGCGTAGGGCAGCACTCGCCGGCCCGTCATCGACAAGCTCGGCGTGGTCATGCGCGTGATCGTCGACCGGCAGCTTCGCGAGCAGGGCACGGTGACGCCGGGCACTGCGGGTGAGGTTCTGGGTGACCTTCGTCGCCGTGACGAGCAGCCACGGCAGCAGCGAGCCGTCGACGAGTCGGGCATCCGCTCGACGGCGCCATGCCTCGAGAAAGGTGATCGCCACAGCATCGTCGGCGTCGGCCATGACCGGCACGAGCCGCACTACGTGCCGGTAGACGCGGTCACGATGGCGATCGAAGATGCGCCCGAACGCCTCGCCGGCTCCGTGCTGCGCCTGCGACCAATCGTCGCGGTCGGCGCCGGGGCCAGCGAGAGCATCGTCCATACCCTGTAGTGTCCGGCACGGCCGATTCGGTTCCCGCAACGTCCGCACCCGACACGGCATCCTGAGCAGTTCCTCCGCATCCTCCCCGCTCGCGCCCGGCGTTCGAGAACATGGAAGGCGACAGGAGGACAACCATGCAGAACGAATTCATCGCCAAAATCATCGGAGATCGCGAAGACCCACACGTGCGGCTGCAGCAGATGTTCGACGACTTCTCGACCACCATGGGGGTTCCGCCCAGCGCCCGAACGTAGACAGCCGAGATGCTGAAGAAGCAGAAGATCGACCCGAAAACCGAGCCCGACGCCGCTGTCGCAGCCCTGAAACGCGCCTACCCCCGGCTGACCACCAAGGTCGCGCGCTTTCTCGTCGACGACGCGCGCATGCGCTGAGAGAACAGCGCTGAAACGCCCGCGCTCAGCTGAGCTCGGCGACCCTCCGCCGTAAGAAGGCTGCACCCGCGAAGTCGTGAATGAGATCACCCTCAACGACCACGTCGTACGGGCGATCGAGCATGCCATCGCCGGGTCTCACATCGACATGCGCTGCCGGGATGCCCCGCGCGTGCACCGCGTCGGCCATCAGGTAGTCCGAGCGCGAGTCGCCAACCGACCACCAGCGCTGCGCCGACACCCCTCGGGCGTCGAACCAGTCGAGAGCGCGCGCCGCACCGAGGTCTTTGTCGAGCAGCACCGACTCGACGTCGATCGAAATGATCGTGGGATCGATGCGAAACCCGGGGCCGACCTCGAGCCGCTCCATGATCTGAGAGATCTCGGCGATGCAGCGCTGCTGAGCCTCGGCAAAGACCGCCGACGACACATCGGTGCGTTGCTCGAGCGAGATCATGACGTGCTTGCCCTCGTCGACGAACATCGTGTCGGCGTAGTGCGCGCGCGCCAGAGCCTCGACGGCGGTCTTCAGTGCGGCCGGCACGGTGACGACAGTGTCGATCTCGAGCTCGCCGAGCCCTTGCGGGGTCACCGGCGACCAGCAGCCGCCCTTCTCGAAGACGCCGAAGACGTGCGAGCGAGCATCCAGACCGCCACGATCTGAACCAGCACTCACCAGCCGCGCTACGACCTGCTCGCGCATGAACTCCTCACTGCGGCCCGTGATGAACGCGATCGGGATGCCCGCCGCGGCGAGCGTCAGCAGGTCAGTCACGATCGAGTCCATGACGATGCGCCGCTCGACCGGGCTGGCGATCGGGCCGTCGACATCAAGCAGCAGGCCGAAGGGTGCGGGGGCGGTCATGAGGCTCCAGAGGGATCGGGTCAGAGGGGTCGGGTCAGAAGATTCGGTCGGTGTCGACGCCGCAGTGCCGCAGCACCTCGGCCGAGAAGCTCGCCGTGCCGATTGCGAGAACCACGGGCGCGGCGCGCAGCAGATCGGGCAGCTCGGCGGCGGTCGCCCACTCGCCCGGCCACTCGTCTCGCCGAGGGTAGTGCAGGTGCACGCGCTCCAGGGCGACGAAGACGACGCGACCCGCCAGTTGCGCGGCGACCGCCAGAAACCCGGCGAGGTCTTTCTCGCGGGGCACCGACACGAGGGTCAGTGCCGGCGGAGCACCGGTCTCACGCTCCACATGCTGCAGCGCGTTCTCGAACCCGTCGCGGCTCACTGCCGAGTCGACAAAGACCGTCGAGCCCGCCCACTCGTGCCTCGACAGGCGACCGGGGTACCGCACACGACCGGCGGCGGCGCGCACCTGACGGTCGTCGGCGTCGGGTCGCCCCAGCTCGGCCAGCATACGTCGCGCCGCGATCATGCCGTGCGCGGCGTTCATGCCTGTCAGGCCCTCGACGACCGCGCCCGCATACGGAGCGCGCGCGGCCGCGTCGACGCGCATCCGCTCGGCCTCGATCTGAGTGCAGTGCCGACGGATGACCGCCTCGGCCTCATCGCTCTGCGCGAGGTAGCTCACGAAGCGTGTGCCCGGTCGAGCGGCCCCCACCTTATCGTCGGCAATCGCGGCAATCGTCGAGCCCAGCAGCTCGGTGTGCTCGAGAAAGACCTGCGCCATGGCAAGGCAGACCAGCCCGACGCGCCCGAGGTCGTCGCGCCGGCCCCCGATGCCGGCCTCGAGCACGAGCGCCTCGCAGCCGATCGCCGCGAAGTGCGCGAGCCCCGCCATGAGGAAGAACCCGCTCGGGGCAAGGTAGCCATCAGCCGGTGCCGGCAGTGCACGCAGCGCGGCGTCGACGCGCTCGAGTAGCGCGACATAGTCGTCGACCGGCAGCACGGCGCCGTTCACGCGCAGTCGGTCGCGATTGCTCACGAGCCCCGGGCTGAAAACCGTGCCGACGCGCAGCCCCGACTCGGCCAGCAGCGCCGAGGCGTAGGCGACGGTGGTGCCTTTGCCTTTCGATCCGACGACTCCGAGAGCGGGGGCGGGATGCTCGATATCGAGCCCGAGCGCCGCGGCGAGCATCCCGAACCGCAGTGGGTCGGCGCGCTGCTCGGGCGACCGCGCGCTCCACTCGCGAAAGGCGGTGCGAGATTCGAGGGCGTCGAGACCAGCGTCCGCAGGCACAATGGCCTCATGACCCGTCATTGGAATCCCCGCGCCATCGTGTTCCTCGTTCTCGCCATCGCCGGCCTGATCGGCACCTGGACCTACAACATCATGGCCATCGTCGAGCAGAACGACTTTCTCGGCGACTGGTTCAACAACGGCCCGGCCGTCGGCTCGCTCACGATGGACCTGCTCATCATGGCAGTCGCCGCGTGCGTGCTCATCGTCATCGAGGGGCGGCGCTTGGGCATGAAGCACCTGTGGGCCTACATCGTGTTCTCGGGGCTCACAGCAATCGCGTTTACTTTTCCGCTCTTCCTGGCTAACCGCGAGCGGCGACTGCAACAGGTGGCTACCCAGCATGAGCCCACTGCGGCGATGTAGGGGCCTACGTGGCGAGCGGCTCGACCTCGATCTGTTCGACCTCGATCTGCACGATGCGCCGACGTACGACGCCTCGCACGGTGAGCCGGGCGTTCGGCGTATCGACCACGTCGCCGGGCTGCGGCATGCGGCCGAGACGGTCAATCACGAAGCCAGCAATGGTCTCGAAGGCACCATCGTCGGCCACCACGCCCGTGCGCTCCGCGAACTCTTCGATAGAAAGCGAGCCCGGCACGAGAACTGCCGACTGCGAGCCAGTGTGTTCGGCCCGCTCGGTGGCGTCGTACTCGTCATAGACCTCGCCAATGAGCTCTTCGACGATGTCTTCAAGCGTCACAATGCCGTCGACCCCGCCGTATTCGTCAACCACCAGCGCGATGTGGTGGCCGTCACGCCGCATGCGGGTGAGGGTCGGCAAGATGCGCGCCGTCGCCGGCAAAGCCACCAGTTGCCGTTCCATGCTCGCGAGATCGGTGCCGTCCGGCGCCCAGGCCAGGTCTCGCACGTGCACAAAGCTGTGGATCTCATCGACACTGCCTCGCAACACCGGGTACCGCGAGTAATGCTGCTCGCGCGCCCAGCGTCGCGTTTCATCGAGGCTCAGATCACCGCGAAGGGTAACCATGTCGGCCCTGGGGCGCATGACCTCGGCGAGCGTGCGATCGGCGGCACGCAGGACGTCGCTCACGATCTCGCGCTCTTCGTCGCCCAGGCCGTCATGCGTGTCAACGAGCTCGCGCAACTCTTCGTCGCTGATCTGTTCAGAGCGCTGGTGCGGGTTACCTCCGAAAAGCCGCACAACGAGGTTGCTTGACCCCGACAGCAGACTGACGACAGGTTTGACGACCACCGCAAAGCCCGCGAGAACGGGCGCGGTGATGAGCGCGAACGACTCGGCGCGTTGCAGCGCGAGTCGCTTGGGCGCGAGCTCCCCGAACACCAGCGAGGCGTAGGCCACCACTAATGTCATCGTCATGATCGAGATCCCTGCCGC
>JBBRWT010000074.1:0-9931 GCA_038249035.1 Actinomycetales bacterium
GATGAACTCGCGCACCTTCGCCGAGTCGGCGGTCGGGATGGCGAAGTAGACGAGGTCGATGGCCTCGGCGGCGACGACGGCGTCGACATCGCGCAGTGTGCCGAGAACGTCATCGCCCTCGACATGGTCGTCGAGAAACCCGACGACCTCGCCGCCCCGACGGCGCACGTCGGCCGCGAGCGTCTTGCCGGCGGTGCCGCGCCCAACGATCAGAATGCGGCCCGTCATTGCCGCACCGCCGGGGGCTCGTAGGTGCCGGCGAGCACGGCATCGAGCGTGTGCGACAGCATCACGCCGGCGCTCGCGCTGCTCGCGTAGGTCTCGGCCCACCCGCGGCCGCGCCGGGCGATCGGCGCGAGCTGCGGGGGGTCGTCGAGGAGGCGCTTGAGGTTGCGGTACACCTCGTGGTGCTTGGTGACGACCCAGCATTCGTTGCTGCCGGCGGGCAGGTCGGTCTCGACGTGCTCGTCGGCGCTCATCATCACGACGCACCCCGCGGCGAGGGCCTCGACCCCGAAGACCGCGGGCGAGAAGCCGTAGAACTGGTTCATGGCGATGTGGCCGCGACCCAGCTCGTGCTTCACCGTAGCGTTCGGCACCCCGATGAGCTCGACGTACTCGAAGTCGTAGCCCTCCTCGCGCAGCTGCGCGACGGCGGCCCGCACGAGCGGCGTGCCCTTGATCGAGGGCGCGGTCGTGGCGTGCACCACGACGATGTTTGAGAGGTCGTCGAACTTGTCGGGGTTCGGCAGCGGGTGATCGGGCAAGAAGTACAAAAAGGGCTCGGTGCCCATCGTGAGGTAGCTCAGGTGATCGACGGTGTTGTTGAACATGGCCGAGGCGTGACGGCTCGCGACCTCGGCGGTCTCACGCTTCTCGTCATCCCACGCCTGCGTCTCGTAGATCGGTCCGCGCTCGCGCATGTAGGTAGAGATGTTGGGCATGCCGGTCTGCCGCTCGAGCTCATGCATCCGCTGAATCGAGCGGATGTCGGAGCCGCACCAGTAGCAGACGATCGGGATTTCCTTCTTACCCAGGTAGGCGAACTCAAACTCGCGACGGTCGGAATCGGTGAGCAAGAACCCGGTCGAGCCGACATAGATGAACCCGGATGCCTGGTGCATGAGCCTGCCGAGCAGGATCGGCCCGACGAGCTTGCGCTCGAGCCACCGCCAGCGCGAGCCGTAGCGGGTGCGAAACCGGAAATCATACGTGGTGGCGTAGGTGGTCTGCTCGGTGAAGTTGACCGAATACGAGCCGGGGATAGCACGGGCAAGCTGCGTGACCATCGAGGCGCACTCGTCGGGGCCGACGACCCACGAGATTGGGCTTTTCTTCAGCGAGCGGCGGCGAAGCCCGTTGATGGCATAGCTCATCACAAGCGCCGATCGCTGGTACGCGGGCATGATCCACGAGAACGTACTCATGAAGCTGGTCTCCGTCGTATCGGGGCACTGGCAGTGAACGTGGGGCAGTGCGCTGGCCGCCACCCCGACCCCGCTGCTCGACCCTCGATCTTATCAGCGGGCACCCGTCGTGCCGTGGTCACGCGAGCCCAGCGAGCTGCGCCTGCCTCGCGAAGTCGGGATGCCGTGCGACAAGCTCCTCGAAGGTTCCACTTCCCGCTACTGCGCCGTCGATCATGAGGAAAATCCGATCAGACTTCATGATCGTTGCAAGCCGATGAGCGACGATAACTTTGGTCGTGTCGGCGTCGATCGACGCGATCGCGCTGACAACCTGCGACTCGGTGTGCGTGTCGAGCGCGCTCGTCGCTTCATCCATCACGAGGACCTGAGGTTCCGAGTAGAGGGCTCGAGCGATGCCGAGTCGCTGGCGCTGGCCGCCTGAGAGCGACAACCCGCGCTCCCCGACACGCGCGTTGATGCCGCCTTCGCGCGCCGAGACGAGCGCCCAGAGCTGTGCCTGCTCGAGCGCGTGCTGAACCCGCGCCGGGTCATAGTCATCGCCCCACGTCAGTGCCACGTTCTGCGCGATCGTCGCATCAAACAACGCAACATCTTGCGGCACGTAACCTACCCTGGACCGCCAGGAAGTGCGCACCTCGGGAAGGGGCATGTCACCAATGCAGATCTGGCCCGAGGTCGGATCGAGCAGGCTCAGTAGCAGGTCGACCATCGTCGATTTGCCTGACCCCGACGAACCGACGAAGGCGACGGTCGAGCCGAAAGGAATCTCGAGAGAAACGTTGCGCACAGCCGGCAAGGCATCGGGCGAGTATTGGAAGGTGACGTCGTCGAAGACGATTCGATCCCACGTTGACGGAACCTCTTTCCAGCCGGGGTTCGACGCCGCCCGGCCGCGCTCGACATCGGCGATCTCGACGAGCACCTGGCGCGGAAACTCTGCCGCCGAGATCATCTGTGACAGCACCGACTGAAATCGGATGACCGAGGGGGCCACCCGGAACCCGGCTAGGGCGAAAAGGCCAATTGCGACGATCGCCTGTTCCACTCCGCCGAGCAGGAACCCCACGCCGCCGATAACGAGGAAGCCCCCGACGAGCCCCGCTTCGAGCGCGAACCGGGGCAACTGCCCGAGAAATTGGATGTTCGCTCGCGCTTGCACGCTCGACGTGCGAGCCAGCTTGATGACGTCGGCGACCTCTGACTCTTTGTTGCGCAGAGTCACCTCTTTCATCGAGGCGATGATTTCCAGGATGAGCCGGGCGCTGCGCACCGTGTAGTTGACGTTCACCTCGCCGGCCTTACGGGCGTGCCCCGCGATCCAGAAGAACAGCACGCCGCCGAGCAAAAGGAGGTATGCCAGGGTTGCGACCGCCAGCACTGGCTGCACTACGGCCAACGTGGCGATCACCACAATGAGAGTCACCGCTTCGCCGAGAAGCGTCGCACCCGGCATCAGGAACGAGTTGATTGAAGCGTCGATACCGCTGTCAGAGAACCTCATGATGTCGACCGAATTCTTGCGCAGACGGTCACGCCACGGTGCCGCCAAGTATGAGCGCAGGAGGTTATCGCCGATTGCAACCTCGTACCGAGGCATCCGACGCGTCGCCCACCAGGTCACGATCACCGCAAAGACGCTCTTCGCGATCAGCATCAGGCAAATCGTCAGAATCACCCATACGAGGCCGATCGTGTCGAGTTCGCCCACGAAAGGAAGCACTACGGGCGAGCCAAGCGCGACAGGGCCGAGCACGACTGCCAGAAGCCCGAGCGCCACTGCGTCAAAGAGGGCCAACGACGCCAGCAGCCATGAGTACTTCCACACGAACTGCCTACCACCGAGAGGCAGCATCGCCACGACGTCTCGATACAGAGACAGAACCTGCTTCACGGGGCTCCTCACGCGGGCTTTACGACCTTGGCAGTCTACGCACTCGTGGGTGGGTGGCACCGATAGTCGCTCCCTATAGACTCGCACCGACCGTCACCGATATCTGGGAAGATGAACTCCCCCGTGAAGCCCCGACACATTCTCTGCGTCTCGTTTTCTCCCATTCACGCCGACTCTCGTGTGCTGCGGCAGATCGAGGTACTTAGGCACCACGGCGACGTCACCACCGTCGGGTACGGCCCGGCGCCAGACGGCGTCGTGCGGCACATCGAGGTGCCCGCGAACGCGGCGTCGTTGCCACAGACCCCGCTCGGCGTGCTGAAGTTGGGGCTGCACCTGCACAACGCGGTCGAACTCACTGCCCCGGGCGAGAAAGCGGTTCGCCGAGAGACGGTTGAGTCGGGCCCGTACGATCTGGTCGTGGCGAACGACGCCCGGGCGTTGCCTCTCGCCTTTGCCGCGGCGGGCGGTGCACCTGTGCTAGCCGACATGCATGAATGGGCGGCCGAAGAGCGCGCCACCGTCTTCGTTTGGCGAGTTCTGGTGGGCCCCTATATGCAACACCTCTGCGCGAAATACCTGCCTCGTGCTGCCGTCGTCACGAGCGTCAGCGCCGGGCTCGCCGGGCTCTATACCGAGCGCTACGGCGTCGCCACCGAGATCGTGCGCAACGCCGCCGACTTTCGAGATGCGACGCCGACCCCCGTCGACCCCGAGTCGATCCACCTGGTGCACAGCGGCACTGCCGACGCCGAGCGCAACATCCTCGAACTCATCGAGGCGGTCGATCGCCTGGGCGACCGCTTCACCTTAGATCTGTATCTGCTCGAGGTTCCGGGCGGGCACCTCGAGGTCATTCGCACGAAGGCGGCCGCGACGCAGCGGGTCACGGTGCATGACCCCGTGCCCCCCGAGACTCTGCCCAGCGTGCTCAACCAATACGACCTGGGAGTGTTTCTCTACCCCCTCAAGACGCTGAGCCACCTGTACCACCTGCCGAACAAGTTCTTCGACTTCGTACAGGCGCGGCTCGGCCTGGTCTTCTCCCCCGCGCCCGAGATCGACGCCCACATCGGCGAGTACGGCCTGGGCATCATCACGGCCGACACCACTGCCGATGCGCTGGTCGACGCGCTTCGCGACATCACGGTCGACGACGTCACCGGCTTCAAGCAGGCCGCCGACCGCGCCGCCCGGGCGCTCTCGAGCGAGCCTGACCGCGCCGTGCAGCACGCCCTCGTCGAACGCCTGCTCGCCGACGACCGATGAGGGTGGTCATCGCCACCCGCATCTTCGGGCCGGAGGTTTCTGCAGCATCCGCGATTCTGCGCACCTGGGCCGAAGAGTTCCACGACCGCGGTGCCGAAGTGACCGTGCTGACCGCTCGCCCGCCCCGGGGTGCCGTGATCGATGACCCCGCCGGCGTCGACGTGCGCCGCACCCGGGTGAAGCGCGACCGCCAGCAGTATGTGCGCGGCTACCTCAGCTACATGAGCTTTGACATTCCCCTCGCCTTCCGCATGCTGTTCTCACGGCGGGCCGACCTCTACATCGTCGAGCCGCCGCCCACCACGGTGGCCGTCGTGCGCGCGATCGCGGCGCTGCGGCGCACCCCCTATGTGGTGCGGGCCGCAGATTACTGGTCAGAGGCCGCCGAACTGGTTACCAGCAACCGCCTGATTCTCGGGACACTGCGGCGCGTCGAGGTCTGGGGTCTGCAGGGTGCGGCGGCCCTGTTCGCGGCCCACCAGCCGCTCATCGAACGGTTTCGCGCAATCGGCATCACGACACGGGCCGTGCCCATCGGCTTCGGGGCCGACACCCAGCACTTCCGCTACGACGGCCAACAGCCCGCCGACCCGCCGCTGTTCATATACGCCGGCACGCATTCCGAATGGCACGGGGCCGGCATATTCATTGAGGCGATGCACCGCGTCCTGCAGCAGCGCCCCGACGCGCGCCTGGCGTTCTACGGCAACGGTGAAGAACGCGACGGCATGCGCACCCGAGCTCGTGAGCTCGGCATCGAGGGCTCGGTCGAGTTTCACGGCCCCATCCCGCCCGCCGACCTCGCGCCGATCCTGGCCGCGGCGACCGTCTCGGTGGCGAGCCTTGCCCCCGTACCCGCCAACGAGTACGCGCTCGCCACCAAGGTCTACTCGTCTCTGGCGGCCGGCTGCCCGGTGATCTTCACCGGAGTGGGGCCGACGATCGAATTTCTCGACGAGGCCGAGCAGCCCGCCGGCGTTGCCGTAGCCTACGAGCCCGGCGCGGTGGCCGATGCCATGATCGCGGCAACGGATGCTCCGCTGCCGCCCCCCGCGCGCGCCGAGCTCGCCCGCTGGTCGTCTGAGCACTTTTCGCTGGCGGCGATCGCGACGCAAGTCGTCGACGAGAGCCTCGCGATCATCCGGCAATAGCATAGACCCGCACACCTGACTCTGGAGGCACCCCGTGAAGATCGCCGTCATCGCTCTCGGCAAGATCGGCCTGCCGCTCGCCGTGCAGTTCGCCAGCAAGGGCCACGACGTGGTTGGCGTCGACGTGTCGCAGCACACCGTCGACCTCATCAACCAGGGCGTTGAGCCGTTTCCGGGCGAGGCACACCTGCAAGAGAAGCTCGCCGAGCTAGTGCCCGCGGGCCGCCTGCGGGCGACCACCGACTATGCCGACGCGGTGCCCGGCGCCGACGCCGTGGTGCTCGTGGTGCCTCTGTTCGTCGACGAACAGACCGCCGAGCCCGACTTTGGGTGGATGGACGGCGCGACGCGTTCGCTCGGCGCCGTGCTCACGCCCGGCACCTTCGTGGCGTACGAAACCACACTGCCGGTAGGCACGACGCGCTCGCGCTGGAAGCCGATGCTCGAGGAGGTGTCGGGGCTAACCGAAGGCGTCGACTTTGATCTGGTGTTCTCACCCGAGCGCGTGCTCACCGGGCGGGTGTTCGCCGACTTGCGCAAGTACCCAAAGCTCGTTGGCGGGCTGACCGAGCGCGGCGCCGCGAAGGCCGTGGAGTTCTATCGGGCCGTGCTCGACTTCGACGAGCGCGCCGACCTGCCGCGCGGCAATGGCGTCTGGGACCTGGGCAGTGCTGAGGCGGCCGAACTCGCCAAGCTGGCTGAAACCACCTACCGCGACGTGAACATCGGACTCGCAAACCAGTTCGCCCGATTCGCCTCGACGGCCGGCATCGACGTGTACCAGGTGATCGAGGCCTCGAACTCGCAACCGTACTCACACATTCACCAGCCGGGCATCGCGGTCGGTGGGCACTGCATCCCCGTCTACCCGAGGCTCTACCTGTGGACCGACCCCGAAGCGACCGTCGTGTCGGCTGCGCGCGCCGCGAATGCAGACATGCCCGACTACACGATCGGCCTTCTTGAAGGCGCGTACGGCGACCTGACCGGTGCGAAGGTCGCGGTGCTTGGCGCGTCGTACCGCGGCGGCGTGAAAGAGACTGCCTTCTCGGGCGTCTTCCCCGCCGTTGAGGCCCTCACGAGGCGCGGGGCCACCGCCCTCGTGCACGACCCGATGTACACCGACAACGAACTCGAGAAGCTTGGCTTCGCGCCCTACCACCTTGGCGAGCCGGTCGACGCGGTCGTCGTGCAAGCCGACCACGCGGAGTACCGTTCGCTCAGCCCTGCCGACCTGCCGGGTCTGACAGCCTTCATCGATGGCCGGCGGGTGTCTTCAGCTGACCAGTGGCCGGGAGTTGCCTACCGCGTGATCGGCAAAGCGACCGTCTAGGCTCCGACCGCGGCGAGGAAGCGCGGGCCTTCGCCGCGCGTCGACAGGTCAGACGCGGCTCGGCTCGACGCCTGTTTTAGGGCGACGATGTCGTCGGCGCTCAATGCGTTGAGCGCACGGGCCAGATCGGCGGCCGTCCAACCCTCGACCACGATGCCGAGGCCGAGCTCGCGCACGAATCCGACGATCTCAGGGCTCTCCCCGATGACCACTCCGAGTCGGCCCTGCACCGACTCGAAGAACTTGTTGGGCAACGCGTAGATGTTATTGGGGAACCGCGGCGGAAAGAAGATCAGCTCGAGGTCGTACTCGTTGAGGGCACTGGCAACCTCGGTGACCCCAACGGGCTCGCGGAACACGGCCCGACCCGCCTTGACGGCGGGGTGCTTGCGCAGGGGGGCGAGCGAGCGGTCGTCGCCCAGCACCATAAGCACCATGGTGAAGCGCGGCTCGAGCAGCATAAGGGCATCGAGCATTATGTCGATGCCCCGCTCTACCGCGGCATAGCCGTGGTGCACGAGCACGATCCGATCAGGGTCGACAGGCGAGGGCTCGAGTTCTTGATAGGGCGCGACGTTGCGGATCACACCGGGCCGCGCAATTCCGAACTGGTCGCGGTAGAGGTCGGCGATACCCTCGGCGACCGTGAGGTGCTTCGTGAAGGCAGGGTGGGTGATGAAGGTGAGCAGCCAGTCGTCGTAGCGCGCGTAGAGAATCTTGTAGACCAAGCTCATCCCATTGCCGGAGTAAACCTCGTGCAGGTCGAGCACGACCGGCCCTCGCGCGAACGAGGGCGCCGCCTCGACGACCCACGGAAGAAGGTGGTGATCGTTGACGATAACCAGGTCGTATTTCTCGGCTGCGAGTTGGGCGGTCGGCAACTCGTTCCCGACATAGAAACTGAATCGGAAACGCGGCGGCATCAGCAGGTAGACCCCGAGGCGCAGCAGTCGCACGGGCGGGTCACCGATGGTAAACCGCTTGCCCGTGGCGTCAGGATGCTCCGGGCCGCGGCTCAGGATGTCGACGCGGTAGCCGGCCGCCTCAAGCCAACGAATTTGGTTCGACACTCGGGCATCACTGCCGACCGCCGAATAGCACATGATGAGGGCACGCTTCGAAGGTTCGTTTGACACCGTCCAAGCCTATCGGGAACACTCCATCGACAATCCCGAGGCCGACTCCGGTCAGAGGGGGCGAGCACACATGGCATCATGGTGAGGTCTGCGCGTCCGCAGACCATGATGCCCCGAGAGGCCCCTACCTCGGAATCGGAGAACAACACGTGTGCGGAATCTTTGGCTTTATCGGCCCGGATGCCCTTGACTCCTCGTCGGCCAAGATTCTCATTACGCACGCGCAGCAGCGCGGCCGCGACTCCAGTGGAATGGTGATCCACGACGCCACTGCGTATCACGCCTACCGCGCCGATGAACCGATTGACCGGCTTCTCAAGCGCATCCCCCCGCTCGGAAACCTCTTCTTCGGGCACAGCCGGCTCGTGACAAACGGCACGGCAGATAACCAGCCCGTCTCTCGCGAGCAGGTGATCGTGTTGCACAACGGCATCGTTGTGAACCATGAAGCGCTCTGGTCGGTTCTCGGCAAGAGCCCTGAGCTGGAGATCGATACCGAGATCATTCCGGCCATCATCGCGTCACACCTCGAAGACGGCGGCACAGTGGAGACCGCGGCCGCGCGCGTGCTGAGTCTCGCCGAGGGTGTGGTCGCCTGCGCCGCGCTCATTCCGCGCCTCGGCAAGCTTCTGCTGTTCTCGAACAACGGAAGTCTCTATGTCGGCGACAAGTCCGAGGGGTTGCTCTTCTCATCTGAGCGGTACCCCCTCGAACAAATCGGGGCAGAGAACATCCGCCAGATTCGTGACGACGCCGTGATCCTTGACGTGCCGTTGCAGCAGGATGCCGTCGAAGTGACGGAATGGAAAGACCGCTCGGTGAACCTTGTTCCGGGCTTGGGTTTCTCGGCAGAAGAAGAAGCCTTGCTGGTCTACCCGAAGCCGAACTTTCGCCGGTGCGCCCGATGCATCCTGCCCGAAACGATGCCATTCATCGCCTTTGACGAGCAGGGCGTGTGCAATTACTGCCACAACTACAAGCCTCGCAATCACCCGCGCCCCAAAGAAGAGCTGTTCGAGCTCATCAAGCCATTTCGCCGCGCTTCGGGCGACGAGGTTCTTGTGCCGTTCTCGGGCGGTCGCGACAGCTCGTACGGCCTTCACCTCATCATCCACGAGCTCAAACTGAAGCCGGTCACCTACACCTACGACTGGGGCATGGTCACCGACCTGGGCCGCCGCAATGTCAGCCGCATGTCGGCGAAGCTGGGTGTCGAGAACATCATCGTCGCGGCCGACATCACCAAGAAGCGCGACTACATCCGCCGCAACCTCAAGGCATGGCTGAAGTCACCGCACCTCGGCATGCTGAGCGTGCTTACCGCCGGTGACAAGCATTTCTTCCGCCACATCGAGACACTTAAGCGACAGACGGGCGTCTCACTCAACCTCTGGGGCATCAACCCACTCGAGGTCACTCACTTCAAGTCGGGGTTTCTCGGCGTTCCGCCCGACTTCGCTGAAGAGCGCGTCTACAGCCATGGCGCGATGAAGCAACTGCGCTACCAGAGCTTGCGCTTCAAGGCGATGGTGCAAAGCCCCGGCTACTTCAACCGCTCGATTCCTGACACTCTGCTGGGCGAGTACTACCGTAGCTTCACGACAAAGTCGGACTACTTTCACATCTTCGACTACTGGCGATGGGACGAAAAGCTCATCGAGGACACTCTCGATAGTGAATACGACTGGGAGCGGGCGCCCGACACGCAGACCACCTGGCGC
>JBBRWT010000075.1:0-9884 GCA_038249035.1 Actinomycetales bacterium
ACTTTGGTGCCGTCGCGGCCCGCGGTGGCCTTCTCGATCAGGGCGAGGCCTTCGGGAGCCCCGAGAATGCAGACGGCCGTGACATGGTCGGCGCCGCGGGCTAAGATAAACTCGATCGCTGCGCGCAGCGAGCCGCCCGTGGCGAGCATGGGGTCGAGCACGAAGCACTGCCTGCCCTCGAGGTGGTCAGGAAGCCGCTCGGCGTAGACGCTCGGCTCGAGGGTGTCATGGTCGCGCACCATGCCAAGAAAGCCAACCTCGGCGCTGGGCACGAGCTTGACCATTCCCTCGAGCATGCCGAGGCCCGCGCGCAGAATCGGCACGATGAGCGGGCGTGGCTCGCTAATGGCGAGGCCCACTGTCTCGGTGACGGGGGTGGTGATCGTCACCTCATGCGTACGCACCTGCCGTGTGGCTTCGTACGCGAGCAGCGTGACGAGTTCTTCGGTGAGCGCACGGAACGTCGCTGACGGAGTGTTCTGATCACGCAGCACGGTGAGCTTGTGGGTGATCAGGGGGTGGTCGGCAACGTGTACTCGCATAGGCTCAATCTAACGGAAGGGCGGGTCATGACGACGGTGTCGGCGAGCGACCGCGACGCGATGCGGGCCGCACTTCACGAGGCCCGAGGTGCCCTGCTGTCGTCTGATGTTCCCGTCGGCGCAGTCGTGCTCGACGAGGCCGGCGTCATCATCGGCCGCGGACGCAACGAGCGCGAGAAGTTCCATGACCCGACAGCGCACGCTGAAGTGGTCGCGCTGCGTCAGGCGGCGACATCGCGGGGCGACTGGCAATTGAACGGATGCTCGCTCGTGGTCACCCTCGAACCCTGCGTGCTCTGCGCGGGCGCGATCCTGGCCGCGCGAATCGACCGCGTGGTCTTCGGGGCGTGGGATGCGAAGGCCGGAGCCGCGGGCAGTGTCGTCGACCTGCTGCGAGAGCGGCGGCTGCCCCACCGAGTGGCCGAGGTGGTCGGTGGCGTCGACGAGCTGGAGTGCGCATCCCTGCTCGCGGAATTCTTTAGCGAACGGCGTTGACCACGGCGAGCCCGGGCTCGATGTAGATGACACGAGCGGTCGGCACCGCGCTGCGCACCGCGACCTCGAGTTCGTCAATGACGGCCGCGACCTGCTCAATGCTCGCGCCGGGTTCGAACGCCACTTTGGCACCGACGAGCAGTTCGTCGGGGCCGAGGTAAAGCGTCTTCATGTGCACGACAGATGTCACCGCGTTGTGGTCGCCGAGCGCTTGACGAATCGCCCGAACGTCAGCGACCGATGCACCTTCGCCGACGAGCAGACTCTTCGTTTCGATGCCCAGCACGATCGCGACGAGAACGAGCAGTACGCCGATCACGATGGTGCCGATCGCATCCCACATCGCGTCACCTGTGAGAATCGTGAGACCCACTCCGAACAGAGCGAACGTGAGACCAAGAAGTGCCGCAACGTCTTCGAGCAACACCACTGGCAGCTCGGGAGCCTTCGCGCGGCGGATGAACTGGATCCAGCCCTGCGTTCCGCGCACATGGTTTGACTCGCGCACGGCAGTACGCAGCGAGAACGACTCGAGCACCATCGCAATGACGAGAACGACGATCGGCAGCCAGGCGTTCTCAAGTGGATGCGGATCCTGCAGTTTGCTCACGCCCTCATAGAGCGAGAAGACGCCACCGATCGAGAACAGGATGATCGCGACGACGAACGCGTATACGTAGCGTACGCGGCCGTAGCCGAAGGGGTGCTCGGCGTCAGCCTCGCGGCGCGAGCGGCGCCCGCCCAGCAGCAACAGCAGCTGATTGCCCGCATCGGCCACCGAGTGCACGCTCTCAGCGAGCATCGCACTCGAGCCCGACAACAGAAAAGCGATGAACTTCGTGATCGCAATGCCAGTGTTCGCCAGCAGCGCGGCGATGATCGCCTTGCCCCCGCCAGAAGTGCTCATCGGGAGGTCGCGGTGGCGCAGGAGCGACTCATCACCAGAAGACGGCGAGCGCGATGTTGACCAGAGCGAGTCCGCCCGCCGCGTGGAAGAAGGGCAATAGCTCACGCCCGCCGCCGCCCACGGCCTTGCGCTGCTTGAGGTAACCGAGAAGTGCTGCGACAAAGATGATGACCGCGATCGCTAGCTTCACGCCGATCTTCGCGTAGTTCAGCGGCTCTTCGTCATCGCCGCCCATCTCGGCGAGCCCGACCAAGAGCAGGCCGGTGACGAGCTGGGTGATCGCCCCGCCCAGCACCACTGAGAACGAGTACTTGCCCTTCCACCGCGCCTGCATGAGGAAGGGGCCGACCACCGCGGCAAGGCCGACGAAGTGGCCGACGAGGATGACGGAGTGCAGAACGTCCATGGAGGTCTCCTAGGCGAGGGGGCTGAAGGCACGACACGGTGCCGACTCACAGCGTAGTGAAGCCCCGAGTGGTTCGCGTCAGTCGGCGCCGCGGATGACGAAGACGTCGGTCGACGGGTTTGCGTCGGTGCGCGGAGCGGCGATCTCGGGCTCGAGCACGACGTCGGTCATCTCGGGCGCAATTGCGCGGATGCCAGCCCGTGCCGCCTCGATAATGGCCACGATGTCGGCCGCAGGGGTCTTGGGTCCAAAGCCCAGCCGCGCCGTCACGAGCTGACCACCCTGCGCGACCGCGTGCACGCCGACCGCTCCGACAGACTGCACGCCCGCCGTCGCCACGAGCACCTCTCGGATCGCCGATGTCTGCATGACTGCCTCCCTCGTGCGCCGTTCACCTCAGGTGGTGGCTCGCTTCCAACCTACACTCGTGGCATGAGCGCCTCTCTTCCCGCCATAGCGATCCTCGGCACCGGCTCGATGGGCGGTGCCATCCTGAGGGGGCTGCGGCAGCCGGGAGTTCAGGTCGAGCGTCTGCGCGCCACGACGCGCTCGGACGCCTCGGCGGCGGCTTTGCGCTCCGAGGGCATCGAGGCGCGGGGTACGGAGCACGACTCGGAAGCCAACCGGTGGGCGGTGTCGGATGCCCGGCTCGTGATTCTAGGAGTGAAGCCCGGGCAGATCACGGCGGTGTTGGCCGAGGTGGATTCGAGCGTGCACCCCGACGCGCTCGTGGTGAGCGTTGCCGCGGGAATCACGACCGAGGCCATGCAGGCCGTCGTGCCGAACCCGGTCGTGCGGGCGATGCCCAACACTCCCGCGCTCATCGGCCGCGGGGTCACGGGTATCAGCGGAGGCTCACGCGCCACGGCGGCACATTTGGCGCTCGCCGACGACCTGTTTCGCACGGTCGGCACCGTCGTCGAGTTGCCTGAGGCGCAGATCGACGCACTTTCGACCATTAGCGGTTCGGGCCCGGCTTACGTCTTTTTGCTGATCGAAGAGTTCACGCGTGCCGCTGAGGCGATGGGCTTCGAGCCCGACGTGGCAGCGCTTCTCGTGCAGCAGACGTTCAGTGGGGCTGCCTTGCTACTGGAGGCGACCGGCGACGAACCGGCCGAGCTACGCCGGCGCGTGACGAGCCCGAAAGGCACCACCGAGCGGGCCATCGCGGTGCTTCAGGATGCCCGACTCGACGACCTGTTCGCGCGGGCCGCGCGGGCCGCGCTCGCCCGCGCGCGCGAACTCGCCCGAGACGCCTAACCGAGGGCCGAAGGTTCGATAGTCCTCGTTGCTCGTCGCCCGTCGACTCAGTTGTCCAGCGAGGCGAACCGATCGATGTCGGCCTCGGTGCCCGAGACGATGATCAGGTCGTGGTTAGACACGACCGTGTGTTCAGTGGCGTAGGTGAAAGGCTTGCCGGGGCTCTTTACGCCGACCACGGTGATGTTGTACTTGGTGCGCACGTGAGACTCTGTGAGCGAGAGCCCGCGAATGGGTTTGGGCGGGTACATCTTGACGAGCACGAAGTCGTCGTCGAACTCAATGAAGTCGATCATGCGCCCCGACACGAGGTGGGCGACACGCTCCCCCGCCTCAGCCTCGGGGTAGATCACATGGTTGGCGCCGATGCGGGCCAAGATCTTGCCGTGCGACTTGCTGATCGCCTTTGACCAAATCTGCGGAATCTTGAGGTCAACGAGGTTCGCGGTGATGAGCACGCTCGATTCGATCGACGAGCCAGTCGCGACAACGGCGATGCTGAACTCGTCGGCGCCGAGCTGGCTCAGGGCATCCAGTGAGCGAGCATCGGCTTGTACAGCGTGGGTAACCCGATCGGCCCACTTCTGCACGAGCACCGGGTCTTCGTCAATGACCATCACTTCGCGGCCGAGACGCTGCAGTTGGCCAGCGGTGGCGGCGCCGAAGCGCCCCAGGCCGATGACGAGCACGGGAGCGTCGTGGCGAATTCTCTCAACCAACGATGGGCCTCTCTTCTGCCCGGCGAAACAGTTGCCGGCGTTGACTAGCGGCGAGGGCCGCGGCGAGGGTCACTGTACCAACGCGACCCGCCCACATGGTGGCCGCGAGAACGTACTTGGCCGCGTCAGGCAGATCGTTACTCGTGAGCCCCGTCGACAGTCCGCAGGTGGCGAACGCAGAAATCACGTCGAACAGCACGAAGTCGAGGGGCGCTTTCGTGATGTGCAAGATGAGGACCGTCGCCGTGGCCACGATGGTGGCCCCCCACAGCGTGACGCTCACGGCGAGACGCAGCACATCGTTGGGAATGCGGCGCTCGAAGGCCTCCATGTCGTCGACACCCCGAGCCTCGGCTACGGCGGCAAAGAACAGCACGGCGAGCGTGGTCACTTTGATGCCGCCGGCCGTGGATGCTGAGCCGCCACCCACGAACATGAGCATGTCGAGTACGAGCAGGGTAGAGCCGTTCATCTCACCGATATCGACCGTGCTCAAGCCGCCCGAACGCGACATGATCGAGGTGAAGATGGCCGTCATGGGCCGGGTTAGCCCGTCTTGCCCGCCGAGCGTGGCGGCGTTCGACCACTCGAGCAACGCGATCGCGAACGCTCCTACCGCGATCAGGATGACCGTGGTCAGCAGCGTGATGCGGGCGTGGATGCTGAGCCGGGCGCGCGTGCGCAGCCAGCGCCCCAGCGCGAAGATCACGGGAAACCCGATGGCGCCGAGAAACACCGCGACCGAGAGCACCGAGAGCATCCACGGATCAGTCGCGAAGCGCTCCATACCGGGCGCGAAGGGAACGAAGCCGGTGTTGGTGAAAGCTGAGAGAGAGAGGTAAAAGCCCTGCCAGATCGCGGTCCACACGTCAAAGCCCTCAATCAGCAGACGGGGCACAACGAGGGCGGTGATGGCAAGCTCAATGACGATGGCGCTTGCCGCGACCGTAAACAGCAGACCTCCGATCTCGCCCAGCCGCACCGCTTGCGACTCAGAGACCGGCCCACCGTGAACGCGGGCCGCGTTGGTGTCACTCGCCGCGATGAGTTTTCCGCGCAAGCCGATACGCCGCGCCACGATGAGGCCAAGGATGCTCGCCATCGTGAGCACGCCGATTCCACCAATCTGCATGGCCAGGATGATGACGACGTTGCCGAAGGGTGACCAGTGTGTTGCCATGTCGACCGTGGTGAGGCCCGTCACACAGACCGCCGAGACCGCGGTAAAGAGTGCGTCGGCCAGAGGCGTGCCCCCCGACCCACCACCCGACTTCGCGATGGGCAACGTGAGTAGCAGAGTCGTAATGAGAATGAGCCCGGTGAAGATGAGAATGGCGAAACGGGCGGGAGATGCAGTCGCCGCATCGCTGAGGGCTGCCCAGGCGCGCTTCACGGGATTAACCCGCTCGCCACGACGGTTGCCGCGGATACGGTTGTTCCTGGCCATCGACGCTCCTCACCGGCCAGCGGACCGTTTGTAATGGTACTCCCGGGCTGTGCTGACTAGCCTGGGGTCATGGCCGACATCTTCGACGTAATCGCCGACGCTACCCGTCGGGAACTCTTGCAGCACCTTCTCGACTCGTCTTTGCGGGGTGAGTCGGGTGCCGGAGAGCTCAGTGTGGGCGAACTTGTCGAGCGCATGGACGCCACTCAGCCCACGGTGTCGAAGCACCTCAAGGTGCTGCGCGACCACGGACTCGTGACCGTGCGCGACGAGGGTCAGCACCGTTACTACGCTGTCGACTGCGCTCCGCTCGAAGCCATCGAAGACTGGGTGATCCCCTTCCTCAGCGCCGATTTCGAAGCTGAGGCCGGCTCGCCGGTGTTCGCGGCCTGGTCGGGGGCCGATGTCTCGGGGGCTGGCAGCACCGTCGGGCGTGTCGCCGCCGACGCCTCGCATCAAGCCCGCTCGATCATCGAGGGCGCGCAAGAGAAATTGCACGACGTGCAAGAGGCCGTGACGAAGCGGTTGCCGTGGAAGAACCACGACGAGGCGCTCTGACCCCTCGTTCGGGCCGCTTTACACCAGTCACACCAGCCCCTACTCTGAACTTTGTGCACATTCGCCACGAGGGCGCTGTGCGCCTGAGCGACGGGAAGACTGCTGATGGCCCGGGATCTCTCTGAGGTGCGGTTTCTCACCGTGGCCGAAGTGGCTGACATGATGCGTGTCTCAACGATGACCGTGTACCGCATGGTGCACTCCGGTGACCTGCCCGCCATCCGCTTCGGGCGCAGCTTCCGAATCCCCGAGTCAGCGGTCGCGGCGGCCATCGAGACGCCCATCGCTGACGTCGGCTAGACTCACTGAAGTACATGACACGGTCCTGAACGGGCCGTTGCTCCCGTTCAGTTGACGATCAGAGGATTTTTATGGGTTCAGTCATCAAGAAGCGCCGCAAGCGGATGGCCAAGAAGAAGCACCGCAAGCTCTTGCGCAAGACGCGACACCAGCGCCGCAATAAGAAGTAGGGCATACCGCCCGTGCGAAGCGCTCGACTCGTTGGTCGGGCGCTTTCGTGGTTCGTGGGGTTCGTATTCGCTTCGTGGCGTGCTGGATGCTCAAAGCCGAGCGCGTAAAACTGGCCACCCGCGCGCCGCCGCGTACCGCAGTAGAGCCGCGTCGGGGTTGACGACTATGCGGTGGCCCACGAGCTCGAGCAGGGGAATGTCGTTGCGCGAGTCGCTGTACGCCCAGCAGTCGGCGAGGTGCGCGCCCCGCTCACTCGCGAGAAGCGCCGCGGCGTCGGCCTTGTGCGAACCGTGCATGACGTGCCCGAGCAGGGCTCCCGTGAACACGCCGTCGATCGATTCAGTGCGCGTTCCGATCGCGCCGCTGAGGCCCAGCTTCTGCGCGATCATCGACGCGAATCCCTGGGGAGTCGCGGTGATCAACCACACCTCATGGCCTTTCGCCATGTGCTCGTGGGCGAGGGCCACCGTGGCGGGCAACAAGAGAGGCTCGACCCGCTCTTCGTAGGTCTCATGAGCGAGCTGCTCGAGCTCGGATTCGGTGTGACCAGCGACGAGCTCGAGAGCGCGGTCACGCACGCTCAACTGGTGGCGGTGGTTCTCGCCCACGGAGATAAAGCGCGCTTGCTGCCAGGCGAACCGAGCGATGTCGCGCCAGCCGACGTAACCGCGCTTCCATGCCGCCTTACCGAGGTGGTACACGGTTGCACCGTGCACGAGTGTGTTGTCCACGTCGAAGAACGCGAGCACGGGCACGGCAGCGGGCGTGTGCTCGGCGAGACCGGCGTCGTTGTCGGGGGTGGACATCCCCACCAGCATAGGCAGGTGTTTAGGCTGGTGGTGTGACATCCCTGACCATCACGCTCATCGGCAAGCCCGGCTGCCACTTGTGCGACGACGCGCGCGCAGCAGTCGAGGGGGTGCTGACCGGTCGTGAGGGCGTCGTGCTCGTTGAGCGCTCGATTCTTGACGACACCGAATTGCACGCCCGTTACTGGGACGAGATTCCCGTCGTATTGATCGACAACGAGGTGCACACCATCTATCGCGTAGATGCCGAGCGCCTGCGGGCGGCGCTCGCCGAGAGGGGACACTGATGTGCGGACGGTACGCCAACACCAAAAGCGGCGACGAGCTCGGCGCCTACTTTGACGCCGATGAGGTCGACGATGTGGCGATGCCGCCGAGCTGGAACATCTCGCCCACCCAGCAGGTGCCAGTGGTCGTTGACCGCGTGCCGAAAGATGATCCCGACGGGATGCCCGCTCGCTTGGTCACCTCGGCACGCTGGTCGCTCGTGCCGCGGTGGGCCACCGAGCTCACAGCCAAGTACCCGACGTTCAACGCCCGCAGCGAGACCGTCAGCGAGAAGAACACGTTCAAGAATGCTGTCGTGCGCTCGCGGGCGATATTGCCGGCCGACGGCTACTACGAGTGGCACACGGTCGGCACGACGAAGACGCCGCACTACATCACCGACCCCGAGGCAGGCGAGCTCGCCTTTGCCGGTCTCTACTCGTGGTGGCGGGCGCCCTTCGCCGAGGGCGCCGAACCCACGCCCTGGGTGCTGACGGCAACGATGTTGACACGGGATGCGCACGGGCCGGCCGCGAGCATCCACGACCGCGCGCCCGTCATGCTGCCGCGCGAGGTGTGGGACGAATGGCTTGACCCGACCGTCGAGGGTGACCAGGCGCTCGTCGACATGGTCGTCGTCGAGAGTGAGGCCGTGCTCGAGCGACTCGTGCTGCACCCCGTGGCACCGCTGCGCGGCGACGGGCCGCAGTTGATCGAGCCGCTCAGCTAGGCGCGCCCGGCTAGCACTGCCCCCAGAGCCCGAGCCCCGCATCCTGGGCCGACCACTCGACCGCCCGCAAGTCGTTCCAGTAGCGGTCATTGGGTTCGAACAGCACGGCCTTGGCGTATCCCTGAGCGACTAGCTCGAGGTTGATGAGGGTGCCGTCGGCGGTGAAGAGGTACATGAGTTCGCGGTCGTACTGGTCGCGCGGGTCGCGGTCATACGCGAAGCCGATCGTGCTGCCGGGCGCCGCGAGTGCCGCGAGTGCGACTTCGGCCTCGGGCCCGAAGCACTCCACGTCGGGGTACACCTCGGGGGTGTCGATGCCGATCAGCCGCACGCGCAGCTCGGTGCCGTCGACCTCGAGTCGCAGGGTGTCGCCATCGGTGATCGACACCACCCTGCCCGTGCCGTCGGTCGTCGCATTCGGTTGCAGGGGTGCGGTGGGCTCCCCCGACTGCAGGCAGCCATCCACCGACCCGATGAGCCCCACCACGGCGACGATGGCGAGAGGGCGCAGCGCGGCGGCGATCATGCTGTGAGGGTACCGGGCACCCCCTGACACGCTTGGCGCCCGGGGTTAGGCTGGCGTCGACCGGGCAGCGAAGGAGCACCATGGCAACGGCATCGTCGGGCGGTATGGACCCCCGGTATCCCGAGACCTTTCAGCGCGGCGGAACCGCCGCCGCACCCGTTGTCGACGAGGGAGTTGCCGCGCGCGGCGCATCGCCGACGGGGCGGGCTCCCGTCTCAGGCCGCAGTGCCCGCGCGACGGACGCGGCGGCTGCCGGCCATCGGCTCAGCGACTCGACCGCTGACAGGGTTGTCGACGAGCCGGCCGACGAGCAGCTTTTCGAGCTCATTGTGGCGGGCAATCCGTGGTTGCGGTCGCTCTGGATCGTGGGTGTGATCGCGACCCTCGCCGGCTTCGCCCTCACGGTCTATGCCGAGTTCGCCTTCAGCGTGCCACCCTCATCGGGCATCTACGACCCGAGCGTTTACGTTGTGCCGCGCATCGCCGAAGCGGTGGCGCAACCGCTGGTGATCGCCGGGGTCATCGCCCTCGTGGCCGCGACCGCCTTGCGCATCGTCGCCTGGCGGCCGAGCCGGGTGACTGCCGTTATCGCCGAGCGGTAGGCGCCCACGGCCCAGGCCGCGCGCAGTGGGCACTGGTGCTCAACGCTGACAGCTCGGGCAGAACCACGTGATGCGCTCGGTGAGATGGTCGTCGCCGAGCAGACCACGCTGGATGCGCGTGCCACAGCGACGGCACGGCCTCCCG
>JBBRWT010000076.1:0-9845 GCA_038249035.1 Actinomycetales bacterium
CATGCCGACGATCGTCGCCACCGGTGCGGCGGGAGCCGCAAGCACGTTTGCCACGACTCCCGTCAGAGGCACTTCGGGTGCGAGCAGTATCAGCACGGGCTGGCACGCCAACTGTGCGGCGAGCGGCACAGCGATGCCGAGTGCGAGTGGCGCCGGCAGTACGCGCGCGAGCACCGCGGTGAGCGGCCCGGCGAGCACGAGTAGAGCCGCGGTCGCCAGCACGGAGAGCGCGAAGCCGTACTCTCGGGCGATCCACGGGTCAACCACGACGATGCTGAGCACCGCCAGCCCCAGCACCGGCAGTCCGCGCGCGGGGCGCCCGCTCGAGAGCGCCAGGAGAACAACTGCGGCCATGACCGCAGCGCGCACCACGCTCGGCTCAGGGGTAACGAGCACGACGAACCCACCCAAGGCGAGCAGCGCCGCCCCCACCCGCACGGCACGCGGCCATCGCGCCAGGGCACCGAGCCCCAGCACGAGCCCGACAACGATCGCACAATTAGCGCCGGACACGGCCGTCAAGTGGCTCAGCGCGCTGCCCTTCATAGCCGCGTCGAGATCGTCGCTGACCGCGGTGGTGTCGCCAATCGCCAGCCCCGGAAGCAGCGCAGCACCATCGCCGCTGAACGGCTGCATCAGGTCGAGAAACCCGGCGCGCAACCCGTCTGCTCCCCCGAGCAACGCCGAAGCGGCGACGACCGGTTCGAGCAGTGTGACCGGCCGCACGAGCGCTACCCGATCGTCACCAGCCTCGAGCGCGATCAGCCGCACCCGCCCTTCGAGCCGAGTTCCCAGCGACAGGCGCTCATCAACCGTGAGGCCCAGCACCCGCACCGGCACCCGCACCGGCATCCGCACCGCACCAGCCTCGTCATCAGCATCGGTCACCACCTCGACAATGAGCGCATCAGCGCTGATACCGCCCCACCCGCCAGGCCCGGCATCGCGCGCTGTCGGGGGAACCACTGACTCTTCGAGCTCGAGCACCACCAGAACGGTGCCACCCCCCTGCAACGCAGGCGCGAGTGCGGGAGGCGTTCGCGCAGGGGCCGCGAGAGCGACCGCCACGGCCAGCACCGCCACCGCAATCAGGCTCGGGATGCTCGCCGCAAGAATGGCGCCGGCCCGACCGACGGCGGTATGACCTTGGGCGCCCCGACTCGCGTCACCGCGATCCACGCGCGACTGACGCGCACGCGAGCTCACGCCCCAGGAGGCCGCTTTTGGGAGCGCTGCCCCTACAAGCGCTAGGGCCACGAGGGCCACAGCCGCGACGGGCACCGTAGCGCCGGGAGTGCCCACGAGGACGAGCGCGGTGAGCCAGCCAACGAGGGCGGGAAGGGCGAGCCGCGCATCCACGCCCCGCAAGCCGTTGGTCTGCGCGCCGTCGGTCTGCGCGCCGCCGTCTGGGCTACTCACACCGTCGCCTGATCGCGCATGCCGTCAAGCGTCTTCTCGCCGATGCCGCTTACTGCGGCGAGTTCGTCGACGCTGCGGAATGGACCGTTCTCCTCGCGCCACGCGACGATGCGGCTCGCGATGGCCGGGCCGACGCCCGGCAGGGTCTCCAGGGCTGCGACGTCTGCTGTGTTGATGTTGACGCGTCCGTCGGCGCCCACTCCGGTCGAGCCGGCCCCACCGGCCCCGCCGGAGCCCGCGGGGGGTAGCTCGCCGACCTGCGGCACGCGCAGCTGCTCGCCGTCAACAAGCGTGCGCGCCAGGTTGACCCCGGCGAGATCAGCAGCGTCGGTCGGCCCACCGGCAGCGGCGATCGCGTCAACAACGCGACTGCCGAGCGGCAGCTCGACAATGCCCGGGTCAACTACGGCACCCACGACATGAAGCACGACGACCTCTAACCCCGAGGGCCGGCCGAGCCCGTCGTCGGCTACAGACCCGCCAGACGTGGAGCCGCCCTCGACGGCGGCAACCTCGATCGTTTGCCCGCCCGGTGTCACTACGGCACCGACCACGGCCGCGCCAATGCCCAGAAGCGCCAGTACGACAACACCGCCGAGCGCGGCGCGCACGCGTAGCGACCGACGGGGAGGTTGATCCACCGCGGCAGGCTAAGCCCGCGGCACCCTGCCCACACCGCCAGAGGGGGCGGTGCGGGAGCGACTACTTGACGGTCGCGATGTTGACGACCCGCGGCGCGCGCACGATGACCTGACCGATGATCCGCTCGCCGAGCGCACGCTGTACGGCCTCGGATGCTCGCGCCAGCGCCTCGAGCTCGTCGTTGCCGATCGTGGGGCTCACCTCGAGCCGATCGCGTACCTTGCCGTCAACCTGCACGATCGCCGTCACCGATTCTTCGACGAGCAGCAGGGGGTCAGCTTTGCGCCACCCCGCGAAGGCGACCAGGTGGTCTTTCGACTCATCGCCGTGGCCGAGCTTCTGCCACATGTCTTCGGCCGTGTACGGCGCGAAAATTGAGAGTGCGATAGCCACGGTCTCGACTGCTTCGCGCACGGCAGGATCTCCAGCGCCCGGGCCGGTGTCGACAGCCTTGCGAATCGCGTTGACGAGCTCCATGGTGCGAGCAACGGCGACGTTGAACTTGAACGACTCCATGAGGGGCGGAACCTCAGAGAGAAAGCGGTGCGTCACGCGCCGAAGAGCCTGATCGCCGGTCTCGGGATCGACCCCGACGGGCGAACTAACCTCACCGGCAAGACGCCACGCGCGCGCTAAGAACTTCTGCGAGCCCGTCGGCGACACATCAGCCCAGTCGATGTCATCTTCGGGCGGGCCAGCGAACGCCATCGTAAGTCGCACGGCATCGACGCCGAAGCTGTCGACGCCCTCGGTGAAGGTGACGATGTTGCCCTTCGACTTCGACATCTTCGCGCCGTTGAGCACGACCATGCCCTGATTCAGAAGTGCGCTGAACGGCTCGGTGAATGTCACATACCCGAGGTCGAACAGCACCTTGGTGATGAAGCGCGCGTAGAGCAGGTGCAAAATCGCGTGCTCAACGCCGCCCACGTACTGGTCGACCGGGGCCCACTTCTCGGCCATCGCCGGGTCGAACGCCTTCGTGCTGTCGGTCGGGTTCAAGAAGCGCAAGAAATACCACGACGAGTCAACGAAGGTGTCCATCGTGTCGGTGTCGCGGCGTGCCGGGCGACCATCGGGGGTGGTTGTCGTGACCCACTCTTCGACGCCGCCCAGGGGCGAAGTACCCTTCGGCTTCATGTCGATGCCCTCAGATGACGGCAGGGTGAGCGGCAGGGCATCCAGCGACAACGGAACCTCGGTGCCGTCGTCGGTGTACATGATCGGAATCGGCGTGCCCCAATACCGCTGGCGGCTGATGAGCCAGTCGCGCAGGCGATAGGTCTTGGATGCCCGCCCCGTGCCGCGCTCTTCGAGCAACTCGATCGCCCGCTTGATGGCGTTCGACTTGCTCAGCCCATCGAGCGGACCCGAGTTGATCATGCGGCCATCACCCGCGAGTGCCTCACCCGAGACGGCGGGGTCGATCGTTGGGATGTCGCCAGATTCGTGCATCTCAGGCGTGATCACAGGAATAGCGCCGGTGACGGCTGCGGTGACATCGACGACGACCCGCACGGGTAGGTCGTAACGAAGCGCGAAGTCGAGGTCGCGCTGGTCGTGCGCGGGCACGGCCATGATCGCTCCGTGGCCGTAGTCGGCGAGAACGTAGTCCGCGGCCCAGACAGGGATGCGCTCACCGTTGACAGGGTTGATCGCCCAGCGATCGAGAAACACGCCGGTCTTTTCGCGCGAGGTATCTTGCCGATCGATCTCGCTCTTCTTCTGCGCCTCTTCGAGGTATGCCTGAAACGACATGCGCACCTCGGGCGTCGAGCCGGCCGCGAGCTCAGCGGCAAGGTCACTATCGGGAGCGACGACCATGAAGGTTGCACCGAACAGAGTGTCGGGTCGGGTCGTGAACACCGTCACCGGGCTGTGGTGGCCCTCGATGACAAAATCGACGTCGGCGCCGGTCGAGCGGCCGATCCAGTTGCGCTGCATCGTGAGCACCTTGGCCGGCCACGATCCCTCGAGCTGGTTGAGATCGTCGAGCAGGCGGTCGGCGTAGTCGGTGATCTTGAAGTACCACTGGGTGAGCTTCTTCTTCACAACGACGGCGCCGGAGCGCTCGCTCGTGCCGTCGGGCAGCACTTGCTCATTCGCCAACACGGTCTGATCGACCGGGTCCCAGTTGACCCAACTGTCTTTGCGGTACGCCAGGCCCTTCTCGTACATCTTCAAAAAGAGCCACTGGTTCCAGCGGTAATACTCGGGGTCGCTCGTGTGCAGCACGCGGGTCCAGTCGAAGCTCGCGGCGTACCGCTTCATCGAGGCCTTCTGTTGCGCGATGTTGTCGTACGTCCACTGCCGAGGGTCGGCGCCGCGCTTAATGGCTGCGTTCTCGGCCGGCAAGCCGAAGCTGTCCCAGCCAATGGGGTGCAGCACCGTGAAGCCCTGCTGACGCCAGTACCGCGCGACGATGTCGCCGAGCGCATATTGCTCGGCATGACCCATGTGCAGGTCGCCGCTGGGGTACGGGAACATGTCGAGAACGTACTTGCGCGGCTTCGTGTCAGCGGGGTCAGCGGGGTCAGCGGGGTCAGCGGGGTCGTTAACGGTGAACGGCTGCAGCGCATCCCAGATCGGCGCCCAGTGCGCCTCGATGCGGGCGTGGTCGTACGCGTTCTCGTCGGGCAGCTCGTCGGTCACGTCAGGGTCTCTATTCACATCGGTGCGGTGGTGGCAGGGGTGGGTCATCGGGCGTGCAGGCCCGAAGTCCCTAGATTACCCGGTGCGCCTTGGGCTACTCGGTCGTCGGGGCCACTTCGTCGCCCACGAGAGCCCGCACGAGCGCCGCAGCCTTGAGCCGCATTTCCGCCACTTCGGCGACCGGATCACTCAGCGCCGTCACGCCGCCACCCGCCCCGATCGTCGCAACCGCGCCTTCGATGACTATGCTGCGGATGACCATGGCCAGGTCGGCCGTACCGTCGGCGCCGAGGTAGCCGAACGCTCCCGAGTAGATACCGCGGGGGGCTGCCTCGAAACCGGCGAGCAGCTCGATCGCGCGACGCTTGGGTGCGCCGGTCATCGAGCCGGCGGGCAGGCACGCGGCAACGGCATCCAGCGCATCGAGGCCTGGCCGAAGGCGACCCTCGACCGTGCTCACCAGCTGGTGCACGTGGGCATAGCTCTCGACCTCAAGTAGGCCCGTGACGACGACTGAGCCGACCTCGCTGATGCGTGACAGGTCGTTGCGCATGAGGTCGACAATCATGAGGTTTTCGGCCTGCTCTTTGTCGCTCGCGGCGAGTTCGGCGGCGAGCGCGGCATCGCGCTGGGCATCAGCGTCGCGCGGGCGCGTGCCCTTGATGGGGCGGGTCTGCACGACCCCGTCAGCGACGCGCAGAAAAGTCTCGGGGCTCGCGCTCAGCAGTGTCGTGTTGCCGATGCGCAGCAGGGCGCCGTGGTGTGCAGGACTCGAGCGGCGCAGGCGCCGGTATATCTCGATCGGGTCAAGTGGTGAGCCGTCGGTCGTCGAGACACTTGCCTGAGTCGTGAGGCACAACTGGTAAGCGTCGCCGTCACGGATCGATCGCTGGCACGCGCGCACAAGCTCGGCATAGTGCTCGTCGGAGTCGCGCCACGAGACGACCCCGAGCGGGGTGGGTGGCGTTACGACAACACTGGATGCTTCTGCCGCCCGCTCGATCAGTGCCAGCATGCTCTGTCGCCAGTCGTCGAGCTCGCCGTGCCACTCCCCCGGGCCCTGTGGGTCGAGCGCCAGCAGTCGAGCGGTGCCCCGCATGTGGTCGAACGCCACGCCACGGTCAACGCGCAGCCAGGCCGCGCGCTGGTGGCTCGGCACGGGCGGAACGGGCATGCCCATGGTCTCGTCGCGCAGTTCGTAGCCGAACCACCCGACGAGCCCCAGCGGTACCGGCTCGCCGCCAGCCTGCGAGGGAACCACGAGCGCTGCCCGCGAACCTCTCAACTGGGCGAGCACGGGAGCATCAGCGTCGACGAGCACCCGCTCGCCGAGCGCGATGAGGCTACGACCGGTGCGCGCCCCGAGCCCAGAGTCGAGCCACACGAGCCCCTCGGCAGATGGGCTGTCGGCGGCGAGCGCGAGAAAGATCGCCTCGGCGCTCGGCGGCGCCGCGATCGGGTGCTCGAGAACTCCGGGCCGCATACGCTCAATGCTATGAGCGCGCTTGCTGAGGGATTGCACCCGTGGCGACCCGGGCATGCGCCCGGCGGCTCACCATGGGTCACGCTTGACTGGTGCGACCCACACGAGGGTCGCCTGCTCGTGGCCGACTCGTGGCGTGTCGTCGACAGTCGAGTGCGCGGTCTCGAACGGCACCGCGACCGCTTTCTTAGCGCTGCGACCGTATACCGCGACGACAGCGAGACGTTTTGGCGAGACGCCGTCGCCGCGCTTCCCCGCGAGGGCGACTGGTTTCCGCGCGTAGAACTTCGCGAGCGATCCGACGGCACGCAGTTCAGCGTGCGCCTGCGCCCGACTCCCCCAACGAGCACCAAGGTTGACGTGACCACCGCCCCACACGACCCCCGCACCCAGCCGCTCGTGAAGGGCCCGGACCTCGGCGCCATGCAGGCGCTGCGCGTCGCGGTACAGCCAAGCGGGGCGGGTGAGGCGATCATCGTGGATGCCCGCGGCCGCGTCGTCGAAGGTGCATACAGCGGGCTTCTCTGGTGGCGGGGTGAGACGCTCGTGCGCCCGAGCAGCTCACTGCCGCGCATCCCGAGTGTCACTGCAAGCCTCGTGATCGACGCGGAGCGCGCTGCCGGCGTGACAATCGATGACGCGGATGCTCAGCCTGAAGACCTCGCCGGTTGCGAGCTCTGGGTGCTCAGCGCGCTTCACGGTCTGCGCACCGTGCCGCGGTGGATCGACGGACCGACGCTGGCTCCCGCACGCCACGCAGAGACGGGTCGCGCGTGGCTCACCGCCGCTGCCACGATTTTGTACCCCGGGCGGGGGACACCCGCACTGGGGGCATGACGATTCCTCCCCACGCTGTCGGTCAGCCCCGTAGAATGCAACTGTCGGATTCGGGTTCGGCAAATGGGGGTTTTCTAAAGTGACTGACAACGAGTACGGCCGAGTGCCGGCGGGGTGGTACCCCGATCCATTGGGTCTTCCGCAACTGCGCTGGTGGGACAATCACGCGTGGACCGAGCATGTCTCAGACGCTCGGCAGCCGATGATGCCCGCTCAGCCCGCCGCGGCGACGATGTTCGCTGACGACGACGAGCTTCCGTCGCGACGCTCGCGTCGCAGTGCCGACTCCCCTGCCGCGGACGAGCCGCCCATCCAGCAGCCCACGGCCGCGGTGCTTCGCCAACTCGCACCTCCGGTCGTCAACGACGCTCCTGCCGTCGTCCAGCCCAGCGTTCCTTCGGCTTCAGCACCATCGGCGACTGCCCCGCAAGCCTCAGCGTTGGGCGCCGCCGCCACGAGTGCAGCCGATGCATTCGCTGCCGCAGCTTTGGCCGACATGCACGCTCAAGCGGCCGCCAACGCTGCCGCCGCCGAATCCGCCGCTGTTGCCGCGGCAGCAGCGGCCGCGGCCGCGACTTCGAGTCAGCCCGGCATGCCCTGGCTCCCCGTGCAGGGCGACACTGGTGCGCCCGTGTCGGCGGCCGCGGGTTATACGACTGCCCCGCAGAGCTTTGGGTCCGCTCCCGGCTACGGCTCGGCGCCGAGTTACGGTTCCGCGCCCGGGTTCGCGTCAGCCCCGGGAGCCCCAGCCTTCGTGCCCGCCTGGAACGAGTCGCCGATCTCGGCCTCCGACCCGGGACGACGCGGCACTCATCAAACGTTGGGCACGACCTCGCCTAACCTGCAAAGCATCGAAGTCTGGGCCATTGCGCTGCTCCCGATGCTTCAGCTACTCCTGAGCCTGCTCGTGCTTGCCGCTTTCTCGACCGGACCCAGCGTCGTACTCATGGCGATCATCTGGCTGGCCCCGTTTCCGATTGTCTTGATCTTGGCCCTGCTCGACTACCGCTCGCTCCGACGTCGCGGAGTGGATCACCCAGCGAGCTGGGTGTGGGCACTCGGCACGGCTCCGCTCTATCTCATCGCGCGTGCCGTTCGGCTCAGCCGCATCTCGGGGGCCGGTTACGGCCCGCTGGCAGTCTTTCTGGTCTTGAGCGGACTCGTCGGCGCCTCGGTGCTCGCGGTGCCCGGCCTCGTAATTGCCGCGCTGCCGGCTGTGTTCGCCGCAGAGGCCTCGAACAGCATCGAACAATCTGCCCGCAGCATTGGCGGAGCGATGGATGTGCAATGCCCGGCCGTCCCACCGTTGTTTATCGGCCAGCAACTGAGGTGCCCGGCGATGGACAATAACGGCAATGCCGTGGTCATCACCACGAGCCTTCAACGCTCCAACGGCTGGATCGCCTGGCAAGTCGATGACTGGGGAGTCTTCAGCATCATCCGCTAACCACAAATTCCGGGGGCGGCCCGAACCGCCCCCGGTCATAACTGAATAGCAGCACCAGAACGAGAGCTCGTTCGTCGCGTTGGACCCGAAAACACTGCGGCACACCGATCGGCCGGGGGGTCGGTTGGAAGACCAGATCCGGTCGGGGGACCGGAAACCAGGGGGACCACGATGAGCACCACCGCGATCCACGTACCGGCGGGATGGTATCCCGACCCGATCGAGGCTGCGACGACGGGCGCAGTGACGCAGCGCCGCTGGTGGGATGGCGCAGAGTGGACCCAGCACACCGCATCGCAGCAGACGCCTGCCAGCCCCGTCGTGTCGAACGACACCTTGGCCGCCGTCACTGCGTCGACCCGCAAGGCGGCCGCGTATTCCGCCGTCGGCAGTGCTCCGGCGACTGTCTCGCCCCGCGAATCGGCTCGCGCCGCAGAAAAGATGCCGCTACACCCCGTCGACCCGGGGGCCGGATTGCGCAGCGCCGCCTCAGCGCCCACCCCGCACTCTGCCGCGTCGGCCAGCCCTGCCAGGCCGTTCAGTTCAATCTCGTCGGTCGGCTCTGCTGTGTCGAGCAACTCTGCCTTGCGGCCCCGCGTGCACTCCGTCTCGGTCTGGCTCATGGCCACCATGCCCGTGACCCAAGCGTTGCTTGTGCTCTGGGTGTTCTCGACTCTGCCCGCCGAAAGCTCGGCGTGGACCCGCGCCCTCGCAGTCGTTTTTCCCTTCGTGCTCACCGCCGCCCTCGCGGGCCAGGATGCGCGCCTCTTGCAAATCTCGGGCCACCACCACCCCGCGCCGTGGATCACGGCTCTGTTCGCTCCGCCGGTCTACCTGGCCCTCCGTGGAGTGCGTGTCGCCCGTCGTACCGGCGCGCAGCCCTGGCCGCTCGCTGTGTGGGTGGTAGCGCAACTGAGTGTGCTGGCTACCTGGTGGGCGCTCGACGCCGAGGCCGTGCAGGCCGTTTTCAGCGCTATCTCCTGACTCGTCTCGAGGTTCTGCGGGCCGAGCGCAGTCGCGATGACGACGGTCGCCCGCTGACGCGCGCTTAGAGCTGACGCGCGCTTAGAGCCGACGCAGGCCGAGAACGCGCACCACCGCGAATCCCTCTGCGGCGCTCGCCGCCAAGTCGACGACCGCGTCAATACCCCAGTCGTGGTCGCCAGCCGGGTCGTCGATCACCTGGCGTACCGCCCACGTGCCGACAGCATCCGGCGCCTCATCGATCTGAACGAGGGATGCACTGCGCGCGTTACCGCCGGTCAGCACCTCGTCGTGGTCGGCGTAGTAGGCGTCGAGCGCCTCGGGCCACCCGGCATCCGGGTCAAGCGTCTGCAAATCGTCGTCGCGCTGCAGCGCCGCCAG
>JBBRWT010000077.1:0-9824 GCA_038249035.1 Actinomycetales bacterium
GGCGGTCGTTCTGAGGGGAACGGTGGGTTTGGTCTCATTCTGAACGTTGATACGGGGACAGCGGTGGCGGACGGCATGCTCATCACCGGCAACGACGTTGGTGGTGTCTACATTGATGGGTACAGCGGTCAGGCGACACTGCGCAACTCGACGGTGATCGATAATGCGGCGGCCAACTCTGGTGGCATCGATGTGAACGCCTACGACGACGGTGACGGCCCTCTCGACGTGTTGATCGACAACACGACCGTCAGCGGAAACGTGGGCACCCTCGGCGGCGGTATCAGCGGTGAACTGTTAGACGGCTCGACTCTGACCGTTCGAAACTCGACGATATCGGGCAATGAGGCCATCGACGGCGGCGGCGGTGTCTACCTTGACGGCGACATCGATGGCGTAGTGACAATCGAACACTCGACTATCACGCTCAACGCCTCCGAAGGGGGCCTGGCGGGTACCGGTTCAGTGTTCTTCTCGGCACTCATCGTCACGATCGATCACTCGATCATTGCGGGCAATACGTCTACCGGTCCGGTTGACGATGTCACCGAGGACGACGCCACGCTGGAGATTGACTACAGCATCGTGCAGACGGCTGATGCGAACACCCTCGCGGCACTCACCGCCGGCACGGGCAACATCGTCGGTCAGAGTGCTGGTCTCGGTCCGCTTGCCGACAACGGGGGCCCGACCCTCACCCACTTGCCGCTCACGGGTAGCCCCGCAATCAGTGCGGGCAACGCCAGCATCGTGGGTGCACCCGCGACCGATCAGCGCGGAGAAACCAGAGTGGTCGGTGTCATCGAGATCGGTTCGGTCGAGCTGGAAGCCCCCGAGTTGGCGGCCACCGGCGCGAGTGAATCGACCGCGGCCCTGGCGGGGGGTCTCGCGCTTCTGCTCGTTCTCGGCGGCTCCCTGCTTCTGGTGGCGCGAATGCGCCGGCAGGGCATAGGCCAGCGCTGAGTAGGTACCCACGATGTGCGGCGTAGGGTGAGGTCATGAGCCTGCCCGACGCGGCGCACTCCGCCCCTTCGGCTGATGCCACCCCCGCGCCGAGCGCGGTCGACACCGCAGCCGCCGTGCGCGCTGGTGCGACGACCGCGGTCGCCGAGGCCCATGCCGCCCTTGCCCGCATCACCGCCCTTGACCCCGCACTCGGTGCCTTTCAGGTGGTGCGCGCCGAGCGAGCGATCGTTGAGGCCGCCGAGGTGGATGCGCGCATCGCTGCGGGCGAGCACCTGCCGCTCGCGGGCGTGCCGATCGCGATCAAAGACAACATTCCCGTCGCGGGTGAGCCGATGCGCGAGGGCAGCGCGGCAACGAGTGCCGAGCCGCGCCCGGCCGATCACGAGGTGGTCGCCCGCTTGCGCGCCGCGGGAGCGGTCGTTGTCGGCATCACCCGCGTGCCCGAATTGTGCGTGTTCGGCACCACCGATTCGGTCTACGGCACGACGCGCAACCCGTTCAACCCCGAACGCACCTCGGGCGGCTCGTCGGGCGGTTCGGCGTCAGCAGTCGCGAGCGGCATGGTTGCCGTGGCCCATGCGGCCGATGGCATGGGATCGATCCGCATTCCTGCGGCCAACTGCGGACTCTTTGGCCTCAAGCCGGGCTCCGGCCTGGTGCCCGCCGACATGGGTGCCCACAGCTGGTTTGGCATGAGCGAAAACGGCCCGCTCGCGACCACGGTGGCGGATGCCGCTCTCGTGCTCTCCGTCATGGCGGGTCACCTCAAACTCGCCAACGTGACGACGCCCGCTGGCCCGCTTCGTATCGGGCTCGCCACGGGCATCCCGACGCCCCTCGCGAAACTCGACCCGGTCTGGAAGGCGGCTGCAGAGTCGGCCGCAGCCGCGCTCCGCGCCGCCGGGCACGATGTCGTTGAGCTGACCATTCCCTACCCGTCTGACCCGCTGCCGGTACTCGCGCGCTGGTTCGCCGGAGTGGCCGATGACGCAGCCCACGAAGGCCTCGATGTTCGCCTACTCGAGCCGCGCGTGCGCGCCCACATCCGGGCGGGCCGCCTGCTCGCGCGCCTCGGTGGTTTGCGCCCCGGGCCCGTCGACCGGTTGCGTGCTCGGGTCGAGGCCGCGACGGCCGACGTTGATGTGATCGTGACCCCGGGCCTCGCTCAGCCGGGCCCCGCCGCCGAGGGCTGGCACCGCCGCAGCTGGGTCGCCAACCTGCGGGCGAACATCGGCTACGCGCCCTACGCGGCTGTGTGGAACTTGCTCGGCTGGCCGGCCGCCGTCGTTCCGGCGGGGTGGCACGATGGCGCGCAGGTACCCCTCTCTGTGCAGCTCGTGGCGCATCCCGCAGCCGATGGCGCTGGTGAGGCGCTGCTGCTGAGCATCGCGGCTCAACTCGAGGCGGCGGCCCCCTGGACGCGCACCGCGGTGGCCCCGGCGTCCGTAGGCTGAGAAGCATGACTACTCGACCCGTGCGCCTCGGCGTCCAGCTTCGGCCGCAACACACTCCCTATGAGCGCATTCGTGATGTCGCCGCCGAACTCGAAGACCTCGGCGTCGACGTGCTCTTCAACTGGGACCACTTCTTTCCGCTCTACGGCGAGCCCGACGGAATGCACTTTGAGTCGTGGACGATGCTCGCCGCCCTCGCCGAGCAGACCAGCCGCGTCGAGCTGGGCGCGCTCGTCAACTGCAACAGCTACCGAAACGCGAACTTGCAGGCCGACATGGCCCGCACCATCGACCACATCAGTGCCAAGGGCGGCACCGGCCGCTTCATCTTCGGCACCGGCTCGGGCTGGTTCGAGCGCGACTATGACGAATACGGCTATGAGTTCGGCACGGTGGGCGGGCGACTGGATGCGCTGGCCGACAACCTGCCGATCATCCGTGATCGGTGGTCACGCCTGAACCCCGCCCCGACCCGCGACATTCCCATCCTCATCGGCGGGGGCGGCGAAAAGAAGACGCTACGCATCGTCGCTCAGCACGCCGACATCTGGCACTCGTTCGCCGATGTGCCCACGCTCGAGCACAAGCTGAGCGTTCTTGCCGAGCACGGCGCCGCGGTAGGCCGCGACGTGACCGACATCGAAATTTCGGTCGAAATCGGCAACCGCACCATGCCGCAGGCTGACGAACTGCACGCGGCAGGCGCGACGCTCTTTACCCTCGGGCTCGATGTTGCCGAGTTCGACGCCTCGTCTGTGCGCGAGTGGCTGAGCTGGCGCGACGGGCACCGCTGAGCTTGCTCGCAGTCACGCGGCGGCGGAGCCCGCGAATATCTGCCAGAATGGGGGGTCGAGTGCTCGCGAGCCCGACCCTCTAATCAGGCGGCGCGAGCATCCATCACGAGCTTTCGCGCCGAGTGTGCCCCACGCAGCCGGTTGCAACTCATCCCCTTCACCTATTTCTGGAGAAACGTGGCTGTCAAGATTCGCCTCAAGCGCATGGGCAAGATCCGTGCACCGTACTACCGCATCGTCGTTGCTGACTCGCGCACCAAGCGTGACGGCCGTGCGATCGAAGAGATCGGCAAGTACCACCCCACTGAAGAGCCTTCGGTCATCGAGGTCAACTCAGAGCGTGCCCAGTACTGGTTGGGCGTTGGCGCACAGCCGAGCCCGCAGGTGCTCGCGTTGCTCAAGCTGACCGGCGACTGGGGAACCTTCAAGGGCGAGAAGGGTGCCAAGAGCACCGTTCGGTTCGCCGAGCCCAAGACGCCGTTCGTCATGGACGAAAAGAAGAAGCCGGTTCTCAAGCCCAAGGCAGAGAAGCCGGTCAAGGTCGAAGAGGCATCCGCAGTCGAGGCTGCCGCTGAGTCTGTCTCTGAGGCGGCCGCTGAGGCTCCCGCTGAGGCGGCCGCTGAGGCCGCCGCCGAAGCTCCCGCTGAGGTCGTTGAGGCCGCTCCTGAGGCCCCGGCAGACGCCCCCGCCGAGGCTACCGCTGATGTCGAGGCTCCCGCCGAGGCTACTGCTGTCGAGGCCCCCGACGCCGAGGCCCCTGCTGTTGAGGTCGTCGCTGACGACGCCGAGGCCGAGAAGGCCTGACGCACGTGCTCGCTGACACGCTCGAACATCTCGTCAAGGGGATCGTCGATCACCCTGACGATGTCGCGGTCGTCGCGCAGAGTTCTGCTCGCGGCGAGATCCTCGAGGTGCGTGTGCACCCCGAGGATCTCGGCCGCGTGATCGGCCGCGGCGGTCGCACCGCTAAGGCTCTTCGCACGGTTGTCTCGTCGCTCGCCGACGGGCGGCGCGTGCGCGTCGACGTCGTCGACACAGATCTCGACAACTCACGTCAGCAGTGAGCACGGCCGGTCAGCAGCTGCGGGTCGGTCGCCTCACCAAGGCTCACGGGCTCAAGGGCGCGCTCAAGCTCGAACTGTTCACCGATGACCCCTCTCGGCGGTTCACCCCGGGCGCGCAGTTCACCCTGCAGGTTCCGACGAGCTCGCCGTGGCACGGCAAGACGCTGACCCTTGCCGAGCTGCGCTGGTACAACAGTCAGCCTGTGGGGTTCTTTGAGGGCGTCGTCGATCGCATGGCCGCCGAGACTCTGGTGAAGGCGATCCTCTGGATCGACCAAGATACCGACGAGGCAGCCGAACCTGATGCCTGGTATGACTTTCAACTCGTGGGGCTGCGCGCCCTGCGTGACGGCATCGAGGTCGGCACGGTCGTCAGGGTCGAGCACTTTCCCGCGCAAGACCTGCTCGTCATCAACACTGGCGAGCGTGAGGTTCTCGTGCCTTTCGTGAGTGCCATCGTGCCCGCGGTCGACATTGAGGCGGGCACCGTCACCATGACGCCGCCTGTCGGCCTCTTCGAAGAGTTGCCCGACGACGCTGAACTCGAGCCTGCCAGCGAGGCCAACGACGCACCCTCTGCCTAGACTGCAGAGCGTGCGTCTCGACATCGTCACGATCTTTCCCGAGTTCTTCGGGGTGCTCGATGTGTCACTACTCGGCCGCGCACGCGCGGCCGGGGTCATCGAAGTGGAAGTGCGCGACTTACGCGATCACACGCACGACCGCCACCGCACGGTCGACGACACGCCCTACGGGGGTGGTGCTGGCATGGTGATGAAGCCTGAGCCCTGGGGCGAGGCACTGGATGCCGTGCTCACCCCCAGCAGCGTGCTCATTGTTCCCAGCCCTGCCGGGCATCCGTTCAGCCAAGCAATCGCGCGAGAACTTGCCGAACGCGAGCATCTCGTCTTCGCGTGCGGCCGGTACGAAGGCATCGACCAGCGCGTCGTCGACCACTACTCTGGTCGCACGGAGGTTCGCGTGCTCAGCATCGGGGACTACGTGCTCAACGGCGGGGAGGTGGCGGCGATGGCGATGATCGAGGCCATCGGCCGCTTAGTGCCCGGAGTCGTGGGCAACCCCGAGAGCCTCACCGAAGAAAGCCACGAAGACGGTCTGCTGGAGTACCCGAGCTACACCAAGCCTTCGCTCTGGCGTGGGCTCGAAGTGCCGCCGGTGCTCTTGAGCGGAAACCATGCGGCAGTCGCCGCCTGGCGGCATGAGCAGCAGCTCGAGCGCACGCGCGCTGTACGACCTGACCTGATCGAGGAGCGATGAGCGCGGGGGAGCGCATGTGGTTGTGGTCGCAGCCGCTCGTCGCCGTTCTCGCCCTTCTCGCCGGAGCCGGCGCCTGGTACTTGCAGTTGAGTGGCGACGTGAGTGCCTTGCCGACCCTGCAGAGTCTGATCACCGGGTCTTTCGTCTTGCCCGGTCTCGCCCTGTCGCTCGTCATCAACCATGTCGCCGTGTCGCTACGTCGCCCTCCCATGTTGACGGTTGGCGAGAAATTGCTCCTCATTGTCGAGGGCGCGCTCGTCGTGGCGACCCTCGCTATTTCGCCGAGCGCAGACCTGCTGTTCTTGGGCTACCTGCTGTGGCCACTGCTCATCGCGGCCGCTGCCACCGCATTCGCGACCATGGTCTCCACCACTATCCGCTCGCGACGACCTGCCCCGGTCGACACCCTCGACGACTCCATCACCGAATCAGAGCCGGTATCTCCCGCCCCGTGAAAACGGCGTCAGGCCCTCGCGTGGGTGGCGACTCGAGCGTTCGGGTGGGTCGCCCGCTTAGTTGCGTGCGGTCAACACGATGGGGCCGTCGGCCGTGATCGCGACGGTGTGCTCGGCGTGAGCGGCGCGCGTGCCCGTGCGGCTGCGCAAGGTCCAGCCGTCATCATCGGTGTAGATCTCGTCGGTGTCGGGAATGAACCAGGGCTCGATCGCGATCACAAGCCCTGCGCGCAGCTTGAGCCCGCGCGCTGGGCGGCCGTCGTTGGGAACGTGTGGGTCGCCGTGCATGGTGCGACCCACGCCATGGCCGCCGAAATCGAGGTTGACCGGGTAGCCGGCCTCCACTGCCACGTCGCCGATCGCGGCCGAGAGGTCACCCATGCGCTTGCCGACGCGTGCTTGCTGGATGCCCGCCGCGAGCGCCCGTTCCACAGTGCTGATCAGCGCGACGTCGTCGGGTCGGGGCGTGCCAACGATGACCGTGGTGGCCGAGTCGCACACCCACCCGTCGACCGACGCGGCAAAGTCGAGCGAGAGCATGTCACCGTCGCGTAGCCGATAATCCCTGGGCAGCCCGTGCAAAGCGGCGTCGTTCACCGACGTACAGATCACTTTGCCGAACGGTGACCCGCCGAAGGAGGGGTGGTAGTCGATGTAGCAACTCTGGGCACCCTCGGCGCGGATCATGTCGTGCGCCAGGGCATCAAGCTCAAGAAGGTTCACCCCCACGGCTGCCGCATTACTGGCGGCGCTGATAACGCTCGCGACGAACCGGCCTGCCGGTCGCATCTGCTCGATCTCGGCGGGCGTTCTCAGTTCGATCATTTACGTCCTCGGCAGGGGAATGTGGGTGCGCAGGTAGGTGCCGCACAGTTCGCGCGTCGCCTCGATGAAGCGGGCATCGCCATTCTTGTCTAGCTGGAAGGCACGAGTCAGCAGGCCGCTCGAGATCTCGATCGCCACTTCAAGATGAAAGATCAGGTCATCGTCAGGCTCGAAACCGTAAGTGCGACCCACTTGCGCACCGAACTCGCGCGCCAAAATGGCGTTGTTGCTGAGTTCAGGGCTGATGAACCGCTGATCGATCACGTCGCCGAAACGCAACGCGCGAAAACCCGGCTCGACACGCGTCATCTCGATGAACGCGTCGAGCGTGCTGTCGAACGACGACCATGGCTCGGGCGGCGATGCCTCAACGCCGACCCACACTCGCTCAAGGTATCGCTCCATGTTGCGGGCTGCGAGCGCACGCAATAGCGACTGGATGTTCGGAAAGTAGCGGTACACGACCCCTACCGACGACTTTGATCGCTGGGCGACCGCGCTCGTCGTGACGCCATCGATGCCCGCGTCGTCGATCAGCGTGGCGGCCGCGTCGAGCAGCAACGTGATGCGCTCGGCACTGCGCTGTTGAATCGGCTCGGTGCGCATGACCACTTTGTCTGTTGCCAGCGCTTGTTGTGCATTCATGCGGTGTCCCCCCGGATCGTCTTCGACTATTCTTCACGCCTATGGTGCCACTGATTGGGTGCGCGCCGCTGAATGTGGCATCATTTCTCTTTGTGCCTCGGCACGGTTCTGCCACAGGGGAGCCGTGGATCTGCGAGTGCCACGTGAAGCTAGGAATATCCCTATAGCCGTGATCGACCTGTGGCGGTTGCAGAGAGCGAAACACCATGCACATTCTTGACCACGTCGACGCCGCATCACTGCGATCTGACATTCCCGACTTCCGCCCCGGTGACACCGTCAAGGTGCACGTGAACATCATTGAAGGAAGCCGTTCGCGCATCCAGGTGTTTCAAGGCGTCGTTATCGGCCGCTCGAACGAGGGCGTTCGCGAGTCGTTTACCGTTCGAAAGGTGAGCTTCCAGGTCGGCGTCGAGCGCACGTTCCCCGTGCACTCCCCGGTCATCGACCACATCGAGATCGTCACCCGTGGCGATGTGCGCCGCGCCAAGCTCTACTACTTGCGCAACCTGCGCGGCAAGAAGGCCAAAATCAAAGAGAAGCGCGACGCGTAGTCCGCTTTCCGTTCTTCACCTTGAGGGCCTCGTCGATCCGTCGGCGAGGCCCTCGGTCGACTCGGTTTCGCACCCGCCTAGACTGGGCTCGATCACCAGGGGAGTCATGACTGACCAGAACGCGCCCGCCGCGAGCGGAGCATCCATCGCGGCAACGCCGCCCGTCAGCGCACCCAGCCGGGGGCGCAGCGTTCTTCTCTTTCTGCGTGACGTGGTTGTCATCGTGGCCGCGGCCCTGGTCATCTCGTTTCTCATTAAGACATTTCTGATCAGGTCGTTTTACATTCCCTCTGAGTCGATGCAAGACACGCTGCTCGTCAACGACCGCATCATCGTAAACCAGCTGGTGCCCGACGTCGTGCCGATCGAGCGCGGCGATATCGTCGTGTTTCGTGATCCGGGAAATTGGCTCCCGACTGTCGCCGAGCCGCCTCAGCCGCCACTCGTCGCGGCGGGCGACTGGGTGCTCTCACTCATCGGACTCAGCGCCTCCGATAGCGACGAGCACCTCGTCAAGCGAGTCATCGGATTGCCGGGCGACCGCATCACCTGCTGCAACGACCTCGGTCAACTCAGCATCAACGGCGTGCCGCTCAACGAGCCGTACGTGCTGTTGCCATCGGGAACCACCGACGTGAGCGGCCAAGACTTTCAAGAAGACGTGCCCGAAGGAACCCTCTGGGTGATGGGTGACAACCGCTACGACTCTGCCGATTCACGGTTCAACGGCGTCGTACCGATCGCGGACGTTGTCGGTCGTGCGTTCGTGATCAGCTGGCCGATTGATCGGTGGAGGTGGCTCGATAGCTATCCGCTCGTATTCAACGGGGTCGAGCGCGCCGAGTGATCCGCTTGTGGTGAGCACCGCGCCAACGCTCGAGGTCGAGCAGGCGTTTTTCGCCGCCGGGGCGCCGGTTGTCATCGGCATAGACGAGGTCGGCCGGGGTGCGATTGCGGGCGTCGTGGCGGTGGGCGTGTGCGCCATTCTTCCGGGCGTGGATGCCCCGCCTGCGCGGCTGCGCGACAGCAAGCTGCTCAGCCCCGCCCGCCGGGCCGAGGTAGAGCCACTCGTGCACTCGTGGGCTGCCGCGGTGGCGGTGGGGGAGGCGGAGCCAGGTGAGATCGACGCCCACGGCATTGTGGCTGCACTCGGCATGGCGGCGCGGCGCGGGCTGATTGCCCTGCACGAGGCAGGCATCGACGTAGGCGCCTCGACGGTGCTGCTTGACGGGAGCCACGATTGGCTAACGCCGGCACTCAGCAGGCCGCCGCGCATCCAGACCCGCGTCAAGGCCGACCGCGACTGTGCGTCAGTTGCGGGTGCTTCAGTCGTGGCGAAGCAATATCGCGACGCGCTCCTGGTCGCCGATCATGAATACTGGCCGGTCTACGGCTGGAGTGGCAACAAAGGCTACGGCAGTCCCGAGCATCTTGCGGCGGTGGCTCAACATGGTGCGTCGCCGCGGCACCGTGTCACCTGGCTGCGGGCACCGTCACTACTCGGCGGTCTCGGCGGTCTCGACTCTGCCTCCGCTTCCGCCTCCGCCTCGACGGTCTAGGGTTGTAACCCCATGGACGACGAAGAATTCGACGACTACGACCGCGAGGTCGAACTCGCTCTCTACCGCGAGTATCGCGATGTTGTGTCGCAGTTTCAGTACGTGGTTGAGACCGAGCGGCGCTTCTACTTGGCCAACGAGGTCGAGCAGGTTGTGCGCGACATGGGCGGCGATTTCTACTTCGAACTCACCCTCACCGATGTGTGGGTGTGGGATGTCTATCGTGCCGA
>JBBRWT010000078.1:0-9768 GCA_038249035.1 Actinomycetales bacterium
CTACTCGACGTCACCGAGCCGCCCGCCGACGCGGGAGAATAGGCCCGTGAGACTCCACGACACGAACTACCGCGGCTTTGCGAGCGACAACTACGCCGGGGTGCACCCCGAAGTTTTGCAAGCACTGGCTGACGCGAACGAGGGCCACCAGATCGCCTACGGTGAAGACGACTACACAGCTCGCCTTGGCGACGTCGTGCGGCAAGAGTTTGGCGATGGTGCCGAGGTGTTCCCCGTCTTCAACGGCACCGGCGCGAACGTTACGGCCCTCACGGCGCTCATGCCGCGCTGGGGTTCTGTCATCGCCTCCAGCACCGCGCACATTCACACCGACGAAGCCGGGGCGCCCGAGCGGATCAGTGGGCTGAAGCTGCTACTCGTCGATACTCCGAACGGCAAGCTCAGCCCCGAACTGATTGCCACCGAGGCATGGGGGTGGGGTGACGAACACCGCCCGCAGCCCCTTGCCGTCAGCATCACGCAAACCAGCGAGCTCGGCACCCTCTATACACCCGCCGAGATTCGCGCGATCGCCGACTACTGCCACGAACACGGCATGGCCCTGCACCTCGACGGCGCCCGCATCTGGAACGCCGCCGCCGCCCTCGGCACCGGCTTTCGCGCCTTCACGACCGACGCAGGAGTCGACATCGTCTCGCTCGGCGGCACCAAGAACGGCCTGATGGGCGCCGAGGCGGTCATCGCGATCAACCCCGCGAAAGCCCCCGGCCTGATCTTCTTGCGCAAGATGAACATGCAGCTCGCGAGCAAGATGCGCTTCACGAGCGCGCAACTACTGGCACTGTTTGACGGCGGCCTCGGCATCCGCTCGGCCGGGCAAGCGAACGCCATGGCGGCGCGCCTGCGATCAGGACTTGAGCGGATGCTCGCCGCGGGCGACGTGCCCGAGGGGTCGCTCGGCTTCAGCCAAGAAACGCACGCCAATGCGGTGTTTGCGTTGCTCGCCAACGACGCCGCCGACCGCATTCGCGAGCGCGTGCGCTTCTACGACTGGGATCGCGCCCGCGGCGAAGTGCGCTGGATGTGCGCCTTCGACACGACCGAGGCCGACATCGACGCCTTCATCGAGGTCGTTCGGCAAGAGCTCGTGCGCTAGACGACCTGGCTCTGGTTCGCGCCCCATTCGGCGGGCGTACTCTGTGGTCATGTCGGGTCATCCTCTCTCTTTCAAGCCCTGGCTCTCGGCGTACGCGCCCGGAGTGCCGCCCGAGATCGCCCCGACGATCGAGACACTTCCCGACATGCTCGACGCCTCCGTCGCGCAGTTCGGCCCCAAGGTCGCTCTCGACTTTTTCGGAGCGACGACCGGGTACGTCGAGCTCGGCCGCCGCGTCGCGCGGGCGGCTCAAGGGCTGGCCGAGCGGGGGGTTACTGCGGGTGACCGCGTCGTACTCGTGCTGCCCAACTGCCCGCAGCACGTGATCGCTTTCTACGCAGTGCTGCGATTGGGTGCCGTCGTCGTCGAGCACAATCCTCTCTACACCGCCGACGAGTTGCGCCATCAGTTCGAAGACCACGGCGCCACGGTCGCGATCGTCTGGGACAAGGTCGCTGAAACGGTCGACGAGTTTGCCGCTGAGCTCGGCGTGAGCACCATCATCGGCGTCGACCTGACGACCGCGATGCCCCTCTCGACCCGCATCGCGCTAAGACTGCCGGTTGCCCGCGCGATCGCGTCGAGACGGGCACTGACGAGTGCTGGACTGCCCGACGGCGTCATCCCGTGGCGCGCGCTCGTCGGTGCGTCGCCACTGCCTGACAGTCACCCCCGGCCCGCGCTCGACGATATCGCCGCGCTCCAGTACACGAGCGGTACGACCGGTCGCGCCAAGGGTGCTGTGCTGACGCACCGCAACTTGCGCGCGAACGCCGCGCAAGGACGCGCGTGGGTGCCGGGGCTCACCGAAGGAGGCGAGGTCGTCTACGCGGTCCTTCCGCTGTTCCACGCCTACGGCCTGACCCTGTGTCTGACGTTCGCCATCAGCATCGGCGCGCGGCTCGTGCTGTTTCCGCGATTCGATCTCGGGTTGACGCTCGACGCCATGAAGCGCACCCCTGCGACCTTTCTGCCGGCCGTGCCGCCCATCTATGAGCGACTGGCGGTGGGTGCCGCCGAGCAGGGTGTCAGCCTGGCGAGCATCCGCTTCGCGATCTCGGGTGCCATGAGCCTGCCGGTGCGCATCGTCGAGTTGTGGGAATCGTCGACAGGTGGGCTGCTCGTTGAGGGCTACGGCATGACCGAGTCGTCGCCCGTCGCGATCGGCAACCCGATCGGCCCGAGTCGGCGACCCGGCACCGTGGGGGTACCTTTTCCGAGCACCGAGATCCGCGTCGTCGATCCGGCGAATCCCGAGGTCGACCGCGCGATCGGCGAAGCGGGCGAACTGCTGCTGCGTGGCCCCCAGGTGTTCCAGGGCTATTGGAATCGCGCTGCCGAGACCGCGGTGACGCTGTTGCCCGGTGGCTGGTTGCGCACCGGTGACATTGTGCAAGTCAGCCCCGACGGCTTCGTGACCATTGTCGACCGCATCAAAGAGCTCATCATCACGGGTGGCTTCAACGTGGCCCCGACCGAGGTCGAAGAGGTGCTGCGCGAGCACCCGTCTATTGCCGACGCTGCAGTCGTCGGGATGCCCTCTGCGACGGGCGGAGAAGACGTCACGGCCGCCGTCGTGCTTAACCCGGGCGCCGAACTCGACGTTGCTGCCTTGAGAGCCTTCGCGAAGAAGTCGCTCGCGGCGTACAAGGTACCGAAGCGCTTCGAGGTCGTCGACGACCTGCCGCGCTCGCTCATCGGCAAGGTGCTGCGTCGCGAGGTGCGCGCCACCCTCGAGCGTTGACGATCACTAGTGCGTGTCTCCCAAAGATTGTGAGTACGGTCGTTACTGCTTGAGGCATGTCTCGTAGTGCTTTTTTGAGTGATTCCCAGTGGGCGCGTGTTCAGGCGTTGCTGCCGTCGTCTTCGGGGCGGGGATCGTGGACTGGGCGGTGTCGGTGGACTCCACCATCAAACCGCGCGCACCAGCCACGCGACGAACCTGTCCCGCCACACAGGGGGACCTGTCGAATTACACGAATTTGCAAGTCAGGTCGCCTGATCATGGGATTGGCCGGTCGCGGGATGGTTTGAGCACCAAAATCCATGCGTTGACCGACGGGAAGGGCCGGCCCCGGGTGCTGCTGATCGCTCCCGGGCAGGGCGGTGATGCTCCGATGCTGACGCATTTGATGAGGCAGTTGCGCACCGAGCGGGTCGGTCCCGGCAGGGCGTGAACCCGCCCCGAGCGACTCGGGCAGACAAGGCGTACCGGTCGCGTGCAATCCGGCAGCACCTGCGGTAACGCGGAATCATCGGCGTCATCGGCGTCATCGGCGTCATCGGCGTCATCCCGCAGCCCTCTGACCAGATCGGGCACCGCAAGCGCCGCGGCTCCGCCGGTGGCCGGCCACCTGCGTTTGACGCCGACGACTACCGGGGCCGCAACGTCATCGAACGTAGCTTCTGCGACCAGAAACAATGGCGCGGCATCGCCCCCCGCTACAACAAACTTGCCATCACCTACCGCCGCGGTGCCGTCCTCAGGGCCATCACAATCTGGGACAAAGCATGAGCGAACACGCCCTAAGTCTTCTGGTTATCGGAAACTCGCGCCTTTCCCTGCGGTGTCATGGCACGGGTCGTGTCGCGAGACATCGTTCGAACGAACTCAACACGTCGAAACCTGAGCGCGGACCAGTCATCGTCGATCGCAACCTGGCGCACTCCCTCGAATCCGAGGTCGCCAATCACCTGCCAACCAGTGTCCCGATTGAAATCGCACCGATATCGCTGAGAACTCGCCTTGGGGTATGCAAACCACACGACTCCGTCCCCGAGCACCTTCTTCGCAACGGTTGTCGCCACCTCGTTTACTTCGAGCTGAGTCATCACGAACGCGAGAACGAAGGCGACCTGCTCAATATCATCCGCGTCTCTTACGATCTCAACTCCGCTGAGAGCCGAAAGTTCGGTCTCAAAACTTGCAGGTGCGTTGAGCACAAGTACTTCTGCTTGGTCCTTGAGATTGAGCTTTCGGAATAGTGGCGTCACGTTCTCTCCTTCGCTAGACCGCGGTTGCCTCACGCTGGAGTGGTTTCGGTTTGTTGGCACACAGGCGATTGGCCTTACTTTAGACGGCGGTGAGTCCGCGCACGGTGCCCACCAAAGCCTGCGGTGGGTTGCTGCGTCGCTGAAGCTATTGCGACGCGGAACCATAGTGGCGCTTTCGACGACTTTCGACCGGCTGGCCAACTGCAGCGTCGCGTAGTACCCGACAAGGGTGCGGCCGTCAGACGTTGGCGCCCAGCTGAGAACGCGATAGAACAGTTCGTTGCGCGGGCCGATCCGCGCAGAATCACCGCCACCGGCTCGTTCTTGGCGTCGCGCATCACAATTCATTCGTCCGCCGCGATACGGATTGGTGGCCAAGGTGGTTGCCAGTCGCGCGGCGGTGCCTGCTGCTCCGGATGCTGCGGCGCGCGTTCCTGCGCCCTCCGGTCGATGCTGTGCGCATACCGCTTGTTCGAGCCCACCGCGCCAACCGTGCTCCCAATCCTCGGGAGCAGCCGGCCCTGCTGCGTCGATTGTATGTGCCGCCGCGCCCTCTCCGCCGCGACCTCTCCTCCACAGCCCAGGCCCCAAGAACTTAACCACAGATTCGCGACGGCTATTCACACTTATGTTCTATTCAGCGACAATGAATGTATGCCAACGATCGAAGACACGTTCACAGCATTGCTCGATGCTGTCGCGTCCTCGACGGCAGCCTTGCCTCGGGATGTCTCGGCAGTGCGCCCACTCGGCGACGACGAGTTGCTCGCGGTTCAGCGCACGCTCGCCGACGCTCGGCGAGCGATCGACGCGTGTGCATCGTTGGTTGCCGGGGAGGTCAAGCACCGCTCTCGTCACGAGCTTGGTTACACCGGGCTCGCCCAGCGAACAGGTTTCCGCACTCCAGAGGCCCTCGTTCAGCACATGACCGGGTCGACTGCTCGGGATGCCGCAACTCTCGTGCAGGTCGGCACAATGGTGCACGACGCTCCAGATGCTGAGCTCTACGAATCGTGGCTCAGCGCCGTCGGCGCTGCCGTACGCGCAGGCACTCTCACCGTCGACGCCGCCAAAGCGATTCGGTCAGGGCTCGGCTCTCCGACCGCATCGGTGAGTATCGCTGACTTACAGGGTGCGGTCGACCAGCTGTTGTCCGAAGAGCCAGACCTACATGCGGATGCGTTCCTTCGGCGCGCTCGCGAACTCCGCGACGAACTCGACATTGCCGGCGTTGCCACCCGCGAGCAAGCCATTCGTGAGCAACGAGCAGTGCGTCGGCTCACTCTAGCGAACGGCCAGCGCCGGTACATCATCGACACCGACCTCGAGTCCGGGGCGTATCTCGACGATGTGTACGACAAGCTCACGTCACCGCGACGCGGTGGAGTGCGATTCGTGGCCGACGACGATCGGGCGTGGGCGGATGCGATCACGGCCGACCCTCGCACCCTCGAACAGTACGCGCACGACTCTTTCGTGCAACTCTTGGGCATCGGCATCGAAGCCGATCTCCGCGCGGCGTGGCCCGGAGTACGGCGCACCATCGGGTCACGTCAGCCCGCCGTGCGCGTTCTCGCGACCCTCAATACTGTCGAACGCCGCGAAGGCCGCGGCTACCTCGAGGGAGTGCAGTTGCCGGTCTCCGTCGAGACCGTCGAGCGCATCGCCTGCGCCGAAGGAACCGTGCCAATCGCCTTTGACGACGGCCAGGTGTTGAACCTTGGGCGAGAGGCCCGCCTCTTCACCCCTGCGCAGCGCGTTGCCCTCGCGGCGCGCGACGGCGGATGTATCTGGGTCGACTGCGACCGGCCACCCGAGTGGGCCGAGGCACATCACACCAAACACTGGGTCCGCGACAAAGGTCGATCAGACATCGCCGATGGCGTTCTACTGTGCCGATTCCACCACATGCTCGTGCACAACAAGGGCTGGGAAGTGGTGCGCGAAGGAAACAACTACTCGCTGATTCCGCCCGAGGCCATCGACCCAAGTCGCACACCGATCCAGCTCCGCTCGAAGAGTCGTGCCCTGCTCGAGCTGGCGCGGGACTAACGAACAGCCGCTTCGAAACCCGCACGGCCCGAACCCGACCGGGACATCACGCCACGGCAGCCTGCACCGATGCCGGTAGATGATCCCCTCAACAACCCGCCGGTCATCCCGGAACGGTTGACTCGCCCGCCCCGAAGACGACGGCAGCAACGGCTGAACATGCGCCCATTGGGCATCACTCAAAACAGCAGTACGAGACATTCCTCAAGCAGTAACGACCGTACCCATAATCTTTGGGAGACACGCACTAGGCCACGGTGCAGGCCGTGCAAAGCCCGCACTCAGGCTAGGCATCCAGGCTGGTGTGATGTCTAATCGTGACCCGCGCATCCTGAACCCTGGTGACGCTGGCTATGACGCCGCAGCGAAGGCGCCCCGACAAAGCGGGCCGCGCTCGGCGGCGAAATCCGCGCGCGAGGCGATTCGAAAGCGCCCGAAGCTTGACTCGGCCTACCGCGCAGGCGTGAAAATCGTCGGCGGCACGACCCTCGGGCTCGGCGTCGTGCTGATGCCCTTACCCGGCCCCGGCACGCTGATCGCCCTAGGCGGGCTGGCCATTCTCGGCACCGAGAGCGAGCGTGCCAAGAAGCTCAATCGGCACGGGGTCGACCTCGCCAAAAAGGCCGCGGCCGCCGCGAAAGCGCGGCGCGACGCCCGCAAGGATGCACGGCAAGATGCACGACAGGATGCTCCACAGGCGTAGCGTGGGGCGCATGCGATTCGGACTCTTCATTCCCCAGGGCTGGCGCCACGACCTCGTCGACATTGACCACACCGAACACTGGGCTGTAATGAAGCGACTCGCGTTGCATGCCGATGCCGGCGCCTGGGAGTCGATCTGGGTCTACGACCACTTTCACACCGTGCCCGTGCCGAGCGAGGAGGCCACGCACGAAGCGTGGAGCCTCATGTCCGCCTTCGGCGCCGTCACCGAGCGCGTACGACTCGGCCAGATGTGCACCTGCATGGGCTACCGCAACCCCGCGTACCTGGCCAAGGTGGCCGCGACGGTCGACCACATCTCGGCCGGTCGCGTCGAGATGGGTATCGGCGGCGGCTGGTACGAGCACGAGTGGAATGCTTACGGCTACGGGTTTCCTGAGATTGGCGACCGCCTGCGCATGCTCGATGAAGGTGTGCAGATCATGCGCCAGGCCTGGGGTGAGGGCACGGCCACGCTCGACGGCCGCTATTACAAGGTCGACGGCGCGATCGTGCGGCCTCTCCCGGTGCAGTTGGAGGGAATTCCGCTGTGGATCGCCGGTGGCGGCGAGAAAGTCACGTTGCGCATCGCGGCGCAGTACGGGCGATACACGAACTTCGCGGGTACGCCCGAAGAGTTCACCCACAAGAGCGAGGTGCTGCGCGGCCATTGCGAGCGCCTGGGAACAAGCTTCGACGCGATCACGAGGTCGTCGAACTTCAACACGGTCGTCGGCCGTGATGAGGCGGAAGTGGCCGAGCGCATCAAGACGATCGAGGCGCGGCTTATTCCGTACATTGGCGAACAGCGCACGACGAAGGCCCTCGCCGACCTGCGCGACGGCACGGGTCTCGCCGGCACTCCCGAGCAGATCGTCGAGAAGCTTCAGGCACGCGAAGCGCTCGGCATGACCTACGCCATCACCTACTTCGCCGAAGCGGCCTACGACACGAGCGGCATCGAGCTGTTTGAGAAAGAGGTCATGCCGGCGCTGGTCTCACCACGAGACGGGATGCTCGTCTAGGGCCGCAGCAGCAGCTTTGTCGCCCGGCGCTCGTGCACGGCTCTATACGCCTCGGCCACGTCGGCGAGCGGCGAGCGGCGACTCAAGGTCGACGAATTCCTGCATTCGCGCGTCTTGCCTGCAGGTCAGGAGTCCGCTCCGGGAACCCGCACAGCGCATCGGATGCCTGGAACGACAGCAAGGCGGCGGTCGAGCGTGACGAGCGTGGTCGAGAGATAGCTCGACCAGACTCTGCACGATGCCTGGCACGCTCACGAGTTCGACCTGGCCTCCGAGCGCGCGCCCCCGTATGGCGTTGACTGTCTCGATCATGGCGTGCTCAGGCACCACCCAGTGCGGGTCGGCCTGCATTACCTCGATCGCCTCATCAGTTGCAGGCGCATCGGCATCGATGAGCACCGCCGCCAGAACGGAGGCGTCAACGACGATCAAGCGCCACGCGCTTGGCGCGCCGACACGATGTCGTCAACGATCTGTTGCGGATCGACGGCGCGCCGCGAGCGGGAGGGGTCGCTGCGATGGCGCTCGAACCATCGTCGGTTGCTCGCCAAGGCGGCCTCGTGGGCAAGAACGTCGAGCAGGTATACCTGCAGCGACTGCTCACGGCGCCTCGCCTCGTTGACGAGGGCGTCGCGAATCGTATCGGGCACATCACGGATCTGGAGTGCGACCATGCGCCGAGAGTACTCCACAGGCATGCAGTTTCGCATGCGGTTTCGCATGCGGTTTTTACAACGTGGGCGCATTCTCCATACGTTCAACGATGAGGGCGTCACGGTTGGGCGCCACATCGACCCGCACGACATCGCCATCCGTGATCGTGCCCGACAGAATCGCGCGCGCGAGGGCGTCGTCGATCTCGTGCTGCATGAGCCGGCGCAGCGGCCGCGCTCCGTACACGGGGTCGTAGCCGCGCTCGGCGAGCCACGTGCGGGCATCCGGCGTCACCGCTAGTTGCAAGCGGCGCTCAGTGAGGCGGCGCTCGAGGCGGTCAATCTGTAGCGACACGATCTGACCGAGGTCCTCGATCGAGAGGGGTGAGAACACGACAATGTCGTCGAGGCGATTGACGAACTCGGGCTTGAACGACTGCCGCACGATGTCGTTGACGCCCGCAACTTTTGCCTCCCAGTCGAGCGTCGGATCGATCAGCAACTGCGAGCCCAAGTTCGAGGTGAGGATGAGGATCGTGTTGCGAAAGTCGACCGTGCGGCCCTGGCCGTCGGTCAACCGGCCGTCATCGAGCACCTGCAACAGCAGATCAAAGACCTCCGGATGCGCCTTTTCGACCTCGTCAAGCAAGATCACCGAGTACGGCCGGCGACGTACGGCCTCGGTCAACTGCCCACCCTGCTCGTAACCCACGTATCCCGGGGGCGCACCGATAAGGCGCGAGACGCTGAACTTCTCGCCGTACTCGCTCATATCGATGCGTACGAGAGCTTTCTCGTCGTCGAACAAGTAGTTGGCGAGAGCCTTGGCGAGCTCGGTCTTGCCCACGCCCGTCGGGCCAAGAAACAGGAACGAGCCCGTTGGCCGATCGGGGTCGCTGATGCCAGCACGCGTGCGGCGCACGGCCTCGCTGACCGCGATCACGGCGTCTTTCTGACCGATGATGCGTTTTCCGAGCTCGGCTTCGAGCGTCAGCAGCTTCTCGGTCTCACCCTTCGTGAGCTTGTCGACCGGAATACCCGTCCACGCGGCCACAACCGACGCGATGTCGTCGTCAGTCACTTGATCATTGACCATGCGTGGCCCGCTCTCAACGCTCTCGGCGTCGGCGAGCTGCAACTCGATTCCCGGAATCACCTCATAGTTGAGCCTCGACGCCTGCTGGTACTGCCCCTCGCGCATGGCACGATCAAGCTCGATGCGGGC
>JBBRWT010000079.1:0-9533 GCA_038249035.1 Actinomycetales bacterium
CTGTGGTTCGGGGCTGTCGTCGCCCTTACGCGCGGCGGCCGTGCCGCACACCGCATCGGCTGGCTCGCGCTGGGCACGCTTGTGCTCATCCCGTGGCCGATTCTGGTGGGGGTGCTCTCGTGAGCAACGACGCCATGAGCAACGACGCCGTGAGCACCGATGCCGTGAGCAACGACGCCGTGAGCACCAACGCGCCTCGCGCCGCTCGCGGCAGTGGCGCGCACATCGGCGTCGCCGCCCTGCTGTCGCTCATCGTCGGCTGGTTCGTGTTCGACGGCGTCGCCTCGCTCATCGGCCTACCCGCGTTTTACGCGCAACTCGGGGTCGACCCGGCGAATGTGCCGTGGGCGGCCCTGTGGGCGGGAGTCGCGCTGCCGATGGTGTTCTTCGTGACGGCGATCATCGTCGCACGACGTCAACCGTTGACACGCTTCACGCTCGTGCTCATCGTGGCTCTTGCGGCGACCGCGGTCGTACGGCTGTCGCTCATCGCTGCCGCAACCGGCTCGATCGTGCTCGTCTCGCAATTCGGGGGCTAGTGGATTCGGGGGCGCGCGGATTCGGGGGCGAGCGGATCCAGGGCCTAGGCGAGCCCGACCCACAGCACCAGCGCAATGAGCACGAACTGCATGACGAGTCGTGGCCAGAACGGCACGGCGATCACGCCAAAGCGGTCGCGGTGTCGCGCCGCATAGGCGTTTGCCGGAAACACGCAGACCAGAAAGACCGCGAGCGCGATGCCGGCGGAGGCACGAGTGGGCTCCCACAGCAGCCCGAGCCCGCCGGCGATCTCGGCAACGCCCGTCACCCACACCCAGCCCCGCGCCGAGAATGGCCGACCCTGAAACCCAGCAGGCACCATCGCGGCCATGCCTCGCACGACGGCGGGCACGAAGTGGGTGATTCCGATGCCGACGAAGACGATGGCCGTGATGATGCGGGCAAGCGCGGCGGGGTCGAGCGCAGCATCCGGAGTCACGCTCGCCAGGGTCATACTCGCCAGGGTCATGCTCGCCAGGGTCATGCTCGCCACAGTCATGCCCGCCATTCTGCCCGTGCGGCCTGCGATACCCTGACATCACCGGTCGCCCCCACTGGCGTAGGCCACCGTATGCCGCCATTCCCGCTGGTACCTCCCTGCGTTAGGACCTTTCACCGTGCCCAAGCCGGTCGTCATCATCGCCGAAGAACTGTCTCCTGCCACCGTCGACGCCCTCGGGCCCGACTTCGACATTCGTCAGGTTGACGGCACCGACCGGGCCGCGCTCTTGGCGGCGCTCGCCGAGGCACAGGCCGTGCTTATTCGGTCGGCCACGCAAATGGACGCTGAAGCCATCGCTGCGGGCACCTTTCTCAAGGTCATCGCCCGTGCCGGAGTCGGTCTCGACAACGTTGACGTGCCCGCCGCCACGAGCGCCGGCGTCATGGTCGTCAACGCACCCACGAGCAACGTCATCAGTGCCGCGGAGCTCGCGATCGCTCACCTGCTCTCACTCGCGCGTTATGTGCCCGATGCGAACTCGTCGATGAAGGCGGGGGAGTGGAAGCGCTCGAAGTTCACGGGCGTTGAGCTGTACGAGAAGACGGTGGGCGTCGTCGGCCTCGGTCGCATCGGCGTGCTGGTCGCGCAGCGCCTCGCCGCGTTCGGAGTTGAGCTGATTGCCTATGACCCCTATGTGCCGCCAGCCCGCGCGCAGCAACTCGGCGTGACCCTCGTCACCCTCGACGAGCTCATGCGCCGCAGCGACTTCATTACGATCCACATACCGAAGACACCCGAGACGACCAACCTCATCAGCACCGCGCAGTTCGCGCTCTCGAAGCCGAGCTTGCGTATCGTCAACGCGAGCCGTGGCGGAATTATCGACGAGGATGCTTTGCGCGAGGCCCTCGCCACCGGCCGTATTGCGGGCGCCGGACTTGACGTGTTCGTGCACGAGCCGCCCGTCGACTCACCCTTGCTCGACCTGCCCACGATTCAGCTCACGCCGCACCTCGGCGCCTCGACCGATGAGGCTCAAGAGAAGGCCGGAGTCTCGGTCGCGAAGTCGGTGCGCCTTGCGCTCGACGGCGAACTCGTGCCCGATGCGGTCAACGTGGCGGGCGGCATCATCGACCCGAGCGTGCGCCCGGGCATTCCACTCATGGAGAAGCTCGGTCAGGTCTTCGCGGCCCTCGCCGACGCGTCGTTCGCGAGCATCGACGTCGAAGTGCGTGGTGAGATCGTCGAACACGACGTCAACGTGCTCAAGCTTGCCGCGCTCAAGGGAATCTTCAGCGCGATCTCTAGCGAGCAGGTCAGCTACGTCAATGCTCCGATACTCGCCGAGCAGCGAGGGGTGGCCGTTCGCCTGCTCACCGAAGAGTCGAGCGAGGAGTACCGCAACCTGCTGACCATTCGCGGCTCGCTCAGCGATGGCACGCAACTGTCGGTGAGCGGCACGCTCGTAGGTGCCAAGCAGGTGCAGAAGATCGTCGAGATCAACGGCTACGACGTCGAGGTTCCGATGGCCGAACATTTCATCGTGATGCAGTACACCGACCGCCCCGGCATCGTCGCCATCTATGGCAAAGAGTTTGGCGAAGCATCCATCAATATCGCGGGCATGCAAATCGCCCGGCACACAGCCGGCGGGCAAGCACTGAGTGTGCTGACCGTTGACTCGCGTGTACCGGACGATTTGCTCGAGAGGTTGCGCACGGCAATCGATGCGACCGTCATGCGCGAAATCACCATCGTCGAGCAGTAGTAGACCTGCTACTCGACGGGGTCAGAAGCGACTGACTCGCGGCGCGAGACCTGCTCGCCGCTCGCCGCGTCGACGCTGGTGTGCTGGGTCGTGACTGACGAGCGCTTGCGCGCCATCAGCACTCCGCCGATGACTACCATGACGACACCGGCAACCATGAGGATGTACCCCACGGTCGTCAGCGCGATCCAGTCGACGCTGACCTGCACCGCAAAGGCCAGGATGGCGCCGACGGCGAAGAGAAATATTCCGAATCCAATGCTCATTGTGGGAGCTCCTTTCGATTCGCCGCAACTCTATGGCGGGGGAACGCGCCGCCAGACCCCCTTGACAAGCGGGTCTGTTGTGCGCATTACGCTGGTGATGTCGTTGATGACCGGATTCCCGGGCCTGTCGGCGCGAACCTGGGAGAAAATTGTGAACCGCTTTCTTGACGTGGCCGTGATCGGCGGCGACGGTATCGGCCCGGAGGTCACAGCAGAGGCACTCAAGGTGCTGCGCGTAGCCGTGGGCGCCGAGATCACGATCTCCGAGACCGTGTACACGCTCGGCGCCGAGCACTACCTCGCCACCGGCGAGATTTTGAGCGACGAGACGCTTGCCGCGCTCGCTGCGCACGACGCCATTCTCTTCGGAGCCGTCGGCGGCGACCCGCGCGACCCGCGTCTTGCGGGCGGCATCATCGAGCGCGGCCTGCTACTCAAGTTGCGGTTCGCCTTCGACCACTACGTCAACCTGCGCCCCACGTTGCTCGCGCCCGGTATCGCCTCACCCCTCAGCAACCCGGGCAAGGTCGACTTCGTTGTCGTGCGTGAGGGAACTGAGGGGCCGTACGTCGGCAATGGCGGTCGATTCCGCCAAGGCACTCCCCACGAGGTCGCCACCGAAGTCTCAATCAATACCGCTTATGGGGTCGAGCGCGTCGTGCGTTTCGCCTTTGCCCAGGCGGTCGCGCGCCGCCAGCAGCTCACGCTCGTGCACAAGACCAACGTGCTCGTGCACGCTGGCGCGCTGTGGCAGAGCACGGTCGATCGCGTCGCGCCCGAGTTCGCATCCGTCGCCGTCAACTATCTGCACGTCGACGCCGCCACGATCTTTCTTGCCACCGACCCGTCGCGTTTCGACGTGATCGTCACTGACAACCTGTTCGGCGATATTCTCACCGACCTCGCGGCCGCGATCGGTGGCGGCATCGGGCTGGCCGCCTCGGGCAACCTCAACCCCACGGGTGCGTTTCCGAGCATGGTCGAGCCCGTGCACGGCTCGGCTCCCGATATCGCTGGGCAGCAGAAAGCCGACCCGACCGCCGCAATTCTGTCGGTCGCGATCCTGCTCGATCAGCAGGGGCTACCGGATGCCGCGGCGCGCGTGCGCACCGCGGTGCTCGCCGACCTGGCAGAGCGGGGCACGTCACCCCGCCGCACCGCCGAGGTCGGAGACGCCATCGTCGCCCCCATCGCCTAACCCGCGCTCCGCGCGTTCGGCCCGAGCGTCACCCGGGTGCGCAGAGTACGCTGTACCCACGTTCTTCCGGGGCCACGGGGCCTCCGGCGACCTTGCGAGGATCCACGATGACGAACCTTCTGCCGATGGCCACGCGCGACCTTATGTGGCAGGTGTTGCCCAACGTCGATGCCCTGCCCGTTGCCGAGCGCGACGCGATTCTCGCCGACCCCGGCTTTGGCAAGCACTTCACCGATCACATGGTCGACATCTGCTGGAGCGAGAAGGGCGGCTGGCATCGTCCGCGAGTGCAGCCGTACGGCCCGATCACGCTCGACCCCGCAGCGGCCGTACTGCACTACGGGCAAGAGATCTTCGAAGGCCTCAAGGCCTACCGGCACGCCGACGGTTCGATCTGGTCGTTCCGCCCCGATGCGAACGCCCGACGCATGCAGAGGTCGGCCAAGCGCCTCGCGCTTCCCGAACTGCCGAGCGAGTACTTCATCGAAGCGTTGCGCCAGCTCATCGCGGTCGATAGCGATTGGGTGCCGAGCGCTCCTGAGACGAGCCTCTACTTGCGGCCCTTCATGTTCGCCAAAGAGGCCTTCCTCGGCGTGCGTCCGGCCCACAAGGTCGCCTTCTACGTGATCGCATCGCCCGCGGGCGCCTACTTCCACGGCGGCGTGAAGCCGGTGTCGATCTGGTTGTCGACCGAATACGCTCGCGCGGGTAAGGGTGGCACAGGAGCCGCCAAAACGGGCGGCAACTACGCGTCGTCGCTCGTCGCACAGGCCGAGGCAGCCGAGCACGGCTGCGCCCAGGTACTTTTTCTCGACTCGGTGGAGGGTCGCTGGCTCGAAGAGCTGGGCGGCATGAACATCGTGTTGGTGTACAAAGACGGCACACTCGTCACGCCCCTCAGCGACTCGATTCTTGAGGGCATCACGCGCGACTCGATCCTGCAGCTCGCTGAAGACCGCGGCCACGCCGTCGAGCGGCGTCGGGTCAGCATCGACGAGTGGCGTGCGGGCGCGGCATCCGGTGACATTGTTGAGGCTTTCGCGTGCGGAACCGCAGCCGTCGTGACCCCGATCAGCATGATCAAGGCCGCGGACTTCGAGATCGGTAGCGCCGACGCCCAGGCTGGCGAGCTGACGATGTCGTTGCGGGCAGAGCTCACTGACATCCAATACGGCCGGCGCCCCGACCCGCACGGCTGGATGCTGCGCCTGAACGCCTGAGGCTCTGTGCCCGCCCTCGACCCTGACTTCGCGCGCATGAGCGGCCTGGCCCGCATCAGTGTGGCCGCGCTGTGTCTCGGCGGGGGAGCCATGCTCGGGATGTTGGGCACATTCGCCCATCAATCGCTGCCGCCTGTGGGCGTGGCCATTGCGCTGGCCACTGTCGCGCTGTACATCGGAGGGCTGCGCGCTTGGGGCGGTGTGCGCACGCCCGCGGCGGCAGGCGCGCTCGGAGCGGGCCTGGTCAGCGGGTTGCTCGCCACGGCCACCGGAAGCTCGGTCCTTGTTCCCGCCAATACGGTCGGGTATGTCTGGCTCGGCGGTATTGCGGCAATCGCGTTCGTCGCCCTCGCCTGGCCGCACATCCAGGGGCCTCCCCAGTCAGCGCCCGATACGATGGAGAGGTCGACCGCAATGTCGGCCGCCGCGTCGGCTTCCGGGTCGACCATCGCCCCCGAGGCACTCTTCGAACAGAAAGATCGACCACTGCCGTGACCTACGTGATCGCCCTACCGTGCGTAGACGTGAAAGACCGCGCCTGCATCGATGAGTGCCCTGTCGACTGCATCTACGAGGGCGACCGCATGCTATACATCCACCCCGACGAGTGCGTCGACTGTGGGGCGTGCGAGCCGGTGTGCCCTGTCGAGGCCATTTACTACGAAGATGACACTCCTGAGAAGTGGGCCGACTACTACACGGCCAACGTCGAGTTCTTTGCCGAGATCGGGTCGCCCGGCGGGGCTGCGAAGATCGGTGTGATCCCTGGCGACCACCCCATCGTCGCCGCACTGCCGCCCCAGGCCTAGGGCTCACATTGACCGACGCGCGGCGTCCCGCGGGTCTCACGCTGCCCGACTTTCCCTGGGACTCTCTGGCTCCGTTCGCGGCCCGCGCCCGCGAGCACGCAGACGGCATCGTTGATCTCTCGGTTGGTTCGCCCGTCGATGCGACCCCCGACGTCGTGCGTGAGGCTCTGGTCGCCGCGACTGACGCCCACGCCTACCCGCAGACGATGGGTACCCTCGACCTGCGTTCGGCGATCGTGGATTGGTACGCCCGCCGCCGCGGCGTGACGGACCTGACGACGGATGCTGTGCTGCCCACCATCGGATCAAAAGAGCTCGTCGCCCTCCTGCCCCTGTTGCTCGGCCTCGGGCCCGGCGACACCGTTGTGTATCCGCGCACGGCCTACCCGACCTACGCCGTGGGGGCTGCACTCGCTCGAGCGACCGGGGTCGCCGAAGACGACCCGGCCCGCTGGCCAGCGGGTACGCGTCTCGTGTGGCTCAACAGCCCGGGTAACCCCGATGGCCGGGTGTGGGGGGTGGACCACCTGCGAGCGGCGGTCGCGCGTGCTCGCGAACTGGGTGCCGTGATGGTGAACGACGAGTGTTACGCCGAGATGGGATGGCAGCCAGAGCGCTGGGCACACGCCGACTCGGCCATGCCCGAGCGGGTGCCGAGCATCCTGGATCGTTCCGTTTGCGGCGAGAACCCCCACGGCGTGCTCAGCGTGTATTCGTTGTCGAAGCAGTCCAACATTGCCGGCTATCGGGCTGCGTTCGTTGCGGGCGATCGTGAGATCGTGCGGGCGCTGCTGGAGGTGCGCAAGCACGCGGGCCTGATTCCTCCGGCCCCGGTGCAGGCCGCCATGGTCGCAGCCCTTGGCGATGAGCGCCACGTGCTCGAGCAGCGGGAGCGGTACCGGGTACGCCGTGCCGTACTCGCGGGCGCAGTCGACCGCGCGGGGTTCCGCATCGACCACTCCGAGGCCGGTCTATACCTCTGGGTCACGCGCGGTGAGCCCGCACTCACCACGATCGCGCTGCTCGCCGAGCTCGGCATCCTGGCTGCTCCTGGCACTTTTTACGAGGGTGAGGCGTCACAGCACGTACGCCTAGCCCTCACCGCGACAGACGAGCGCATCGCTGCCGCGGCCGAACGTTTGGCGCACCTCTCCAAGCACTGAGGCGCTCTTTTGGGCGGTGCGTCACTGGTGCACCTTTGCGCATAGGCTGTAAACGGGTCACTCCCGAGCCGTCACCACCTTGTGCGTGCTCCGGGACCCCGCCCCCACAACGATCAACCCACGCGAGGAGGCGCTATGAGCGACGACGAGCAAAAGGCCACGCTCCAGTTTCCTGGTGGCACCGCCGAGTTCCCGATCCTCTCGAGCGTCTCAGGAGCCCCGAGCCTCGATCTTTCTTCGCTAACGCGGCACACCGGACTCACCGCGCTCGACTACGGCTTCGTCAATACCGCGTCGACGAAAAGCGCCATTACCTTCATCGACGGCGACAAGGGCGAATTGCGCTACCGCGGCTATGCCATCGACGACATCGCCTCGAACTCGACCTTTCTCGAGGTTGCCTGGCTGCTGATCTACGGCGAGCTACCCGCTCCGAGCGAGCTCGCCGACTTCGATGCGCGTGTGCGCCGCCACACTTTGCTGCACGAAGACTTGAAGCGTTTCTTCGACTCGCTACCGCACCAGGCGCACCCGATGTCTGTACTCTCGAGCGCCGTGAGTGCGCTGTCGACGTACTACGGCGACTCTCTCGATCCGCACGACCCCGAACAGGTTGAAATCTCGACCATTCGACTTCTCGCGAAACTGCCGGTCATTGCCGCATACGCCCACAAAAAGGCCATCGGCCAGGCATTTCTCTACCCAGACAACTCGCTCGACTTCGTCAGCAACTTCTTGCGCCTGAACTTTGGCATCATGGCCGAGCCCTACCAGGTCAACCCCGTGCTGGTGAAGGCGCTTGACCGCTTGCTCATCTTGCACGAAGACCACGAGCAAAACGCCTCAACCTCGACCGTGCGCCTTGTGGGCTCGACGGGCGCCAACCTGTTCGCCTCGATTTCGGCGGGAATCAACGCGCTCTCGGGCCCGTTGCACGGCGGCGCCAACGAAGCCGTGCTCGACATGCTCGCGCGTATTCGTGACAGCGGCGAAAGCGTTGAACGATTCGTCGAGCGGGTCAAGAACAAAGAAGATGGCATCAAGCTCATGGGCTTTGGCCACCGGGTCTACAAGAGCTACGACCCCCGCGCGAAGCTTGTCAAAGAGAGTGTGGATGCGGTGCTCGCCGACCTCGGCGTGAGCGACCCGCTGCTGCAGATCGCGCGCGAGCTCGAAGCCATCGCCCTCGCAGATGACTACTTCATCGAGCGCAAGCTCTACCCGAATGTCGACTTCTACACGGGTGTCATCTACAAGGCCATGGGGTTTCCGACTCGCATGTTCACGGTGCTCTTCGCCATCGGCCGCTTGCCGGGCTGGATCGCCCACTGGCGCGAGATGAACGACGATCCGCAGACCAGGATCGGCCGCCCGCAGCAGCTGTACACCGGTTCGCCCGCGCGCGATTGGCCGGAGCGGTAGCTGTCTTCGCGCCCAGCCCCGTCCTCCCGCGCGTCCGTCCGCCCTCCGGCCCGCCCGCGAGTCCATCAAGGCTGACCTCGCGGCCGAGGAGCGGGCGGAGCTCGACGCTGTGATGAGCGAGGTGGTGGCGGTGCTGGTCGCAGCTCAACTGGTGCTGATCACCTACCTTCTTGTTGTCGTGGGGAGCCTGGCTCGACGATCATCGTTATGGCGCATCAAGGCCGACGGCCAGCAGGTTCTCTTTCACCAGAGCACAGTCGTCGACTGAGGGTCGAGGGCGTCCGCGTCGCGGCGCAGACCGCAGTTGTCGCGCCGCCCCGGTCGAACGGCCAACAGGCCGTGGTCGCCCGGGTTGGCTCGGCGCGCCGACTTCGTTCACCGGGGCGGCGCGACACGACGATGCGGGATTCTCACGCCGAGCATCCCGAATCTCGGGTCAGGCACGCAGGGCCTCGATGTGCCGCACGCTGCATTCTGCACGCTGCACAGTCGCGCCCGTTCACGGCAACCCGCAGCCACGCAGGGAGTCGTCGAGCTGAACGACTCAGGCCGCGCGGGGCAACTCTCAAGCGTGTAGGGCTTCGTTGAGCTGCACGCCCGCGCCCGTGCGGGGCAGCACCTCGACGGCTCCGGTGAGTGAGCTGCGGCGAAAGAGCAAGCCGGGCACCCCTGAAAGCGCGGCGGCCTTGACGATGCGCGGCTGAC
>JBBRWT010000080.1:0-9415 GCA_038249035.1 Actinomycetales bacterium
CACGGGAGTGGTGAACCGAGCATCCGCCACCCCGGCCGCGTTGATCTGACTGTCGAGATTCCGCGACCCGACCGAGATGCCCGGCGGCGGCTGTTTGCCCTGTATGCGGAACGTGCCCCGTTCAGCGCCGTGGCTATCCAGCAGGCCGCCGATCGCTCGGAGGAGGTGACGGGATTGTTCGCGAAAGAGCTCGTGCGTCGGGCGCTGCTGCGCCGCGGTAGATGGGCGCGTGGCCGATGACGCCGACCTGCTCACCGCGCTTGAAGAGCTCATGGACGATCGCGAGTCACCGACTCGGCGGCTGGTGGGCGGAGAGGGTGTCGAGTCGCCCGAACCTGATCACGAGGGCGAGTCAGACTGGTGAAGTCGCGCCTGAAGCTGGTGCACATCAACGCCGCGAACTGACCGCCGGCCACGAGTCCGCTCAGTTCCGTGCGCGGTTCGCGCCGTCGCCGTGTCTGCCAGACCGACAGATCTGTGGTTTCTACAGCGTGGCGTGCAGCCCGAACGGCGAGTCGTGCCGACGTGTCGGTCTGGCAGTCAGGCGTCAGCGGGGGTGTCGTGCGTGGCCGTGGTGACGGCCGCACGACGGCGCACAGCACGCCGCACGATCAACACGACCACGAGGCCGACGACGCCGAGAACGATGAGCCAGGGCAGCAACACGCCGACGACGACGAGCAGGCCCGAGCCGAAGGCGAGGAGTGCCTCCCAGCCGGTAGTGAGTCCACTAAGGAAGGTGTCGGGCTCGTCGACCGGCGCCACTTCGGGCGAGCCAAGCACGAGCGTGACTGTCGACAATCCGACCTGCTCGGCGTAGTACCGCTGCTGCGCTTGATAGCTCTCCAGCTGCGCCTGGCGGTCGCTGATCGCGGTCTCGAGAGCGATCAGATCCTCGACAGTCGCGGCGGCATCCTGCAGAGCGAGCAGTCGCGTAATCGACGAGCTCAGCGCGGTGACCCTCGCGTCAATGTCTTGCACTTCGCGGGTCACATCGCTCGAGCTCAGCTGCAGCTCTTCGACCTCGCCGAGTGCCTTGAGCTTCTCGAGGGTCGCCGAGAGTCGGTCGGCAGGGATGCGCAGTACGAGCTCGGCGCCACCCGCATCGCTCGCGGTGTCGAGCGCGCGCGGGGCGAACTCTTGTCGCCCGTCGACCCGACCTCCCGCGCCCTCGACGATCGAGACCGCCTCGGCCGCGGCCTCGAGCGGTGCCTCCACGGTCAGGTACAGGTAGCCCGTGGTGATGACCGCGCGGTCGCCCGCGGTGGGGTTCTCACCCGGCTGACTCTCGAGATTGCTGCGATCGATGGTCGAGTCTTCGGCAACGGGCGCTCCGATACCCTCACTGAATACTGGCGCGCCCCCAGAGTCGCTGCTCGACTCGTTCGACGCCGCCGCGCACCCGCTGAGCAACAGCGCAGCGAGGGCGAGTGCGGGAAGTGTGGTGAGTAGTCGAGGGATGCGCATGGCGCTCACGTTAGACCCGCAACTCGCCGCGCCACCACCCAACGTTTCGTGGTGAAACGCGATCGTGATCTGACCGTCTAGCCGCCCCAAGCCTGTGCCTGTGCCCAGAGAATGCAGAGCGATGGGCGTGAAGCGGGCGCCGGCGCCGTGAGAGTGGATACATTCTCTCTATTCCTACGCGACTAGGGGTGGACGCGAAGGACAGGGGAGTCGGCGAAAGCTGGCTCCCCTTTCTCGTCCCTTCCGCAGCGTTCGCAGCGTGCGGCACTCGGCGCATCGGGCTCGAGCGCGAGCATCCGCCATAATCGGGCCATGGCGAAGTGGCGGTGTTGGCGACGGGATGCCCCACTGTTGTCGATCACCGGTGACACCGGCATCGGACCAGTGGTCGTGATGATTCACGGCATTGCCTCGTCGTCGGTGACCTTTGACAACCTCGTGCCCCTGCTTGAGGCCACCCACCGGTGCATCACGATCGACATTCTCGGCTTCGGCACGTCGCCCGCTCCGGAAGGTGCAACGTACACACTCCGTGAGCATGCGGCCGCGCTCGACCGCACGATCCGTTCGCTCACGCTGCGCGAGCCGTTCACACTCGTGGGCCACTCGCTCGGCGGCCTGATCGCCGCGCGGTACGCAGCTACCCACCGCCTCGAACTCGACCGGCTGGTGTTGGTCAGCTCGCCCATCTATCTGCCGCCGGCGATGCTCGGCGATTCTGGAGCCCGCGCAACCATGGGCGCCTACTTCAGCCTCTACGAGTATTTGCGTTCGAACCCCGCTTTCACTCAACGCACCGCGGCTGCGCTGGCGGCCATTGCCCCCATCAAGAACGTGCTCGAGCTCACGGAGCGAAACTGGACCCCGTTCATGCTGTCGCTGCACAACGCGATTGAGTCGCAGACGACCCTTGCCGACCTGTCGCGTGTGCGCGTGCCGATCGACCTTGTCTATGGCGCGCTCGACCCATTTCTTGCCCCAAGCGGGCTCGCGATGGTTCAGCAACTGCGGCAGGTGCGCGCCCACCGCGTCTCGGGCGTGGGGCATCTGATCCGCCCGAAGCTCGCCCAGGCCATAGCGCGCGTTATCGAGCAGCCGCCGGCGCCGTGGGGGGCATCCAACGGCGAATAAGCTGGGGGCATGCAGACTTCGATTCTCGGCCGTACCGGTGCGACCGTCTCATCCATCGGCCTCGGAACCTGGCAGCTCGGCGCTGACTGGGGTGACGTTACTGAGGCGGATGCTCACGCCGTGCTCGACTCCGCCGTCGAGTCGGGCGTCACGATGTTCGACACTGCTGACGCCTATGGTGACGGCCGCAGCGAGCAGCTCATCGCCCGCTACCTGACGTCGCGACCTGACGTCTCGGTGTTCGTAGCCACCAAGATGGGCCGCCGCGTGCCGCAAACAGTCGAGAACTATTCGACCGAGAACTTCCGCGCCTGGAGCGACCGTAGTCGCCAGAACCTCGGCGTCGACACCCTCGATCTCATGCAATTACATTGCCCGCCCACCGCGGTCTACTCAATCGATCGCGTCTATGACGACCTCGACCAGCTGGTCGACGAGGGCGTCATGCGCCACTACGGCGTGAGTGTCGAGACCTCAGCCGAAGCGCTCACTGCGATCGCCCGCCCGAACGTGGCGAGCGTACAACTCGTCTTCAACGCATTCCGGCTGAAGCCGCTCGACGAGGTATTGCCGGCCGCGATCAAGGCCGGCGTCGGCATCATCGCGCGCGTACCCCTCGCCTCGGGCCTGCTCAGCGGCCGCTACACGAAAGACACGGTCTTTGCCGAGAACGACCACCGCAACTACAACCGTGAGGGCAAGCACTTCGACATCGGTGAGACCTTCGCGGGCGTCGACTACGCGACCGGCGTTGCGGCGGCGCAAGAGTTCTCGGCGCTCGCGGCCGAGCACGGGCTCGAGCCGGCCACGGCCGCGCTCGCCTGGCTTGCGCAGTTGCCTGGCGTCAGCACGGTCATTCCGGGCGCTCGCTCACCTGAGCAGGCGCGGGCGAACGCTGCCGCGGGTGATGTCACCGAACTCGGAGCCGAGTTCCACGCCGCTGTGGTCGACCTCTACGACCGCCGCATCCGGGCTTCGGTTCACGACCGCTGGTAGCACCCCCTGCCATATTCGCTGACCCGCCACCCCTTCCTGCCCGCAGTGCGGCAGGTGCGCCTCGACGCGCGCACGCTGCTTGCGGGTGAGGCCGTATCGCCCGATCGGTACCTGCGTCTTCGGCTGGTCGAGCAACGAGCGGGTGAGCTTGCGGGATTTGTTGCGCCGGGTGGAGGCGACCACGTTCGCGTCATCGTGGGCACGCCCGACGGCGGTGACGTTGCGCTCGATGTGTCGGGGGCGCCTTTGGGCGAGTCCCGCACCGAAACGGTCGTCGACCACGACGTTGAGCAGGGCTGGATCGACCTCGACGTGCTCGTGCATGCTCAAGCAGGCGGTGAGCTCGGCGAGCTCAGTGTGATGGGCGTGATTGGGGTGATGGGCGCCTGGGCGGCCCGTGCGCCGCTCGGCTCGCCCGCTGTCGTCACGGGGCCGAAGGGCTCGGTCGTGCTCACTGGCGCGCCCGGCGATGTCGTGCTCGCTGGTGACGACAGCGCCATGCCCGCGGTGCGCCGATACCTGAGGATGCTGGGCCCCGACGTGACCGGACACCTCGTGCTCGAGACGCAGTTCGACCTCGCGGCGCTCGGCATTGAGCCTCCCGCGGGGATGCGGGTGAGCATCCTGAGCCCTGATCGTGATCGGCCGAGCGCGGCGATCGTGCACGCGCTGGAGGCTCTGGCGGCGCCAGCCGATCCGCTCGATCGCTTCGTTTTCGCCTGTGGTGAGCAGTCGATCGTGGCACCCGTGCGTGCGTTGCTCGCGGCGTGGGACGTCGACGTCGAGCGCGCCGTCGTCAAGGGGTACTGGAAGCGCTAGGTACAAGCACGCCGTCGAGTAGGTGCGAAACGTATGCCGTGAATCGTTCCGTCTCGGGAATCGAACGCGTTCTGTCCTCGTTCTCGTCACCATGACTCGCATCATGATTATCGTCGGCAGCGTTCGTCCCGGCCGCATCGGCCTTCCTATTGCGCAGTGGGTGCGCGAGCGTGTGGAGGGCTCCGGCCACGACCTTGACTTTGTCGACCTCGCCGAGCTGAATCTTCCCTTCATGGACGAGCCCGAGCACCCGGCCAAGCGCGCATACACGAAGCCACACACCCTCGCGTGGAGTACTCGCGTCGAGCAGGCCGACGCCGTGCTGCTTGTGAGCCCCGAGTACAACCACAGCTACAGCCCCGCACTCAAAAATGCGCTCGACTATCTGATGCACGAGTGGCAGGGCAAGCCCGTGGGCATCGTGAGCTATGGCGGAGCATCCGGTGGCCTCCGTGCCGCCGCCGCCCTCGATCAGGTGCTGACGACGATCGGCCTCGTGCGCGTGCCGGTCGACGTCGCGATCAACGGGCCGGCCGCGCACCTCGTCGACGGCGTCTTCACGCCCGACGCCAAGCACGACGCGGCGCTCGACCGTTTGGTTGACGGTCTCGGCCGATTCGCCGAGGTGCTGCGCCCGCTGCGCGACTAGCTCGCGCCGCGCTAGCTGACGACCTGCACCGGCTCGGTGTCGGGCAGCGGACTGGCATCGCGCCCGCGCAGGTCAGGGTGCCACCTGCGGAATAGCACGGCCACCACGAGACCGATAACCGCAAAGGCGAGTGACGCGTAGAAGCCACCAATCGGCCCGAGGCCGTCGATCAGAAACCCGGCGATGGCTGAGCCGAGAGCGGCTCCGATGAGTTGGCCCGTGCCGAGCCAGCCGTAAGCCTCGGGTGTGTCGCTGAACTTCACGCTTGCCGACACGATCGCGAACATAACAGCGAGCACCGGCGCAATGCCGATGCCAGCGATGACGAGGGCGAGCGCGAGCCACCAGAACTCGAGCGCGAGGGGCGCAGCGGCCATGCCGACCACGACGATCGCGAACCGTCGGGCGAGAGCCCAGGGTCCAATCGGCAAGTGCCCCATCGAGAGCCCACCGATGAGCGACGCGATGGCCCACAGGCCAAACAGGATGCCCGCTTCGGTGCCGCCTTCGCCGAACAATGCGACGACCCCGACCTCGATCGATGCGGCCGAACCGATGAGCAAGAACCCGCAGATGGTCGCCAACAGTACAGCGCGGTTCTTGAGCACAACGCCGATGCGCCGCTTGCTCTGTGGAATGCGTACCTTGCCGACCTCGGGGCTGGCGATGAACCAGATGCCGCCGCCCACGAGAAAGACGCCGGCGACTGCGATTGCCGCGACGCTCGAAACTTGGGTGGCGAGGACGACCGTCATGAATGGGCCCATCACCCAGATGATTTCTTGCGCCGAGGCGTCAAGTGAGAACAAAGGAGTCAGCTGCCTGCCCGTGACCATCTTCGGATAAATGGTGCGCACAGCCGGCTGGATGGGCGGGGTCGAGAGCCCGACGATGAATCCCACGACCATGAATGACCACAGCGGCATAACCACGAATGCGATGAGACCGATGCCCGCGCTGCAGACAATGAGCGTGACGATCAGCACCGGCCGCATGCCCAAGCGGCCCATCCATCGGCTCGTCAGGGGGCCGGCGATCGCCTGACCCACGCTTGTTGCCGCGAGAACGAGGCCCGCCGCGCCGTACGAGTCGAAGATCTTCTCAATGTGAATGAGAAAGGCGAGCGAAATCATGCCCGAGGGAATACGGGCGGTCAACTGCGCGGCGATGATGCGCGCGACGCCGCGCGTTTTCAACAGGTCGGTGTATCCACTCACAAGGAGTCAAGCCTACGGCGTGAGGCGGCGTGAGGTGGCGTGCGGCCGGGTGCTGCCCGATGACTGGCCGGGTGTCGGAGGTTGCCCACAGGCTGGGGATAACCCGGCGAACTTATCCACAGTTGTGGACGACACGCCCACTACATCTGGGGTGTGAACATTGTCAGACCCCCGATATATAGTGATCACACGGCGCAGGGGGAATAGCGCGATCGGCCCGCACATCAGGGCAATTTTGACCAGTTTCGTTCACCACAGACGGCAGCAAACGCACCGTACGAGTAAGGCCCCGCAGGGGGCGCAAGAGGGAGAGTGGCCACGTGAGCATCACCGTTGTCAAGCGCGATGGAACCCGCGAGCCGTACGACGCCAACAAGATCAACCTGGCGATCGAGCGCGCGGCCGAGGGTCTGCCCGACTCGATCGCCTGGGTGACCCAGATCGCGAGCGAGCTTGAGCTCACGCTCTTCGACGGCATCTCGACGCAGCAGCTCGACGAAGCGGTGATTCAGGTCGCTCTGCAGAACGTCAAAGACGACCCCGCGTTCGACGTGGTCTCTGCTCGCCTGCTGCTCAAGACCATCTACAAGCGCGTGCTCGGCGACTATGAGAATGCGGCCGAGCTGCGCGAGCTGCACCGCGCGCACTTCGCCGGCTACGTTCACCGCGGCGTTGACGAGCTCTTGCTTGACCCTCGTTTTCCCGACCTCTTCAACCTCGACGCGCTGGCCGACGAGCTCGACCCTGCCAACGATGAGCTACTCAAGTACATCGGTGTCGTGACGCTCAACAACCGCTACGGCATCAAGGCGCGCAACAACGAACCGCTCGAGACCCCGCAATATTTCTGGATGCGCGTCGCCATGGGCCTCTCGCTCAACGAGGCCGACCCCACCTCGCACGCAATCGCGTTCTACAAAAAGATGTCAGCGCTCGAGTACCTCGCCGCTGGCTCGACCCTGGTCAACGCGGGCACGAGTTACCCGCAGCTCTCGAACTGTTTCGTCATGGAGATGCAAGACGACATCGAGCACATCGCCAAGAGCGTGCGCGACGTCATGTGGCTCACGAAGGGCACGGGCGGAATCGGGCTGGCCGTCACGAAGCTGCGCGCACAGGGCTCGCCCATCCGGTCAAACAACACCAGCTCGACCGGGCCGATTCCGTTCATGCACACGATCGACTCGGTGCTACGCGCGGTCAGCCGCGGCGGCAAGAAGTTCGGCGCTCTGTGTTTCTACATGGAGAACTGGCACATGGACTTTCCGGAGTTTCTCGACCTGCGTCAGAACTCGGGCGACCCCTACCGTCGCACCCGCACAGCCAACACGGCTGTCTGGATCAGCGACGAGTTCATGAAGCGTGTTCAGAACGACGACGACTGGTACCTCTTCGACCCGCTCGAGGTCACCGACCTCAACGAGCTCTACGGCAAGGCGTTCTCGACCCGCTACGCGGAGTACGTGGCCATGGCCGAGCGCGGCGAAATGCACATGTTCAAGAAGATGGGCGCGCGCGAGCAGTTCAAGCAGATCTTGATCTCGCTGCAGTCGACGAGCCACCCGTGGTTGACGTGGAAAGACACGATCAACAACCGGGCCATCAACAACAACACCGGCACGATTCACCTGTCGAACCTGTGCACCGAGATCTGCCTGCCGCAAGACCGCGAGAACATTGCCGTCTGCAACCTGGCGTCGATTAACCTCGCACGTCACCTCGCGTTTGATAAGGACGGCCACGGCGGAGTCGACTGGGCCAAGATCGACGAGAGCGTTCGCCTGGCCGTGCGCCAGCTCGACAACCTCATCGACATCACCGTATCGAGCGTTGACGAGGCCGACCACGCCAACCAGAACAACCGGGCCATCGGCCTGGGCGTCATGGGCTTCACCGACATCGTTGAGCGCCTCGGCTTCTCGTACGACTCAGAAGAGTCGTTCGACCTCATCGACGAGATCATGGAGCACGTCTCGTACGCGGCCATCGACGAGTCGGCCGAGCTTGCCAAAGAGCGCGGCTCGTACTCAAACTTCGAGGGTTCGCGCTGGTCGCAGGGTCTTGTGCCCCTCGACACGATCGACCTCACCGAGGCTGACCGGGGCATCGAGGTGCAGGTCAACCGCACGACACGTCTCGATTGGGATGCTCTGCGCATCAAGGTCAAGGGGGGCATGCGCAACGCGACGCTTATGGCGATCGCGCCCACGGCATCCATCGGTCTCGTTGCCGGCACCACGCCCGGTCTCGACCCGCAGTTCTCGCAGATCTTCAGCCGCTCGACCAGCTCGGGCAAGTTTCTCGAGGTCAACCGCAACCTCGTCGAAGCGTTGCAGGTGCACGGGCTGTGGGAGAAGGTGCGCGAAGACATCTTGCGCAGCCAGGGCGACATTCAGGGCATCACCGCGATTCCCGACGACATCAAGGCCACGTACAAGACAAGTTTTCAGCTCTCGCCGTACGCGTTCCTCGAGGTTGCCGCTCGCGCCCAGAAGTGGATCGACCAGGCCATCAGCCGCAACATGTACCTCGAGACGCGCGACGTCGACGAGATGGTCGACATCTACTCGGCCGCATGGAAGAAGGGCGTCAAGACGACCTACTACCTGCACATGAAGCCGCGGCACACCGCCGAGCAGTCGACCGTCAAGGTCAACAAGGCTGAGGCGATCAACGCCGGCTCGGGCAGTGCGCCCAAGAAGGGCTTCGGCTCGGCTTCGAGTAGGCCGACTGTAGAGGTTGCGGCCGCCGCGCCTGTGGCGACAGCACCGCGTAAGGGATTCGGCTTCGGCGGCGCCGCGAAGTCGGGGGAGTGAACATCATGACCCAGAACCAGATCAGCACCAGCACCAGCACCAGCACCCCGTCGTTCTCCTATGAGGTTCCGATCGACCCCATGGATGAGCTGCACTGCGAGAGCTGCCAGTAAGGCTCGTTCGCAGCATCCACACCGATCATTGACCTGTACACATCACCACCTGTACGCATAGACAAGAAGGACACATCATGGGAATCCTCGGAACAGGAATTCAAGAGGGCCTGCAGCTCAAGCCCGTCACGTACCAGTGGGCAATGGACCTCTACGACCAGGCCGTTGCCAACACCTGGTTCCCCAACGAGATTCAGCTGGGCGAAG
>JBBRWT010000081.1:0-9404 GCA_038249035.1 Actinomycetales bacterium
GGCGCTGCCGGCCTCAATATTGAAGACTCACTCGCCGGCGCCACGAGTGAACGCCGCCCGATCGCCGAAGCGGCGGCCCGGGTCGCGGCCGCTCGAGCTGCCGCCGATGAGGCCGGGGTTCCGCTCGCAATTAACGCCCGCACCGACACTCTCGCCGAAATGCCCAGCGCGTGGGACGAGGCGATCGATCGCGCGAACGCCTACGTCGATGCCGGGGCCACCAGCGTCTTCATGCTCGGCCTCAGTTCCGAACAGCAAGTGGCCGATGCGGTGGCGGCCGTGCGAGCGCCGATCGCCGTCTTTGCCCACCCGGCATACATTGCCCTCGCCAGCCTTGCCGAACTTGGTGTGGGGCGCATTTCTTTCGGGCCCCAGATTCTCGGCCTGACACTCGCGCACCTCGCCGGCGCGGCCAGCCAACTCACCGCCCGCGGCGACTACCCACGTGAGCTCGGGTACCGTTACGAACTGTGAGCACCGATCCTGCGGGCGCCTATCCTGAGGGCGACGACGACCTCGACCTTGACCGTTCCGGGCCCGGCTGGCAGCCGCTGCTTGACCGGCCAGGATTCGAACAGTGGTGGGATGGCGCCGAGTGGCGAGGCCGACCGCAGCGCGAGCCGGACCCGTTTTCGGCCTTTGGTGCCGACCTGGCGCGCAGCCTACGCCCCGGGCCCAACCGGGCAGCACGCGTCGCGCGTGTGGGCACGGTCGCGACCGTAGTGGGCTTTATTCTTCAGACGGTGGCGGCGACGGGAGCCGTGGTCATCCCGGGCATCGAGCCGGTGGCCCTCACGCTCGGCACGCTCGCGCTCGCCGCGGTCATCGCGGCACTCACGGCAACTGCCGCAGTGCTCGGCCTGAGGGCCGCAGCGCTCCTCGGCGGACGAGCGATCTCCACCCTCGCGCTCGGAACAAGCATCGTGCTGGGCCTTGCTCCCGTGCTCTTGCTCGTCGCGATCGGGCTCGCCGGCGGCATTTAGTGTGCGCTTCGCCTAGCGGTTGGTCACCCAATAGATCATGAGCATCGTGACGATCGCTCCGGCGACAAAGTTGAGCAGCAAGAAGCGCCTCCAGCCCCGGTTCGCCGTCTCGGCCGTGGCGTCGGTGATCATCCAGAACCGTGCCGTGATGATGACATAGGGCACTGCTGCAAGCAGCGCAAGCGGCCCCGGCCACTCAGTGCCCAGAAGCAAGAGTCCGGCGAGCGCGTAAGCTCCGACGGCCAGGCGGGTGGTGAGACGTGCCCCGGCGACCGTCGCGATCGAGGCGAGCCCGCCTTCCCGATCGGCGATGACATCTTGCACCGCGCCGAACGCGTGCGAGGCCATGCCCCACAAAAAGAACGAGATCAGAATCAGCCAGAGGGCTGGCGTGAAGGTCGCGCCGGATAGCACGAGCCCGAATACGGCTGGGCTCACAAAGTGTGTCGCCGACGTGATCGAGTCAAGCAGGGGCTTCTCTTTGAACCGCAAGCCCTTGGCTGAGTAGGCGATAACCGCAAACACGCTGATGCCCAGCACGAGCCACGACTCCGGCGAGCCGAAGGCCACGAGCGCCACGAGGAACGGCACATTCGTGATGCCCGCGGCCCAGAGCGTCGTGCGGTGGATGCTCGGATCAAGCAGCGCCCCCTCCATGCCACCCTTGCGCGGGTTGCGCAGGTCGCTCTCGTAGTCGAAGACGTCGTTGATGCCGTACATCGCGAAGTTGTACGGCACGAGAAAGTAAATCGTGCCAATCACGAACGCGGCATCGACGCGCCCCGTCGTGAGCAGGTATGCCGCCGCGAACGGAAACGCGGTGTTGATCCAGCTCAGGGGGCGTGAGCTCACGAACAGCTGGCCGAGGGTCGTCACGGCTCCCCATCATGGCGGGTGGGGGTGCGGTGAAGCAGCTCCCACACCGACGGCATGAGCACGAGCGCGGCGACCGTATACGCAAAGTCTTCAATCGGCGCGAGCCCGATGCGCACACCGCTGATCAGAGAATCGTCATATGCCACCAGACCGGTGCCGATAATGAGGTTGTCGAAGATCGCCGTCAGCGCAAGCAGCAGCACAGCCGCGAGTCCCACCGCGCGCCAGCGCGGTGCCCGGCGCGCGACCACGGCTGCGATCGCAACAAGAGCGACGACCAGCAGAAAGATAACGTTGAGAAGGGTGTAGGTCATCCGCTGACCTCTGTGTCATGAGAGGGCCCGCGGTCTGGGCTGACGGATGCCCGGCGCGACCATCGACCGTCGAACAGGTCGCTCGCCGCCGTGTAGGCGTTCATTGTGTTGTAGCAGAGCAGGGTCAGAAAGAAGACTTCTTCGATCGGCAGTTCGGGGCCAATGAGCAGCCCGGTCATGAACTCGGTTTGCCCCCGAAAGAAGATGCCGAGCAGAATGCCGCCCAGATCCCACACGAGAAAGAACGCCACACCCAGTGGCAGCACGATCGCCGCTCGACGCGCATCTCGCCAGAAGAACAGCGCGAAGCGGCGGTCGAGAAGTACCATGCCGGTCAGCGCCACGGCGAGGGCCAAAAGGTACGAAAAGTTGATCGGGTTCACACAAATCAGGTGATCTACGGGAGGGTCGATCTGAAGGTCACGTCACGACGAGCGGGCAGGTGGATACCTCAGGCTATCGCGCTGTCGGCCGCGGCGGTGGCGACAACCTGGCGCACGGTCGGCTCGAGCGGTTCGGGCAGCGGTCCGGTCGAGGTGTCGCCGCGCAGGCGCTTGACGAGCACCTCGGCGCTGATGAGGCACATGGGCAAGCCGATGCCCGGAATCGTCGAACCGCCCGCGTAGTAGAGGCCCTTCACCTTCTTGGAGATGTTGCCCGCACGGAAGAACGCGCTCTGCGAGAGGATGTGCGCTGGCCCGAGCGCCGTGCCGCGCCAGGCATTGAGGTCGTCGTTGAAGTTGCCCGGGCCATAGCTGCGACGCACCACGATGCGCTCAGCCAAGTCGGGAATCTTTGCCCAGTCAGCGATTTGCGCGATGATGCGGTCGGCGTAGACCTCAAGCGGCGTGTCACCGTCACCGTCGAGGTCGCCGCGACCAAACGAAAGATCGGCGGGCGCCGGCACGAGCACGAACACGTTCTCGTAGCCCTCGGGTGCGACTGACGGGTCGACGCCACTGGGCTTGCAGATGTAGAGCGAGGCCGGGTCGGGCAGCGCGGGCTGCGGCCCAAAGATCTGCTCGAAGTTCTCGCGCCAGTTGGCGGTGAACAAAAGCGTGTGGTGCTCGAGCTGCGGAAGTTCTCCCTTGATGCCCAAGTACAGCAGCAGGGCGCTCGGCCCTGCGGTCTTCTTGTCCCAGTATGACTGGGGGTAGGTCTGAAGCTCGCTCGGTAGCAACTGCGTCTCGCTGTGGTGCAGGTCGGCCGCCGACACGACGATGTCTGCCTCGAGCACCTCGCCGCTCTCGAGTTCGACACCCTGCACCTGCCTCGTGCTCGGGTCGACGAGAATCTTCGCGACGGGCGACGACGTGCGAATACTCACGCCCTGCTGTTCGGTCACCGCCGCGATGCGCTCGATGAGCGTTGTGAAGCCGCCCATCGGGTAAAGCACGCCATCCGTGAGGTCAAGGTGCGACATCAGGTGGTACATGCTCGGGGTCAGGAACGGCGACGAGCCGAGGAACACCGCAGGGTATCCCAGCACCTGACGCAAGCGCAGGTCGGTGAAGCGCCGCGCCACGTAATCATCGAGGTTCTGCAGCAGCATCTTGACGAGCTTGCCCGTGCGCTTGAGCACGTCAGCGCGAAGCAGGGGGCCGAACGAGGCGAAGCTCGTGTACAGAAAGCGCCGCTTGGCCATCTCGTAGGTGTCGAGGGCCGAGTCGAGGTAACGCTCGAGCTTTGCGCCAGCGCCCGGCTCGATCGACTCGAACAGTGCCACGTTCTCGTCGCGCGACGCAGCGATATCGGTGGGGGTATCGAAGCCTTGCGTGATGACGCGGTACCCCGGGTCAAGTTGCACAAGCTCGAGCTGCTCAGCCGCACTGGTGCCGCACAGTTTAAAGAAATGGTCGAACACCTCAGGCATGAGGTACCACGAGGGGCCCATGTCGAAGCGGAACCCGTCCTTCTCCCACGAGCCAGCGCGCCCGCCGAGTTCGGCTTGCTTTTCGACGAGCACCACCTCATGCCCGTCGCGTGCGAGCAACGCCGCGCTCGATAGACCCGCGATTCCTCCACCGATAACGACAACGCGGCTCATGCTGGGGCTCCGATCGAGGATGCGCCCGCGGCAGACCGCGGGCGGGGAGTGCGCCCGGCGAGCGCTCCGAGAGCGATGCGAGCCTTGACGGGGTCGGGAACGCGCACGCGGGCGCGGATGAGTTGAGTGGCCGGCGTCTTGCGGAGCCGCACCGACAGTTCGGCAAAGAGCCCCTGTGCGAGAGCGACGGCCCGGCGGCTGCCCCTGGGCAGCTCGGGGATCACGGCGCCCGAAGTGCGCAGGTCAGCGTCGATGTCGTCGAGTAGCCGCACTTTGTCCTCCTCTGTAAACGAACCGACGCTCACGCTGGGAAAATAGCTGCGGCCGAGCGTCTCAAAATCAGCCGAGAGGTCGCGCAAGAAGTTGACCTTCTGGAAGGCCGCTCCGAGGGCGCGCGCTCCGGCCACCAGACGCTCATTCTGCAGCTCATCAATGGCCATCCCCTGAATAAACGCTCGTAAACACATGAGCCCGACCACTTCGGCCGACCCGTACACATAGCGTTCGAAGCTTTCGGGGTCGTGCTCGGTGTCGGTGAGATCCATGCGCATCGAGTGGAAGAACGGCTCGGTGAGCTCTTCGCCAAAGCCCACCTCGCGAGCGGTGCGCGCGAAGGCATGCACCACGAGGTTGGTCGAGTACCCGTTCTGCATTGCGGCGTTGGTCTCGGCCTCGAATTCGTTGAGGTAGCGGGCGGCGTGCACCTGGTCGAGCCCGGCCTCTGCCACACCGCCGTCGACGATTTCGTCGGCAACCCGCACGAGTGCGTAGATGTTCTCGACATGCTGGCGCACTCCCGCATCGAGCAGGCGTGAGGCCAAGCCAAACGACGTTGAATATCGACGGATGACCAGCCCAGCTGTCTCGTCGGCCACGCGGTCATACAGGCTCAAGCGATTCATTTCACCCGTTTCAGCACGGTCTCAGCGACGGGGTGCAACTCGTTTCGAAGAGAAGATGGAATGTGCGGCTCAGCCAGTCGAGCCAGCGCGCGGTTCGCGTAGCCGCGCGCCAAGTCGTCAGCAAAGGCGCGAGCGCCGCACTCGAGCAACAGGGTTCGAGCCTCGTCGGCTTCTTCAAGGCTCAAGTCGGCCTTGCCGATGAGATCGCACAATCGGGCCCACGCAGGAGTCGAACACGCGAAAGCGATCATCACCGTGCGCTTGCCCTCGCGCAGGTCGCCAATCGTCGTTTTGCCGGTCGACTCCTCCTCGCCAAAGACGCCGAGCACATCGTCGACGATCTGGTAAGCGATGCCGATGTCGCGGCCGAAGTCGCCGAGGCTCTCGACAGTCTTCTCACTCGCACCCGCAAGAATTGCGCCCGCTTTGAGCGGCGCCTCGAACGAGTACACCGCGGTCTTGAGTCGCTCCATGGTGAGAATATCGTCAACGAGCGGCATGTCGGGGTCGATCGAGAAGTCCACGTCGATGAGCTCTCCGGCCGCGCTCGCGAACATCGCCTCGTCGAGCACGTCGAGCAGGCGCTCGCGCAGTGGAGACGCCACCCCGCTTTTGTCGATCAGTCGGTAGGCGTTGAACAACGCGAGGTCGCCGGCGATCACGGCCGCTGAGACACCGCGGTGCTCGGCGATCTCGACGCTCACGCCGCGATCGACCGCGTGGTCGCGGTACGCGCCCGAGATGTTGGGGATTCCCCGCCGCACAAAATCGCGATCGATCACATCGTCGTGCACGATCAAAGCGGTGTGCAGCAATTCAAACGAAGCGCCCACGTAAGCCGCGGCATCCATGTCGGTGCCCCCCAGGCCCGCATACGCTGCCATCACCATACGGGGTCGAAAGCGCTTGCCGCCCTGCGTGTTGCGCTCGAGCAGACCCCACAGGTGCTCGTAGTGCTGGCCGAGGGGTGCGGCGCGCTTCTTCGATAGGCTGAAGAAGCGCTCCAACACAGCGTCGACCATGGCCGCTCGCGACTCTGCGATCGCCTCCAGGTCGTTCCTTTTCACCTGAGAAGACTACCCCCGCCCATGAGCGAATCCCCTGAGACAGTCGTGCTGCTCGCCGATGACGGCTCCGTCGTGGGCACCGCACCCAAAGCGACCGTGCACACGACTGACACGCCGCTGCACTTGGCGTTCTCGTGCCACGTGTTCGATGCCGATGGACGGGTGCTCGTGACTCGTCGTGCGCTGAGCAAAAAGACCTGGCCGGGGGTGTGGACGAACTCGTTCTGCGGGCACCCTGCGCCGGGTGAAGACGTGGTTCAGGCAATCGTTCGCCGGGCCGAACGTGAGCTCGGGCTCGCGATCACCGACGTGCGCATCGCCCTGCCCGACTTTCGGTACAGGGCAGTCGACGCCTCTGGAATCGTCGAAAACGAGATCTGCCCCGTCTACACGGCACGCGCCGTCGGCGGGCTCGCCCCCGCCGACGACGAGGTTGCAGAGTGGGCGTGGCTTGAGCCAGCAGAATTGACGTCGGCGGTGGCCGGGGCGCCGTTTGCGTTCAGCCCGTGGCTGGGCTGGCAACTCGCCGCCTGGCAGGGCGACTACTCAGTCAAAGGCTGATCGAACGCTCGGGCTGATTGTTGAGCGGTTGATTTCGTGTGCGGAACCCGCACGACCATGGCCGTGCCGTATACGCCATCAGAATGCACGGTGACGTCGCCGCCCATGCGCTGTCGAACGAGGGCACGCACGATGGGCAGCCCGAGTCCCGTGCCGGGTATCTCGCGGTGCTGGTCGGATTGCACGCGGTAGAAGCGTTCCCACACCGCGTCTTGCTCGGCGACGGGGATGCCCGGCCCCTCGTCGGCGATGCGGAGCTCGAGAGTGTCGCCCAGATCGGCGAGCGTCACCGTCACGGTGCCGCCCGCGGGGCTGAACTTGATAGCGTTTGAGAGCAGGTTGGCGCACACCCGCGTGAGGTCTTGCTCGACGCCCTGGATGACCACCCCGTGGTCGGGCACCCTCAGGTCGACCTGCACATCGCGCCCGGGCGCGAGAAGGCCGGTGGCGTCTTCGACACAGTTGCGCAATAGCTCCCGCGCATCGATCTCGACGGCGGGACGCGTGCTCACAGTCGTCGTCGTTAGCTGACTGAGTTCGAGAACATCCTCGATGACATCCGACAGTCGGCGCGCGTTTCGGTAAATGATGCGGCTCACCTGACGACTCTCAGCGTCGAGGTCGCCCTCGGTCAACTGCTCAGCAAAACCCAGAATGCTCGTCACGGGCGTTCGCAATTCGTGGCTCACCGAGGCGATGAAGTCGTCTTTCTGTCGGGTGAGCTGCAACAACTCAGCGGCCACCTGCACCGCGTCGCGCTCGCGCTCGACCAGCGCGCGGGCGCTCAACTGCCAGTCAGCGCGCTGCCCCGATGCGAAGAGCCCCGCGGCAGCGTGCGTCATCAGAAACAACTGCAGAGCGATTATCGCCACGCGCAGGTCGTTCTCGAGAAGCACCGCGAACGGCCCGAGCCCGATACTGGTCGCCACAGTCGCCGCGATCGCCAAACCGAGCGTTTGAACCGCGAGAAGAAGGGGGGGCAGGCGGTAGCCGGCCCACATGAGGACCGGGAGAATCAGGAAGGTGAGCGCGAGCGTCTGAGCTGGCGCAAACACGACCACAGTGATCACGACGAGCGCAATGGACTGCACGACGGGCTCCCACCGCGGAACTCGGAGGGGAACCGTCAACGGCACGAGCGCCAGTGGACCGATCACGAATAAGGCGCTTCCGTGCGACGTTAAGAGCGAAAAGGCGCTGATGAGTGGATCGGCACCCGTGACCACCGATGCCGCACCTCCGGCTAACATCGCGAAGACGCCGGCGCCGACACTCACACTGACCAAAAACCACCCGATCTGGGGAAGGGTCGTGAATTGAGCGTGGGCACGACCTCGCGTCAACAGGCGCACCACGATCCACAACTCCACGGCGTTCGCGATCCCGTACGCGAGCGCGAGCGCGAGAGGGCGGTCGCCGAGGAGGTTCGCAACCGTGATCAGCGCCGCGAGTAAGACGCTCACCATGATGCGTCGACCGCGGCTCGCAAGAACTGTCAAGAAACCCACGCCGGCTGCGGGCCACCATAAAGCAATCTGAAGGTCGGGGCTCTGCACTGAAACGCTGCCCCACGACACGGCAAAGGTAGCGAGGAGCAGTGCCCCGATGAGCACTCGACGCCCGAGCGGGGGGAGGTCGGAGATGCGAGCGGCGATACCTCGAGCATCCATGGGTCGTCCTCAGGGGTCAGCATTGGCGATGAGCCAGGGCACGTCGGACCGTACCGCGGAATCCGCCTGTGTGAGAGACTACGCATCAGACGCCGGGGGAAGGAATCGCATGGCGCACGTGCTGATTGTCGAGGATGAGCCCGACGTGTTGCTCTTGCTCGAAAACCGCATGCGCGGCGCTGGCTACGAGGTCGAGAGCGTCACCAATGGAGAGCAGGCCCTCGAGGCTGTTGCGCAACGGGAACCGGCTGTGATCATCCTCGACTGGATGATGCCGAAGCTCGACGGGCTGGAGGTCTGCCAACGCATTCGCAGCACCGATAGCGGGCGCCGCATCAAAGTGCTCATGCTCACCGCCAAGTCGCAGCAGCACGACATCGACCGTGCGTACGCGGCCGGAGCCGACGACTACATTGTCAAGCCGTTCAGCTCGCGCGACCTCATCGACCGAGTTGCCGCCCTCATTGGCGACCGAGCAGGCGACGGAGTTAGCGACGGAGTTAGCGACTGAGCCGCTCTCTATTCAGCGGTCGGTACGATCTCGGTTCGGTGGAAGTTCTGCCATGACCGCGAGGCAGTCGGGCCGCGCTGACCCTGGTAACGGTTGAGGTACTGGCCCGTGCCGTAGGGGTTCTCGGCCGGTGATGAGAGACGGAAGAAGCACAGCTGCCCGATCTTCATGCCGGGCCACAGCTTGATCGGCAACGTCGCCACGTTGCTTAACTCGAGCGTGACGTGCCCCGTGAAACCGGGGTCGATGAAACCGGCCGTCGAGTGGGTGAGCAGCCCTAAGCGGCCCAACGAACTCTTGCCCTCGAGGCGGGCGGCGACGTCGTCGGGCAACGACACCTGCTCGTAGGTCGAGCCAAGAACGAACTCGCCCGGGTGCAGAATGAACGGCTCGCTCGACTTCGACTCGACGAGTCTGGTCAGCTCGGGCTGCTCTTCGGCCGGGTCGATGAAGGGGTACTTGTGGTTGTCGAA
>JBBRWT010000082.1:0-9401 GCA_038249035.1 Actinomycetales bacterium
ACGGGCAGGTTCTCGATCACGACGGGCCCGAAGCGTCGCCCGCGCCAGAAAGCTGCGGCGAGACCCACGAGAACTGCGAGCCACGCGATGGGGTTGACCCAGTCGGGGGTCAGCTCGCTGAGAGACGGGCTGGTCAGATCGGCGGGCGTCGGCTGGTACCAGACGAGGGTGGCATGCTCACCGAGCACCCCGAGAGCGAGCGCGGCATTGCCGGCCCGCGTGATCTCACCGTTCTGCAGCACCGTTCCCGCGCCGAGCACGCTGACCTGCCGCCCGTCGACCTCGAGCTGCACGAGCCCTGCGCCCGTCTCGCCCGCGTCGAAGCAGATCTCGCCGCTGATCGTGCTGTAGCCGATCCCGTTCGCTCGAATCGTCTCTGCCCGCACGGCGGCCGGCACCCTGCACTCGGCGGGCAGCTCGAGCGGGTCGCCGCTGTCGCTGAGCGGCCCGGCGGTCAGGGCGTCGATGCGCAGAGCATCCAGTGCCGACTGCGAGGGCTCCGCGAGCACCAGGTGGTCGGCGACGCCCAGTAGCTGCGGCCACTGCTCGTCATCGAGGATGCCGCGAACGTCGCCCACAAACAGGGTCGTGCCGGGCGCCTCGAGCGCTGCCAGGGTGTCGTCGAGTTGCCCCGTGACGACCACCTCGACCCCTTGGTCGCGCAGCACCTCGACCACAGCGCGTGACCCGGCCGGGGCCGACTCGTTCGCACCCCATCGCTCGGCGACGCGCGTGGCGCCATTGAAACCAATCGTGATCGCACCCAGCACGAGCAGCCCCGCGACCGCGATCGCCCAGTAGAGCGAGCGCCGCACCGCGCGCCGAACAGTCGGCGTCGTGATGACGCTCGAAAGCTCGGCGTTCAGGTCGGTGACGGGGGCGCTCATCGGGGCGCGGCGCCCGTCAGCTCGGGCAGCGTCGGCAGGGTCGGCAGCGGCGAGGGCTTGGCATCGATCGCCTCGTCGAGTGCCGCGACGACGGCGTAGTCGTCGGCGTTTCCGGGTCGGTCGAGGTAGCGCACGCCGTCGAAGCGGTCGGCCGCCGCCTCAAGCTGGGCACCGTGCTCAGGAAACTGCCGACCCGCCGCGTGGGCAAAGCCGTGGGCGGTCGTGCCCGGTAGGGCCGTGACGATCGTGCGTTCGTCGAGGGCGCGGGCTATCGCCCGATAGCGCTCGGCGATGGCGAGCGGCCAGTCGCTGGCGGCAGCCGCGCGCTCCGCGTCGCGGCGCAACTGGCGCGCGGTGCGGCGGTCGCGCTCGCCCAGCAACTCGGTTGCGAGGCGACTGCGCGTGCGCCAGCGTGGCACGCCGTAGATGATGATGGCCGCCGCGATGGCGGCCGCCAGCACGACCGCGCCGATCACGAGCGCGAGCACGGGGGGTCCGTCGCCCTCGCCGAGCGAGAGCGAACCAAACCACTCGAGCACCGACTGCGCAATGAGGTCGAACCAGGTCGGCTGGCTCTCGGCGTAGGCCGGGTCGCTGAGCTCGTTGAGCAACAGCTCGAGGGCATCCGGAGCATCAGGCTCGACGGGCACGCCTGCGATCACGGCGCCGTGAGATACGGGTCGGCGCCGGCCGCGCCGCTCGCCCGAAGTTCGACGTGGCGCTGCAACTCGAGGTCGAGGCCCTCGGTGCGCATGCGCCGGTCGATATAGAGCAGCGACGTGGCCGCGGTGGTCAGCACGGCTCCGATGGCCCCCACGACAGCGGTAATGCCGATAACGACAAGGTTCAACGCGAAAAACACCGTCAGGTCGGTTTCGATCTGCCCGGCAGGGTTGACGAGGGGCGCGGCGAAGGTCGCGACCAACTGGATCGGAGTCGTCACCACGCTCACCGCGATGTTCACCATGACGGTGATGAGGAGCAGGGTGCCCAGGATGCGCCAGAAAGCTCCGCGCACCAGCCGCCACGAGCGGCGCACCGCCGCGCCGATCGGCAGTCGCTCGATGACAATCGAGGCGGGCACGAAGGCGAGCATCGTGGCGATCCAGACGGTGACCACAATGAGGCCGAGAATTCCGACCAGCAACAGGATGATTCCGCCCACGATCGCGATCGGGTCGCCGAAAGCGAAAAAGCCGATGCTGAGGCCAATGAGCACACCGAAGGCAACGAGGATGCTCGCGCCCAAGAGCGCCGTCCAGCCGATGAGCGCCCACCAGCGGCCGCGACCGATCGCGAATAGTTGGCGCAGCGTGAGCTTCTCGCCAAGAGTCGCCCGCGACACCTCGATCGAGATGACGCCCTGCAGCAAGGCCTGGGCCACGATCGAGATTCCGACGGCGAGCAGTGTGGCCACGAGGGTGAGTGCGATCGTGCCGGCGAAGATGGTGTCGGAGTCAGAGAGGCTGGCGCGCGACGCCCGCTCGAGGCCCGACACGACAATGACCGTGCTGATTCCTGTCGAGATGAAGACGACGAGAGCGTTGAGCAGCAGTGCCGCGCCGAACGTGGGTCGCGGGTTGCGTCGCAGCACTTGAAAGCTCGCGCCCAACACCGTGCCGAACTCGATCGGGCGCAGCGGGATGAGCCCCGGTTTGGGCGGCGGAGTCCATCCTGAGGCAGGTGGCACGGCACCGGGCGCGGGGGCGTAGCCACCGGCGTCGGGGACCGGGGCGCCCGATTCGGGGCTGTACCCGCCGGGCGAAGCCCACGAGGTGTTGTCGGTCACGTGCTCGCCCTTCGTCGTCGCCTGAGATCGGCTCGAAACGTATGGTGTCACACTCGTCTAGGCTGGGTCCAAACAAGAAGCGGAGGGCGCTCTATGACCGCGCGCATCCTCGTCGTCGATGACGACGCCGCCATCGCCGAGATGATCGGCATCGTGTTGCGAGGAGAAGGCTTCGAGCCTCACTTCTCGTTTGACGGGCCCACCGCCATCGAGGCGTTCGCCAGCGTGAAGCCCGACCTCGTGTTGCTCGACCTCATGCTTCCTGGCATGGACGGAATCGAGGTGTGCACGCGCATTCGCGAGACCAGCGGTACGCCCATCATCATGCTCACTGCGAAGAGCGACAGTACCGACGTAGTGCGCGGGCTCGAGAGTGGGGCTGACGATTATGTGGTCAAGCCCTTCAATCCGAAAGAACTCGTGGCGCGCATCCGCACGCGACTGCGGCCCGCTGCGTCGTCGGACGTCGACCGCATGCCGATCGGCGACATCGTCATCGACGTGACCGGCCACGAGGTAATGCGCGACAGCCAGGCGATCTCGCTCACGCCTCTCGAGTTCGATTTGCTACTGGCCCTCGCGATGAAGCCGAACCAGGTGTTCACCCGTGAAATGCTGCTCGAGCAGGTGTGGGGGTACCAGTACAAGGCCGACACGCGGCTCGTCAACGTGCACGTTCAGCGGTTGCGCGCCAAGGTAGAGCTCGATCCCGACAACCCCAGCATTGTGATGACCGTGCGCGGAGTGGGCTACCGGGCCGGCGCGGCCCGCTGAGCACCGCGCGGCCCTGCTGATGCCTCCGTACACCTGGCGCAGCCTGGTGCAACGAGTGCGCCATCTGTGGCGCAGCTCGCTGCAACTGCGTACGGTGGCGATCACGGTCTTTCTCTCGACGATCGCCGTGACGATCATCAGCGGCTATATGTCGATCAGCATTGCGACGAACCTCTACGAGGCCCGCAAGAGCCAGGCAATCGCCGAGGCGCGGCAGGCGACCGTGAGTGCGCAAGAACTGTTTGACAGTTCAGTCTCTTCCGATGGCACGATCGACGTCGAGGCCGTCAACCAAACCGCGCAGACCACTATCCGTAGTGTTGCCTCAAGCCCGGGCGGAACCCAGTTCGCGATCTTGCGCACCCCGGGTCAGTCCACGACCGTGACCATGACACCCACGAGCACGCGGGGTCTCGACGAGACGGTCATCTCTGACGACCTGCGTGACCAGGTATCTCAAGACGAAGGCGTGTTGTATACCCAGGCGGTCGCCTTGCAGGGCATCACTGGTGATGACCCAGGGCTCGTCGTCGGTAGCGTCTTCGAGGTGCCCACCGCGGGGCAGTACGAGCTGTACCTCATCTATAACGTGCGCGATGTGCAGCAGACGCTCGACTTTGTGCAGCAGACGCTTGTGATCGGCTCGCTGCTGCTGGTGGCGACGATCGGGCTCGTCACTTTTCTCGTGACACGCCTCGCGATCGGGCCTGTGCGTGTTGCGGCCGAAACCGCCGAGAAGCTCGCCGCGGGCGAACTCGACCGCCGCATCCCCGAAAAGGGTGAAGACGTCATCGCCACCCTCGCGCGCTCGTTCAATCGCATGGCCGACAGCTTGCAGAGGCAGATCACTCAGCTCGCGAGCCTCTCGCGCGTGCAGCAGCGCTTCGTGAGCGATGTTAGTCACGAGCTGCGCACGCCGCTCACGACCATCCGCCTCGCGGGCGACGTGCTGTACGAGCAACGCGACCAGTTCAGCCCCACGACCGCCCGCACTGCCGAGCTGCTGCACGCGCAGGTCGACCGCTTCGAGGTCATGCTCGCCGACCTGCTCGAGATGAGCCGCTACGACGCCGGGGCTGTTGAGCTCGACACCGAGCCGACCAACCTCGTGCGCCTTGTCGAAGAGTCGCTCGACGCAATTAAGCCGCTCGCTGATGAGAAGGGCAGTGAGCTGCGCCTCGTTGCCCCCGGCGGGTACTTCGAGGCCGAGGTCGAGTCGCGCCGCATCCGCCGCATTCTGCAGAATCTGCTCGGCAACGCGGTCGATCACGGCGAGGGACGGCCCATCGTGGTCTACGTCGACAGCGACCGCGATGCGGTCGCCATCGCGGTGCGTGACTACGGGGTGGGCATGGATGCTGCGCAGATCGAACGCGTCTTCGACCGGTTTTGGCGCGCCGACCCCTCGCGCCAGCGCACCACGGGCGGAACCGGTCTCGGTCTCGCAATCGCCGCAGAGGATGCGCAGCTGCACGGCGGCAATATCGATGTCTGGTCGGTGCTCGGTGAGGGCACCTGCTTTCGTCTCACCCTGCCCCGCGAGCGCGATTCGGTAGTGCATCATTCGCCCATCGAGCTTCCGCCGGTCGACCCGCTCGAGCCGGTGCTTGAGGCTGGAGCTGCATCGCGCACTGGCGGGGGTCACGATGATGACTAAGCACCCTGCTCGCGTTCGGCGGTTGCTGACGGCGCTCGCCGTCGTGCCCGCACTACTGCTCTCGGCGTGCGTCTCGGTTCCGTTCTCGGGAGGCGTTGAACTCGGCGGTGACCTCGACACGGGCGTCGACGTCGACTTCGACTTCTTGCCGTCTGGCCCGAGCGAGGGGGCGACGCAAGAAGAGATCTTGCGGGGCTTTCTGGCCGCGACGACGGCAGCGCAAAACAACTATCGAATCGCTCGCTCGTATCTCGCCGAGGAGGTCGCCGACGTGTGGAACCCCTTTGCGAGCACGCTCGTGCGCGCACGCGAAGGAACGATTTTGCCCGTCGACGAAACGACGCTCTCGTACAGCGTTCCGATCGTCGCCTCGGTCGATGCCGTCGGTCGCTATTCGGTGGCTGATGACTCTGCGACGCAGACCCTTCCCGCCTTCCGCTTCATGCAAGAAGGCGGCGAGTGGCGCATCGCCGAGCTCGGCGACGGCATTCTCATTTCGCAGCAGGCGTTTCCGAGCGCGTTTAGCCAACACACTCTGTTTTATTGGGATGCCGCGTTCCGCAACCTTGTGCCCGACCTGCGCTGGTTCCCCTCGCGGTCAGAAGTTGCCACGCGCATTGTGCGCGCCGTGCTCGAGCCACCGACGAGCTGGCTGACGCAGGGTGCCACGGTGTCGGCGATCCCCGAGGGCACACAGTTGGCACTCGCACCCGTCTCGGTCGCCGCAGGCATCGCTCAGATCGACCTCACGAGCGAGGTGCTCTCTTTGAGCGATCGCGAGCGACAGCGGCTGAAGTTGCAGTTGGCAGCGAGCTTGCGCGCCGTGAGCAACGTGGTCGGCGTGCAGATCACTGTCGATCAGAACGCGGTGAGCATTCCCGACTGGACGTCAGGCTCGCCCGATGTCGTGCCCCAGGTCGACCCGCGGCTGCTGCTGGGCACCGACGAGAGCTTCGGTTTCGCCACCGGCGGCGAGGTCGAGCCGCTCGGCGCGCTGAGTGCGATCGTAATTGAGCTGGGCTCGACCGCCGTCGCGCTCGCTCCGAATCGCACGCTGGCGACGGCCCTTAACGCGCAGGGAGTCTGGGCCCTGCGCACCGGCGACGCGCAGCCGGCGCTGCTTGACGACCGGCCGGGGCTCATTGCGCCGAGCATCGACGGCTACCAGTTCGTCTGGTCGACACCGGCAACGGGTTCGGGCGTGTCGGGCGGCATTCGGGCTACCGAGCTCGACGGCACCGTGCACGTCGTCGAGGCGGCGCTGCCCGACGACGCGCGCATCGTGTCTCTGAACGTGTCGCGCGATGAAGCGCGCGTGCTGCTCTTGCTCGACGGCCCCGGCGGACCTCGGCTCGTGTACACCGCGATCATTCGTGACGAGGTCTCTGGCGTGCCCGTTCGACTGGGCGAGCTGCGCGACCTGCCGCTCACTGGTGACACCGCTGTCGACGCCACGTGGGTCGACGAGGTGCGCGTGGCCTCGATCACGCGCACCGGCGAGCAGTCTCTCGTTCAGCTTCACGAACTCGGCGGGCGCAGCCGCCCTCTTGGCTTGCCTCCCGAGGCGATTCAGATCGTCGGCGGAAACGCGGGCGTCGACGGTATTCGCGTGTTGGGTGCCGACGGGATCGTGTTCGAACCCCGCGGGTCGGGCTGGCAGAACACCGGCCTGCGCGCCTCGTTCCTGGGCACGCAGCAGTAGCAGTTCTGCACCGTCGGCCGCGCGCACTACGCTCGCGATTGCCCGTCGTGCCACGGTGCCGCTATGGCACGCTGGCACGAAATTCTCGGCACGGCCCTCGCCGACGCCTGGGCCCTCGTCGCCCCCATCGACTGCGCAGGATGCGGGGCTCACGACCGCGCGCTGTGCCCCGACTGCGCTCCCGCGCTGCGATCGCGCCTTCGGTGCGCCGACCTCGACCTGCCCGGTACCCAGCTTCCGCTTGTCGCAGCGCTGGCGTACGACGGGGTGGGGCGCCGCGTGTTGCTCGCGCTCAAGCACGAGGGTCGCACCGAGCTGGCCCGCGCCCTCGCTGCCCCTCTGCTCGAGGCCGTGACAGTGGCGTGGCGCGACTCGGGCGCGCAGCTACTCGTTGCCGTGCCTGGCTCGCGCGCGGGTGCCGTTCGGCGCGGGTTCGCGCCCGCCGCGCTCATCGCACGACGGGCCGGGCTGGTCGTGACGCCCGCGCTGCGCGCGGCGGCGAGCGGCGTCGAGCAAAAGGCGCTGCGGCTTGAGCAGCGACTCGCCGCCGACGCGACGCGATGGCGCGCGAGCCCGCGCGTGAGCGGGCGCCGGGTGCTGCTGGTCGACGACGTGGTGACGAGCGGAGCCACGCTTCGCGGGGCTGCGAACGCGCTGCGAGAAGCCGGAGCCGAGGTTGTGGGCTGCGCCGCGATCGCCGCAACGCTCCGTCGCAGGGGGGCGTCGAGCATCCACTGGAGATTCATGGCCGGCGATGACCAAGGTTACGGTGACAACGAGCCCGGCGAGGACTACCGTGAGGGAAAGGAGGCGTGACTACTCGCCTGAGCGACAGGCGGCACGCTGACAGCTCAGGAGGTTGACGTGGACATCACCATCACTGGCCGCAACATCGGCATCACCGACCGGTTTCGCGACTACGCGACCGAGAAGGCCGAGAAGATCGAGCACCTTGCCGATCGCGCGCAGGTGCTGGAAATCAAGGTGTCGCGCCATCACGAGAAGAGCGCCGGCCGATCACCGGATGATCGCGTAGAGATGACACTCATCGGTCCTGGCCCCGTCGTTCGGGCCGAATCGCCGGGCAGCGACAAGTACGTGGCGTTCGACCTCGCCATCGACAAGTTGCTCGAGCGGCTGCGCCGAGCCAAAGACAAGCGCAAAGTGCACCGTGGCAATCACCGACCGGTGTCGTTGCGCGAGGCTTCGGCCGACGGCTTTAGCGTGATCGACATCACGCCTGCCGACCCCGACATCATCCAGAAAGTGGCGACAGGCGCGATTCTGTTGCCCGAGCCCGTCGCAGAGGCCGAAGAGGTCTATTCGCCCGTCGTGGTGCGGCAGAAGGTGTTTGCGGCCGTGGCGATGACGGTCGACGAGGCTGTTGACCAACTTGAGCTCGTCGGCCACGACTTCTTTCTTTTCATCGATGCCGCCACCGACCGACCCAGTGTCGTCTACCGCCGCCAGGGCTGGAACTACGGTGTGATCGGACTCGAGGCCGAGCAGGCCGAGCAGGCAGCCCCTGTCGCGGCACGGCGCCGAGGGCGCTGAGCAACGCGGGGCGCCGGTCGCGCATCGGCGCCCCGACCTGCCGTACCGCGCCGATCGGAATCGCCACCCGCCGCACACGGCCTCGCTTATGCCGCACTTGCTAGCATGAGCGCGCCGCGTTGTGCGGTGGTCTGCGGCGCGCCGCGACCCGGCCGTGCGGTACCGCGCGCGGCCCGACGAGTGGAGTGACCGAAGTGGCGAATGTTTTCGAGCGTGTTCTGCGGGTCGGCGAAGGTCGGCTGCTGCGTCGGCTGAAGGCCTACTCCGAAGCGATCAACCAACTCGAAGACGACTTCAGCGACCTCACTGACGAAGAACTGCGCAACGAGACCGTCGAACTGCGCGAACGCTATGGCAACGGTGAGTCGCTCGATGACCTGCTGCCCGAGGCTTTCGCCGCGGTGCGCGAAGCCTCGAAGCGCACGCTGGGCATGCGCCACTTCAACGTGCAACTCATGGGCGGCGCGGCCCTCCACCTCGCCAACATTGCCGAGATGAAGACTGGTGAGGGCAAGACCCTCGTAGCGACTCTCGCCGCCTACCTCAACGCGATTCCTTCACGCGGCGTGCACGTGATTACCGTCAATGACTACCTGGCCAGCTACCAGAGCGAACTCATGGGCCGCATCTTCCGTGCCCTGGGCATGACCACCGGTTGCATCCTCTCGGGCCAAACGCCCGAGGTGCGCCGCGCCCAGTACGCGTGCGACATCACTTACGGCACGAACAACGAGTTCGGCTTCGACTACCTTCGCGACAACATGGCCTGGCAGACCGCCGACATGGTGCAGCGGGGTCACTTCTTCGCGGTCGTCGACGAGGTCGACTCGATTCTCATCGACGAGGCGCGCACCCCGCTCATCATTTCCGGTCCCTCCTCGGGCGAAGCGAACCGCTGGTTCACGGAGTTCGCGCGCATCGCCCAGCGCCTCCAGGCCGGAACCGACTACGAGGTCGACGAAAAGAAGCGCACGGTCGGTGTGCTCGAGCCCGGAATCGAGAAGGTCGAAGACCACCTCGGCATCGACAACCTGTACG
>JBBRWT010000083.1:0-9316 GCA_038249035.1 Actinomycetales bacterium
GAGGACGCATGCTCATCGTCCTGACGGTGTTTGCGCTCGCCGCCGCACTGCTGCCGTTTCTGACCCGCGCCCTGGGCACGCGAGTTTTCTGGGTTGCTGCGCTGGTGTCGCTGGGGGCTTTCGCGCACACACTGTTGCAGGCGCCCGCCGTTCTCAGCAACGACTCTGCCCTGATACCGGTCGAGAGACTCACCTGGATCGCCTCGCTTCAATTGACTCTTGACCTGCGGATGGACATCCTTTCGTGGTTGCTAGCCCTCATCGTGACGGGTATCGGCAGCCTCGTGATGTTCTACTGCGGAGCGTACTTCCGCGACGATGAGGCTGGGCTCGGGCGCTTCGCCGCAGTCTTGCTCGCGTTCGCCGGCGCTATGTATGGTCTCGTGCTTGCGGATGACGTGTATCTGCTGTTCGTCTTCTGGGAGGCCACGAGCGTTTTCTCGTACCTGCTGATCGGCCACTACACGCATCGGCGGGCAAGCCGAGGTGCGGCGCTACAAGCGCTGATCACGACGACGCTCGGCGGGCTCGTCATGCTTGTTGGCCTGGTGTTGCTCGCGGGGCAAGCCGGTACCTCTAACCTCACCGCGATCCTAGAAACCACACCAGCGACGACGCTGACGACCGTGGCTGTGTACCTCGTCCTCGTCGGCGCGCTCTCAAAGTCGGCGATCGTGCCGCTGCACTTCTGGCTACCCGGGGCCATGGCCGCACCCACCCCGGTCAGCGCTTACCTGCACGCAGCGGCCATGGTGAAGGCGGGCATCTACCTGCTCGCACGTATGGCCCCGGCGTTCGTCGAGGTGCCCGGCTGGCGCGAAGTGCTCGTCACCCTGGGTCTCGCGACCATGCTCCTGGGTGGGTGGGCCGCCCTCAAACAGACTGACCTCAAACTGTTGCTTGCGTATGGCACCGTCAGTCAGCTCGGGTTTCTCACGGTCGTTGCCGGATTCGGCACTCGCGACATGGCGCTCGCCGCCGTGGCTCTGCTGTTGGCCCACGCACTGTTCAAGTCGGCACTCTTTCTCGTTGTCGGCATCATCGACCACGAAGCCGGTACTCGCGACTTGCGCAAGCTCTCGGGGCTTGGCCGACGTTCGCCCATCATTGCGACGGTCGCCGCACTTTCTCTCGCATCGATGGCGGGTATCCCTCCGTTGTTCGGGTTCGTCGCGAAAGAGACCGTGTTGCATGGGCTGCTCACCGCAGCTCTTGGTGAGGTCAGTCTCGTCGGCAGCGGCGGACCTGTGTGGGGGGCGATCGCCCTCGTGGGTGTCGTGGTCGGGTCGATCTTCACCGTGGCGTACAGCATCCGGTTTTTTTGGGGCGCGTTCGCGACGAAGTCGGGCGTTGACGACGTCACCTCGCTCGAGAAGGTCAGTCGACGTTTTCTCTTCGCTCCGACCGTGCTCGCGGTGTCGAGCCTTGCCCTCGGGCCGCTGGCTGCGTTCGTCGACAGGGGAGTCGTCGGGTACGCAGCGCTGTTTCCCGCGTCGGGGCAGTACACCTACCAACTGGCGCTCTGGCACGGGTTTGAGCCCGAACTGGGCCTCTCACTGATCACGATGGTGGTGGGGCTCGCCCTGTTCGTGGGCCGAGAGCGTGTGAGCCGACTGCAATCGCGACTGAGCACCGGGTTTAGTGCGAGCGATGCGTACTGGGACACCATGAGTGGCGTTGACCGTTTTTCGGCCCGTGTGACGAGCCTGACGCAGCGTGGCTCACTCTCGTTCTATCTCGGGGTGATTCTCGTGGTGTTCATCACCGTTACCGGTGCCGCCATTGCGGCGAGCGGTCGCTGGCCAGGCGAACTGCGACTGTGGGACTACCCCGCTCAGCTGGCCATCGGTCTCGTCATGATCGGTGCCGCCATCGCGGCGACTCAAGCGCAGAAGCGCTTCGCCGCGCTCGTGATAGTCGGCGTCACCGGGTTCGGCATGTCGGCCTTGTTCGCCCTTCAGGGTGCCCCTGACCTCGCGCTTACACAGATTCTGGTCGAGGTTGTCACGTTGATTGCCTTTGTTCTCGTGCTTCGTCGCCTGCCCGCTCGACTCGGCGATCGGAACGGGAGTACGCATAAGTTGCTGCGCGCCGCCATCGGTATTGGCACGGGAACAGCGATGGCCCTCATGGCGCTCATCGTGTCGGGGGCCCGCAACACCGATCCGATCTCAATCGCCTGGCCCGAACTCGCGTTTGTGCAAGGCAACGGCAGCAACATCGTCAACGTAGCGCTCGTCGACATTCGCGGGTGGGACACCCTGGGCGAGCTCGCCGTGGTGATCGCCGCCGCAACGGGCGTGGCGAGCCTGCTCTTCCTGCGTGACCGGGGTGACGCTCCGCGCCGCATGGGCCGCGCGGCGGTGAAACGACGCATTGCCTCGCGACTCGAGCGGGTTCGCGAGCAGGGCGCCGACGGCGAGAAGCGCAACGCGTGGATTCTCGCGGGCCCCACACTCGACCCGCGGCACCGCTCGATTCTTCTGGAAGTCGTCGTGCGGCTTACCTTTCACGCCGTCATCGTGGTCTCGCTCTACCTACTGTTCGCCGGGCACAATCTGCCGGGTGGCGGCTTTGTCGGCGGGCTTATTGCGGGCCTCGCACTCGTTGGTCGGTACCTCGCGGGCGGCCGGTACGAGCTGGGGGCGGCGTTGCCGCTGGGGGCGGGCTTCATTCTGGGCAGTGGCCTCGTCGTAGCGGCGGGCACTGCGCTGGTTCCGATGTTCTTCGGCGCACCACCCCTTACCTCGACCTACTGGCAAGCCGACGTGTGGCTCTTCGGAGAGGTCTCGTTCGTTTCATCGACCTTCTTCGACATCGGGGTCTACCTCATCGTCGTCGGCCTCGTGCTCGACGTGCTGCGCAGTCTGGGTGCAGAGGTGGATCGACAGGGCGGCGATGAGCAGGCGGCGGCGCCCATCGCGACAGGAGCGCGCTCATGACCATCTCGCTCATACTCATTGTGGTGATGGCCGTTCTCGTCGCGGCGGGGGTCTATCTGCTTCTCGAGCGCAGCTTGACGCGCGTCGTACTGGGCTTTCTCCTGATCGGTAACGGCGTGAACTTGTTGATCCTCATCATGGCCGGCCGAGCCGGAGTCGCGCCGATCGTCGAAGACGGCGTGGCGCCGGAGGACTACAGCGATCCGCTTCCGCAGGCCCTCATTCTCACGGCAATTGTGATCACGTTTGCCGTCTCGGCCTTTCTGCTCGCCTTGATCTACCGGTCATGGCGGCTCGCAAACGCCGATGACGTGGCCGACGACGCCGATGACGTGGCTCTGCGTGAGGGCTCGATGGTCATGCCGATTGAAGAAGCCGCCCTCGACGAGGGCGCCACCGACTTTCCGGTTGACGATGCACCCGCGCCGGCGCGGCAAGACGGAGAGGTCACGCGATGACCGCTCTCGTGCCCCTCGTGGTGCTGGTGCCCTTACTCGGCGCCGCGCTCACGCTCGTTCTCGGCCGCCGGGCGCGTCCGCAACGCATCGTCGCCGCGGTCTCGCTCACGATCGTGCTCGCCATCGGCATCGCACTACTCATCGCGGTGGATGGCACCGGCGCCCTCGTCGTCGAGGTGGGAAACTGGACCGCGCCGTTTGGCATCGTGCTGGTCGTCGACCGCCTGTCGGCGCTCATGGTCATCATTTCTGCGGTCGTGTTGTTGGCCGTGCTGATCTTCTCGATTGGCCAGGGCCTTGCCGACGGTGACGATGAGACTCCGGTCTCGATCTACTACCCGACCTACCTGATTCTCACCACGGGCGTCATGGTCGCCTTTGTCGCGGGTGATCTCTTCAATCTGTATGTCGGGTTCGAGATTCTGCTCGTCGCCAGTTACGTACTCATCACGCTGGGGGGGACCGAATCGCGGATTCGTGCCGGAATCACGTATGTGATCGTGAGCCTGCTGTCATCGATCTTGTTCCTCGCGTCGATCGGTATGGTCTATGGCGCGCTGGGCACCGTGAACCTGGCCCAGGTAGCCGAGCGGGTCCAAGACCTGCCGGTCGATGTTCAGATCGTGTTGCACGTGATGCTCTTGGTCGCGTTCGGCATCAAGGCGGCGGTGTTCCCGCTCTCTTTCTGGTTGCCCGACAGCTACCCGACCGCGCCCGCCCCGGTGACGGCCGCGTTCGCCGGACTGCTGACGAAGATCGGTGTGTACGCGATCATTCGAGTCGAGACGGTCATCTTTCCCACCCCCGAGCTGAACCCCGCGCTCATGGTGCTCGCACTACTCACGATGGTGGTGGGCGCACTCGGAGCGGTCGCGCAGGCCGACATCAAGCGCATCCTGTCGTTCACTCTGGTGAGCCACATCGGGTACATGATTCTCGGTGTTGCGCTCGGCACGGTGGCAGGCACAGCCGCCGCGATTTACTACATCATTCATCACATTGTGGTGCAGACCACGCTGTTCCTCGCCGCCGGCCTGGTGGAACGTGAAGCAGGCAGCACGTCAATCACGAAGATCGGCGGGCTGCTCGCGAGCGCGCCAATCGTTGCTGTCTTGTTCTTTATTCCCGCTCTCAATCTCGGGGGTATTCCACCGTTCTCGGGCTTCATCGGCAAGCTGGGGCTCTTTCAAGCGGCCGCTGAGCAGGGGGATGCTCTGGCCTACACCCTCATCGGAGCCGGGGCGCTCGTCTCGTTGTTGACGCTGTACGCGCTCGTGCGAGTGTGGAACTTGGCGTTTTGGCGCCCGGCTGATGATGTCGCCGGAGACGAGACTCGACTTTTGCAGGCGGTGGAAGAAGCGCCGCTCAGCACGTCGACCATTTCTGAGACCAAGGCGACTCCGCGACTGATGACACTTAGCACCGCGGCGATGGTTGTGGTGGGGCTTGCCCTCACCGTGTTCGCCGGGCCCATTTACGCTGTTGCCGAGCGGGCGGCCGAGAACCTAGACGGTTCGCAGACCTACATCGAATTGGTCTTCCCTGCCTCGGAAGAGGTGGGCCCATGAGCTCTGGCACTGACTCTCGACGGACCGTAAGCCTGCTCGAACAAAGCCCGCTGCTGCTGGCGCTCGTTGTGCTGTGGACGATGCTCTGGGGCTCGGTCACGCCGCTGACCATCGTGACCGGGGTGGTCGTGGCACTCGTGGTGACGCGCGCGTTCTACTTGCCCCCGGTTGAACTCTCGGGCCGGTTTAACCTGTGGTGGTTCCTGGTCTTCGTCGGTCGATTCTTAGGCGAACTCCTAATTGCCTCGTTTCAGGTGGCATTTCAGGCGTTCGCGCGTCGACCTGCTCCGCACAGCGCCGTGGTTCGGGTCGATCTTCGCACGCGGTCAGACTTCATCATGACCGGGGTATCGACCGCGGTCTCACTCGTACCGGGATCGTTCGTGCTCGAGGTCGATCGCGCCAATGCGCGACTGTACGTGCACAGTCTCGGGGTCAGCACGGCTGAGCAAGTCGAGGCGGCCCGGGCGCACGTGTTCAGCCTCGAACGCGGACTGTTGCGGGCATGGGGATCGGCCGAAGAGTGGGAGCAGGTGCGATGATCGCCGACGCCGTTGCCGCCGACGCCGCTATCGCCGACTCCCTTGTCGCCGTGGCGATCGTTCTCCTGTCGGTAGCCGCGCTCGTCGCTCTGTACCGCGTGATTGCCGGTCCGTCGCTGGTCGACCGGGTGATCGCGTCAGACGTGCTCTTGACGACGCTCATCATCGTTGTGGGTACTGAGATGGCCATCAACGGCCACACTCGAACGATTCCTCTGATGGTCGCGCTCGCCGCCGTTGGCATCTTTGGCAGCGTGGCGGTCGCGCGGTTCGTCTCGCGCCCCGTTCCAGAATCACGCCTGACCCAGGAGGAGGAGCTATGACCCTCGGCGACAGCGCGTTCTGGGACCCGATTCTCGATATCGCGGCCGCGGTGTTCCTCGCGCTTGCCGCATTCCTGACGCTGGCCGCGGCGGTGGGGCTCATCCGGTTCCCTGATCCACTGTCACGGCTTCACGCGGCGACCAAGCCGCAGATTCTGGGCTTGATCTTTGTCGTCATCGCGATTGCCCTCGGGGTTCGCAGTTGGACGGTATTGCTCTTGCTCATTCCGGTCGTTGTGTTTCAGTTGCTCACCGCGCCCATTTCCGCGCATATGGTGGGTCGTGCCGCCTATCGCGCGGGTGACTTCGATTCAGACACGCTCACCACTGACGAGCTCGCTCCTGATATCGAGGCTGCGGGTCGTTCAGATCTTCCGGGCGGGCAACTGATGGACGAACCGCCACGAAGCGCACGTCCGCCCCGCACCCGTCGCCCCGGCCCGGCCAAGGGACGACGCGGCGCGTCGTAGACTCGACGCATGTCGAAGGCCGATCACAAGCCCCGTTCCCGCGTCGTCACTGACGGCATCGAAGCCATGACTGCGCGCGGCATGCTCCGCGCAGTGGGCATGGGTGACGCTGACTGGGACAAAGCCCAGATTGGCATTGCCAGCTCGTGGAACGAGATCGCTCCGTGCAACCTGTCTCTAGATCGGCTCGCACTAGCGGCTAAGGGCGGGGTTCACGCGGGCGGCGGGTATCCACTTCAGTTCGGCACCATCAGCGTGAGTGACGGAATCGCGATGGGCCACGAGGGCATGCACTTTTCTCTCGTCAGCCGCGAGGTCATTGCTGACTCGGTCGAGACCGTGATGCAAGCCGAGCGACTCGACGGCTCAGTGTTGCTGGCTGGGTGCGACAAGTCGATTCCGGGCATGCTGATGGCGGCCGCCCGACTCGACCTTGCGAGCGTCTTTCTCTACGCGGGCTCGATCGCCCCGGGCTGGGTGAAGCTGAGCGACGGTACCGAAAAAGAGATCACCATTATCGACAGTTTTGAGGCGGTCGGGGCCGTACAGGCGGGCACCATGTCGCTCGAAGATGCCAAGCGCATCGAATGCGGTTTTGCCCCGGGCGAAGGTACCTGTGGCGGCATGTACACGGCAAACACGATGGCGAGTGTCGCCGAGGCGCTCGGCATGTGCCTTCCGGGTTCAGCCAGCCCCGCCTCAGCCGATCGGCGTCGCGACTATTTCGCCCACCAATCTGGCGAGGCTGTTGTCGGCATGCTCAAGCGGGGGCATACCTCTCGCGACATTCTCACCATGAAGGCTTTCGAAAACGCCATCGCTGTCGGTATGGCCCTTGGCGGTTCGACGAACATCGTGCTGCACTTGCTTGCGATCGCCAACGAAGCCGAAGTGCCGCTCACCCTCGCCGACTTCAACCGCATTGGCGACAAAGTTCCGCACATTGCCGACGTGAAGCCGTTTGGCAACTATGTGATGAACGATGTCGACCGACACGGCGGCCTTCCGGTACTGATGAAGGCACTGTTGGATGCCGGGCTTCTTCACGGTGACGCCCTCACCGTGACGGGCAAGACGGTCGCCGAAAATCTGGCCGAACTCAACCCGGGCCCCCTCGACGGAAAAGTACTGCGACAACTCGACAATCCGTTTCACGCGACGGGCGGCCTCACGATCTTGCACGGGTCTCTCGCGCCGGAGGGGTCGGTGGTCAAGACCGCAGGGTTCGACTCCGTCGTTTTCGAGGGGCCTGCCAGGGTCTTCGAGCGCGAGCGCGCGGCCATGGACGCCCTCGCTGAAGGCACGATTCAGAAGGGCGACATCGTCGTCATCCGATACGAGGGTCCGAAGGGCGGGCCGGGTATGCGCGAGATGCTGGCCATCACCGCGCGCATCAAGGGGGCGGGTCTCGGAAAGGATGTATTACTCTTGACGGACGGTCGATTCTCAGGCGGCACAACCGGACTGTGTATCGGCCATATAGCTCCCGAAGCGGTGGATGCTGGACCCATCGCCTTCGTGCGCGATGGTGATCTGATCCGGGTTGATATCGCTGCTCGCTCCCTCGACCTACTGGTCGACGCAGACGAGCTTGAGGCGCGCCGCACCGACTGGGCGCCCCTGCCTCCTCGATACACCCGTGGCGTTCTTGCCAAGTACGCAAAGCTTGTGCGGTCTGCGTCACAAGGAGCCGTCACCGGGTAGTAGCGCGGTTCCTGAAACCACGATCTCCGAATCTCCTAGAAAGTTCTTTCTCATGACCACGGAATTGACTCCCGTGCCGAGCCCCACCGCCACCGCTGGCGGCACCGCGAAGAAAAACGACCCCCCCATGCTCACCGGGTCGGGCGCGATTCTCGCCTCGCTCGAAAAGCTCGGCATAACCGACGTGTTTGGCCTGCCCGGCGGCGCGATCATGCCCTTCTACGACGAGCTCATGGCCTCGACGGCCATCCGGCACATTCTCGTGCGCCACGAGCAGGGTGCAGGTCACGCGGCCGAGGGCTATGCGGCGGCAAGTGGCCGCCTCGGCGTCTGCATTGCCACCTCGGGCCCCGGCGCAACCAATCTGGTCACCGCCATCGCGGATGCCCACATGGACTCGGTACCGATGCTCGCGATCACCGGCCAGGTGTTCTCCACCTCGATGGGTACCGACGCATTTCAAGAGGTCGACATCACCGGCATCACCATGCCGATCACGAAGCACTCGTTCCTCGTCACCGACCCGGCCGATGTGCCGGCGGTGATCGCGGCGGCCGTCCACATCGCCACGACTGGTCGACCCGGCCCTGTTCTCGTCGATGTCACGAAAGACGCGCAGCAGAAGTTTGCGCCGTTCATCTGGCCGCCCAAGGTTGACCTGCCCGGGTACCGCCCGGTCACGAAAGCCCACGGCAAGCAGATTCAGGCGGCCGCGCAGATGATCGTCGAATCGCGCAAGCCCGTGTTGTATGTGGGCGGCGGCGTGATTCGCTCGGGAGCGCACCGCGAGTTGCTGGCATTCGCCTAAAAGACCGGTGCGCCCGTGGTGACCACGCTCATGGCCCGCGGCGCGTTTCCGGACTCGCACCGTCAAAACCTTGGCATGCCCGGCATGCACGGCACCGTCCCCTCGGTGCTCGCCCTGCAAGAGAGCGACCTGCTGATTGCGCTCGGCTCACGCTTCGACGACCGCGTCACCGGAAAGGTGAGCGAGTTCGCTCCCGGTGCGAAGGTCATCCACATCGATATCGACCCTGCTGAGATCGGCAAAATTCGGCATGCCGACGTGCCGATTGTGGGGGATGCCCGCGAGGTGTTGCTCGACTTGTTGCCCGCCTTCGAGGCTGCCGCCGCCCAGACGGCTCCTGACATCGGTTACTGGTGGAAGCGGCTTGAGACGCTCCGTTCGCAGTACCCGCTGGGCTACGTCGATGAAGAAACTCTGCAAGCACGGGAATTCCGCCCTAAGAAAAAAATTAAAAGAGTATGGATTTCATGGTCAATATCTGCCGCTGCTGCAATTGTTACC
>JBBRWT010000084.1:0-9293 GCA_038249035.1 Actinomycetales bacterium
CAACGCGAGTGTGATCAGCGCGTTCAACCCCGCGCTCATCGCGCTCGCCGCCGTCGTGGTGCTGGGTGAGCGCATCCGTCGCGGAGGGGTTCTCGGCATCGTCATCTCGTTCGTCGGCGTCGTCATCGTGGTGTTGCTGGGTGGGCCGAGCGGAGCCTCCGACGTGAGCATCGCGCCCGGCGACCTGCTGATTCTCGGCGCGATCGCCACCTGGACGGCCTACGTCATCATCAGCCGCCGCATCCAGACGCCGCCCATCACGGCGACGACTGTGCAGGTGGGCATGAGTGCCGTCATGCTCGCGCCGGTCATGGCGATCGTGGGCGTGCAGGCGACGCCGTCGACGGAGGGCTGGTGGGGGCTGGCGATCATCATCATCTTCCCGAGCGCGCTTGCCTACCTGCTGTGGAACGTCGCCGTCACCCAACTCGGCCCCTCCCGCACGGGCGTGTTCCTCAACCTGCTACCCGTCTTCACGGCGATCATCGCGGTAGTGCTCGGCGACCAGCTCACGGTCTGGCAGGTGATCGGCGGGCTCATCGTGCTCGCGGGCGTGTACCTGACGACGCGGCCCGGGGCGACCGTCACCGAGCCCACCTAGGGATTGCAGCCGTCGCACCACCGAGCAGGAGCGAATTGTTCGCCCCGCGGCACCCGCATGGTGAAGGAGCACCGCGCGCACCCCATGATCGTGGCGGCGACAACGTTCGTGAGCTCGCCGCAGTACTCGCACGGCAGGCCGCGTTCCACGTCGACCTGCCCGAACCCGGGGGTGTCGCACTGCTCGCACGCGGCTGCGAGGCGCTGGGCCATGCGCTCGGCGAGCGCCGTGATGACACTCGCGCGGCTCGGGCACCGGTGTGCTCGGTAGTCAGGCTCGATGACGACGCGCGTGCCCGCCACAAGAAACTCCGCGATGCGACCCTGCAGCTCGTCAGAGGTGTCGACGCCCTTGATGATCGTGTCGCCCAAATCACCAGCGCGAATGACCAGCCCCTGGTGCGGAAAGCCCACGGCAGCTGCCCACTGAAGCGCAGCGTCGATCGTTGTGACTGTCATTGCCGACGGCACCGACGAGGTCGAGAGTTGCGCTTCGACAAGTTCGAGTCCGTGGTCATCGTCGACGAACACCAGCACTTCATGGTGTTCAACGAGAAGGCCCATGGGTGACGAGAAGCTGCCTTCTGACGCAAGCCCGTACGGGGTTTGCGCGAGGTTCATGCCGAGGCGAGCTTTCGCGAGCGCGGCGGCCTTGGGTGCGAGAGTTCTGGTGATGTCGCCCGTGAAGGTACCGAACTGGTCGGTGTCGAGCCCACCGACGGCGATGACGTCGGCGCCCAAGGTCTCGCGAAAAGCATCTCGAGTGAGCAGCTCTTTGCCGTGCATCGTCGCAAACGCGATGGTTTGTGCGGCATACGGACGACTGACTCCATTCACGCGACCAGTGTGCCAGTCCGGGGCGAGCGGCCACCGCGAATCCCCGACCAAAGCTGACCAGGCGGTCTAGGTTGTGTGGTCGCCCGTCAGGGGAGCCGTAGTCCTATGCTGAGCACCAGAGAGCCGGGAAGCATGGCCGGCCCGCGACATCGTGGAACGCCCTGGTAATCGCCGTGCGCGGTTCCGAGCGACCACGGAAGGGTCACTGAATGTCTGCCGAACTGATCATCGAAACATCGTCACTCGTCAAGCGATTCGGGCGAGCCAACGCCCTGGACGGGCTTGACCTCCACGTCACCGAAGGCGAAGTACACGGATTCCTCGGCCCCAACGGCGCGGGCAAATCCACGACGATCCGCGTGCTCCTCGGTCTCATGAAGTCGACGGCTGGAACCGCCCGGGTCTTCGGCCTCGACCCGTGGTCACAGTCCGTCACGATCAATCGTGACATCGCGTATGTGCCGGGTGATGTCAGTCTCTGGCCCAACCTCACCGGGGGCGAGGCCATCGACCTGCTGACGAGCCTGCGCGGCGGAGCCGATGCCCAGCGGCGCGCGCAGCTCATCGAAGAATTCGAATTCGACCCGCGCAAGAAAGCACGCACGTATTCCAAGGGCAACCGCCAAAAGGTAGCTCTCATTGCCGCATTTGCCCGTCAGGCTCAGCTGTACATTCTCGATGAGCCGAGCTCTGGCCTTGACCCGCTCATGGAGTCAGTGTTCCGACGCCAGATCGAGCGGGCGCGCCATGACGGAGCGACAGTGCTGCTGTCGAGTCACATTCTGAGCGAGGTGGAGCAGCTGTGTGATCGCGTCACGATCATTCGAGCGGGAGTCGCTGTCGAGAGCGGAACGCTTGCTGACCTGCGGCATCTCAGTCGCACGAGTTTTCGTGTTTCGGGAGTCGCCGACACCAGTGCCTTGCAGTCGATCGACGGAGTGCACGACGTCTACCAGGTTGGCGACACCGTCGAGTGTGAGGTGGATGCCGGGGCCATTCCAGCAGTACTGACCGAGCTTGCCGCTCAGGGCGCCAGCGCTGTGACGGCAGCACCCGCGTCGTTGGAGTCATTGTTCTTGCGCCACTACAGCACGGCGCAGTGATGCGCGCCGTCATGCTTTTGCTGGCGACCCAGGCACGCCGCGATCGCTGGGTTCTGTCAATCTGGATCGGCGGAATCGGACTGCTCGGGTTGGCTGTTGGCGGGGCGATCACGACGTCGTTCGCGATTGAGGCTGAGCGGGCATCCATCGTCGCACTGTTCGTGACGAACCCGGCGTTCTTGTTCCTGCGCGGACTCCCCGATGGTCTGAGTATTGGCGCTGTCGCTTTCCTTCAGGGCTTCTCTTTCACGGCGGTGCTGGCCGCGCTGATGAGCACGTTCCTCGTCGTGCGTCACACGCGCGCCGATGAAGAATTGGGCCGGGCAGAGTTGCTCTGCTCAACACCGCTGCGGCGCAATGCCGAACTGCGTGCGACGATCATCCTGGGATTTTTGGCGAACGCCAGCCTGGTCGTAGTCGTGGCTGCCGGCTACACCGTGGGCGGGCTCCCGTTCGGTGGCTCGATTGTTGCAGCGCTCGCGGTCGGATCAGTCGGGCTGTTCTTCGTAGGCGTCGCTGCGGTGGTGGTGCAGGCCCTGCCCACCGGTCGCGGGTCGAACGGTGTTGCTGCCGCACTGGTCGGCGTTGCCTATCTCGTTCGCGGCATCGGGGACGCACTGGGAACGCCCAATGCGCAACTCACGCAGGTCACGCCGAGTTGGATCTCGTGGCTCTCGCCCATCGGGTGGGGTCAAGCGACCCGACCGTACTCAGAGCCCATGCTCACTCCACTACTGTTGTTGCTCGCTGGCTTCGCGGTGCTCGCAGGTACGGCACTCGTGGTGCGGAGTCGCCGAGACCTGGATTCCAGTCTCGTGTCGGACCGGGCTGGAGCATCGACCGCCCGTTTCGGGGGGCGGAGTGTACTGGGACTCGCGTGGCGACTCCAGCGGGCAACACTTCTCGGGTGGTGTGTCGGAGTCGTGGTGCTGGGCGCGATCGCCGGCGGGCTCGGGCCGGTGGTCGCGCAGGCCCTGCAAGACAATCCGTCTCTCTCTGCGCTCATCGGCAACCTGGTGCCGGGAGTCACCGCCGACATTGTCGATACTTTCACGGCGGCACTTCTCGGAATCGGGGGAGTGCTCGCGGCGGCAGCCGGTGTTCAGGCAGTACTGCGGCTGCGCACAGAAGAGGCCGAAGGTCGCGCCGAGCTTGTGCTCGCGACGCCCGTTTCGCGAGTGCGCTGGGTGAGCGCAACGTTGATCGTTTCTGGTGCATCCGTGCTCGCTGTGTGTACGACGCTCGGGCTGGCCACCGGCGTCGCCATCGCGCAGTCAAGCGCTGATATGACCGCGATCGCGCGTTTCACGAGCGCGGCTCTCGCCCACGCTCCCGCTGCCGTTGTCTTCGTGGCGGTCACGGCGCTCGTGTTTGCCGTGCTGCCGCGACTGACGATCGCGCTCGGGTGGGGACTGCTCGTGATCGGCCTCGTGATCGGTCAGTTCGGCGAACTGCTGCAGCTGCCCCAGTGGCTACAAGATGTGAGCCCGTTCCACCACAGCTCGGCCGTTCCGGTCGAAGACCTCGACGTGGTGGCGGTGCTGATTCTGCTCGGGATTACCGGGGTAGTCGCCGTCGCAGCGATAGTTCTCGTGCGACGACGCGACATCACCGCGTGAGAGCCATGTTCAGGCGGGCCTCACGCTGAGCGCGAGACCGTCGGCGCTGGCGGTGTCGAGCAAGATGCCCAGCTCGAGTTCGTCGCGGGTCGCGACGTGCTCGGCGCCGCTCCACTCGTCGCGCACGATCCAGGCGTCAGCGCGCACCGCGCTGCCTGCGTCGAGCACGGGGTGCCACCGCACCAGCTTTCCGACCCCCGCCTCGGCGACCGCGAAGGTCACGAGTTGTGACCCGTCACGTCGAGGTGTGTACGCAAGACCCGTGACGTCTGCTGAGGAGCTTGAGAGCGCGGGCGGCACTGCGCGAGCATCCGGCGCCGCGGTTCGCCAGGCGCGGTAGATCTCGATGCCACGAGCGATGGTGGCCCGGTGTGACTCTGACCAGCCGGGCAGGTCGCCCATGAAGATCCACGGGCCGCCGACGAGGTACGGCGCGAGTTGCGCGCGCAGGGGCAGCGACGGCTCGTCGCCCATGTACGAGCTCGTCCACGACGAGGGCAGGTAGACGCCAAGGCCGATCGCCGCGAGGCGGTTCTCTTCTGACCGGCACCAGTCGTCGCCGATCGTCGTGTCGTGGTGGGCGATCATCTGCAGGTCGAGGGGTTTGCCACCGTTCCAACAGTTCTCGATCAGCAGCGCCGGGTGGGCAGCCCGAAGCGCCGCGAGCACGTCGTACCAACCAGCAACACCCGCGGCCTCACCCGCGCCCGGGTCGTGCGTGTGATGGTCGGCGTCGCAGCGGCTGATCGTCTCGAAGTCGTGCAGCAACCAGTCGACGCCGTCGCTTACCAGCCGGTCAAGTTGTGTGAGCACGTGAGCTCGCGCCGGTTCGTGCCCGAGGCACAGCGAGTGGTTGCGGTGCGACACCATCTGGTGGCGGCCGTTCCAGGTCGCGAGCCAGTCGGGGTGCAACGTTGCCACAGCCGAGTCGGGGGCCGCATTGCCAGCGCCCACCCACAGCCCGAGGCGCATGCCGCGATCGTGGGCCAGCCGTGCAATGCCGGCGACACCGTCGGCGTAACCGGCCTGTGCGTTCCAATCGCCGACGGCGTCTTCCCACCCCTTGTCGACCGTCACCACCTCCACACCGAGCGACGCGGCCACGTCGAAAAACGCCGTTACCCGCGCCGGATCAATGTCGGTGCCGAAGCCCCAGGTGTCGGCAATGAGGGGTGGCGGGGCCCCGGATGCCCGGCCAGGTATCGTCGCCGCTAAGAGTTCGCGCAACCACACCTCGGCCTCCGGGTGCCCACCGGAGCCGGAACGCACGAGCAGATCGGGCAGTACCTGCACGGTGGATGCCGCAAAACTTTGCCACGGCATCCGCAGCCGCACCTCCAGCCCGGGCTGCCCGTCCGCGCCTCCGGCACTGTCGGTCGCCAGCAGGTCAAGCAGTAGGCAGTCGCTGCGGTCGAGCGCCGTGGCGAGTGCGACGGGTTCGCCGTTCGCGTCGCGACCGGCGACGGTGCACCAGCCCGCGGCATCCTGATATCGCTCATCGAGTTCGGGGGAGTGCCCGACGGTGAGGTAGAGCACGCCGTCGTGCTCCTCTCCCTCCGGAAACTCGAAGGGCGTGCGTGTGCCGTGCGCGGCGTCGTAGTTGAGCACGGCCGCGTCGGCCACCGAGTAGGCGCCGCTGACGAGTGTTCGCGGGCTTTCTGGGGTGATGGCGAGCTCGTCGATGCGAAAGCCGCGAAACTTCGCATCCCACGTGAAGGGGTGCAACACGCGCACAGTGAGGTTTGTCCAACCGTCGAGCCGAAGCGTCACTGCCACGGTGTCAGCAGTTGGGTCAGGAGCGTGAGGTACCGCGACGATGCGGTCAAAGCCGTGGGCCATGCGTTAGATCATACCTTTGGCGCGCGGCTGAAACCATCCACCCGCGATCGAGTGGCTCGCAGCTAGAGCGATACGCTGGGGTCATGGCCGCGTCTTCCCTCGCGGATTTGCGGGCAATCAGTGCACGTCTCGGCGCCGAGCAGCAGGTGGCGTTCGCATCGATGCCGCCCAACGGGTGGCGCTTCGACGATGACGGCGTCCTGCGGCACGAGCAATCGGACTATTTCGACATAGTCGGTGTCGTAAGCCGCGACGGTACGCGAAACATCCTGCTCCGCCAGCCGGAGACCGCGCTCGTCGGCCTCGTAGTCACACGCGTCGGTGGTGTGCGGCATGCGCTGCTCACGGCGAAATGCGAGCCAGGGCTACACGGAGGCTGCCAATTCAGTACGACCGTGCAAGCCACGCCCAGCAACTATCTGCGGCGTCACGGCGGTGCACCAACCCCACACCTTGACCTCGTACTGAACCCGTTGATCAGGCACGTGACACTGCACGACTCAATACAATTTGACTGGGGCCAGTACTACCTCGGCAAGACGAAGCGTTTCGTGATCATCGAGATCGATTCACCCGTCGACGCCATCGCGCCAGCAGTGTGGGTTCCAGAGCCTGTTCTTGTCGAGTTGTTGACCGCTGACTTCGCCGTGACCACCGACCTGAGGGCGATCCTACCGATTCTTCTCGCTCACGATCAGGGCGTCGCGCTCGATGACGCATCAGCTTCTCGCATCGACATCGACCGAGCTCGGCACCTGCAGGTGGGTGCTCTTGAGCACTGCGATCTCCGTGAAGTTTCGGGGTGGGATGCGGCAACGAATGAAGCATCAGTGATGGTTCGATCGATCGATGTTGCGTCTCCTTCGCGGGAGGTGGGTGACTGGCAGCAGCCGCTCCTCGACGTTGCGGCCCCTCTTGCGTCGAGGCTGCCGATAATGCCGGGAGGCATCAGCCCAGACGGCGAAGTACGGTACGGCATTCATGCCCGCACAGCGCTCGGTCTGCGCGAAGTCGAGCTCTGGTACCCGGCCGATGAGTTCGCAAACTCAAGCCCTGAGGCAACGGTTTCGTCGGTACGCACGAGCGCAGAAGGTGCACGGTTCCTTCATCACGAGGTCACCCTCGAGCTCACCTTTGCTGCCGAAGGCGCGAGCAGGGCGACGGAAGTCGATGCAGTGCCGGGCCTTGTTCAGTGGGTGACTCTGCCCGAACTCGTGGCGCTCTGCGTGCGCGACGAATGCACCTCAGTTGAGCTTCGACTCGCTCTGTCTCTCGCCATCGTCTCGGGTGCTGTGCTGGATGCTCGAGCATGAGGCGCACATTGCGGCCGGTCGCCAGCATTCTCATTCCGACGTGGGATTCGGCGGCGACTCTGCCGCTCGCGGTCGGCTCGGCGATTCGCCAGACGGTGGCCGACATTGAAATTCTGATCGTCGGCGACGGGGTGACGCCGCGCGCGCGCGCGGTGATCGAATCGCTTGTGAAACTCGACGATCGCGTGCGTTTTCTCGACCTGCCGAAGGCGCCAGGGCGCGGTGAGCGCAATCGGCACAAAGGCGTGCTCGCATGCCGCAGCGACCTGGTGGTTTACCTCGCTGACGACGACCTACTGCTGCCGTGGCATGTCGAGCAGATCGCCGAAGCTTTTCGCACCGCTGATTTCGTGCAGTCATTGAATTGTTATCTCGATGCCGACGACCGACTTCGGCTGTGGCCCACCGATCTCGCCGACCCTGAGCGGCGCAAATGGCATCTGCACACACCGCCGCGAAACCGTGTGAGCATCACAGGAACAGCCCATTCGCGCGAGCTCTATCTGACGCTTGACCCGGGGTGGTGCGAACCTGAGCCGGGGTCATGGGCCGATCTCGCCCTCTGGCAGCAGTTCTTTCGTCGTGCCGAGCTGCGCGCAACGACGCTCCGCGGAATCTCTGCCGTGCAGTGGCCGGCACCCCTGCACCGCGATAGGCCGGTTGAAGAACTCGCCGCCTCATACGCGCGATGGGAGGCGATCGCCCGGTCACCCGAGGCGCGGGCACTCGTGGCGCGCCTGCAAGAAGACACCCAGTGGGCAGAGCTCGTGCGCTTCAGTGAAGAGGCGACCGATCGCATGATCATGTGGCAGGAGACAGCCCGCGCGCAGTCGGCGGCGAAGAGCGAGCTCAGTTGGCCGGCCACTGAGATCGAAGAACTTCGCGCTTCTCGATTGCGGCGAACGACGGCGCTGATGCGCGCGATAAGCGCGTCGATTCGCCGACTCGGCACCGGTCGGGGCTAACGGCAGCACCCGCCGCGCAGACTGCCCAGCAGACCCGCGCCGCTAGGCTTGATTCTCGTGGCTCTCACTATTGGCATCGTCGGCCTGCCTAACGTCGGCAAGTCCACCCTGTTCAACGCGCTCACCGAAAATGACGTGCTCGCGGCGAACTACCCGTTCGCGACGATCGAACCCAACGTGGGCATGGTCGAGCTGCCCGACCCGCGCCTGGCCGTGCTCGCGGGCATCTTTCACAGTGAGCGCATCCTGCCCGCCACGGTGTCGTTCGTCGACATCGCGGGCATCGTCAAGGGCGCGAGCGAGGGCGAGGGGCTGGGCAACCAGTTCTTGGCAAACATCCGCGAATCGGATGCGATCGCACAGGTGGTGCGTGCCTTCACCGACTCCGATGTCGTGCATGTCGCCGGCGCCGTCGACCCGGCCAGCGACATGGAGACCGTCAACACCGAGCTCATGCTCGCCGACTTGCAGACCCTCGAGAAAGCGATTCCGCGCTACGAGAAAGAGGTCAAGGGCAAGAAGATCGACCCCTCGGTTCTGGATGCGGCGCTCGCCGCGCAGGCCCTCCTCCAGGCCGGAACGACCCTTTCCACCGCGGGTTTCGACGCCGCGCCGATCCGCGAGCTCGGCCTCCTCAGCGCGAAGCCGTTCATCTACGTGTTCAACGTTGATGAGGGCGTGCTCGGCGACGCTGCGCGCATGGCCGAGCTGGCGGCGCTGGTCGCCCCCGCCCAGGCGGTGTTCCTGGACGCGAAGATCGAGAGCGAACTCATCGGGCTCGACGCCGACGACGCTGCCGAGCTCTTGGCGTCGACCGGCCAAACCGAGAGCGGGCTCTCACAGTTGGCGCGTATCGGCTTCGACACCCTCGGCCTGCAGACCTACCTCACGGCCGGCCCGAAAGAGTCGCGCGCCTGGACGATCGGCAAGGGCTGGAAGGCACCCCAAGCTGCCGGCGTCATTCACACCGACTTCGAGAAGGGCTTCATCAAGGCCGAGGTCATCGGCTTCGACGAC
>JBBRWT010000085.1:0-9193 GCA_038249035.1 Actinomycetales bacterium
GGCTGCATGTACTGCACCGACACCCTCGGCCGGAACGTCGCAATGTCAGTCAGGGTGACACTCGGAACGCCCGTCACGGCATCACCCGGCTTGCCCTGGCCCTCGCCGTAGCAAAGGCCCGGGAACACTTCGACGCACGGCATCGGCGGCATGGTGCCCCCGCCCGAAGCGCCGCCTCCCCCGCCCGGACTCGTCGACCCTGGGCCACCGCCGAACGTGAGTTCGCCATCGAGCACAGCGCCATCGCCCTGGATGCCGCCGCCGACGTTCGGGCAGCCACCGATCAGCTGCTGCTCGACGAGGCATCCCGCCGCATGTGCAGGAGCCGCCATCCCTAAAACTATGAATAGGACAACCGCCGCCAGCGCTCCTATACGGCGCATACACCGCCACCTGACCAAACGATCCGTTCGTGTACCAAAGCATCTGCGGCGCTTGCGAACACAGTCACCTCGAACGCAGTCAGTTCTGGACGCCCCGGCTCGACCAATGAATTCCCTTGAAGATCCAGGACATCTACGTTGGCAACGCTCTCGCAGACGTAGATCTGGATCTCGACAATGTCACCCTGGAGCGTGCTCTGTTGGAACTTGGACTCCATCAATTGCCTTGCGCCCGTGATCCTCAGTCCATCATCGACAAAGCTGTTCAGCGAATCTCGAGCCTCGTCGAGAGCTGACCCTCCGGCGACCTCGCTGAACGGAAATTCCAGCTTTTCGGGCTGCTGAAGCGCACTGTCCACGACAGCGAGGTACTCCTCGTACGCCGCCGTCGCGGCCTCGAGTGCCTCCTCGTCAGAGGCGAAGAGAGGCTGAGTTGCTGAGGGCGGCTCGGCGGGCGGAATACGTGTCGACTCTGTGCACGCGGAAAGAAGCGCGACGATAAGCACGAGAGGCAGGGCGGCGAGGGCGAGGCGGCGAGGCATGCACGACACGGTAGGGCGGGCCAGGGCATCCCGTGTCGACTTTCCACACTGCACGGGCCCGAACAGCCAGCTCAGCGCGCCCCGAAGAGGGCACACAGAATCGTCTAGTCGCCGCCTACACTTGCACCGCCACCGACCACCATCTATCCGGGGTTCTATTACATGACGCAACACCGTGTGACCGACGTCGAAGTTCTGATCGACGCGGCCGCCGACATCCTGATGAGCGATGGCTACGCCGCTGTGACGCTCGCCTCCATCGGTTCGCGGTGCAGCCTGAGCGTCGAAGAGGTCGGCGAGGTCTTTCCGACGGCGAACGACGCCATGGTCGCCATGCTGAATCGCGAGTTTCAGGGCATGTACGGCGTCATCGTGCAGAACATCGAGCGTGATCCGCGAGGCGGGCTGCTCTCTCGCATGTACACCTACATTTTCAGCGCGGTCTATGAGCGCCCTCTGGCCAAAACCCTGTATGTGATCGACCCCGAGGCGCTCAACTCGATCATGCGCAACTCGCACAGCTTCGAATACACGCCCACGATTGGCATTCAGTCTGAGCTGGTGGAGGCGTTGCAACGTGCCGGCATGGTGCGGCCTGACGTCGATGTTCGCGTTGTGTCGAGCGTGCTCAAAGCCTGCTCAGCGGGTCTCGCGTTGACGGCGCCCCACGACGACTTGGGGCTCATCATCGATGGCCTCGCCATGTTGCTCTCGCGCGGTGTCGACAATGACGTCGACGACACGTCACCGGGCAAGGCAGTTTTCTACAACTGGGCTACGAAACTCACGTTGCCGCGACCTGCGGCCTAACGAGCGTCGCACGTGAGCACCGACGCCCCGTGGATGCGCGCCGTGCGTGCAGCGGGGCTCGTGGATGCCGACGGCATCGTGCGAACGACGATCTTTGCCGAGATGTCTGCCCTGGCTCTCGAGCACGGCGCCGTGAACCTCGGGCATGGATTTCCGGATGGCGGCGGGCCAGCCGAGGTGCTCGACGCCGCTGTCGAGGCGATTCGCGCTGGCGTCAACCAGTACCCACCAGGACGCGGATTCGCCGAGCTTCGGCAGGCGATCGCCGACCACCAGCGACGCTTCTACGGCCTCACCGTCAACCCCGAAACCGAAGTGTTGGTGACCGCCGGCGCGACCGAAGCAATCGCAGCAAGCTTGCTTGCACTCGCCGGGCCGGGCGATGACGTGGTGACTCTCGAACCGTTCTACGACGCGTACGCGGCGGTCATCGGCTTAAGTGGCGCGCGGCACGTGACGATTCCGCTGACTGAGCCGAGCTTTCAGCCGAGTGCGGCCGGTATCGATGCGGCGATTACCGACCGAACCCGGGTCATCGTGCTGAACTCTCCGCACAATCCGACCGGCTCGATCCTCGAGCCCGAGCACGTTGAGCGCATCGTGGCTGCGGCCCTCCGACACGACGCCGTGATCGTGAGCGACGAGGTCTACGAGCACCTGGTGTACGACGGTCGGCGGCATCGTCCGACCGCGACGTTTGCCGGGGCGGTCGAGCGCACGCTCACTGTCTCAAGCGCGGCGAAGACGTTCTCGGTGACCGGCTGGAAGATTGGGTGGGTGACGGGGCCGGCATCCCTCATCGACGCGGTAGTGGGCGTCAAGCAGTGGCTCACCTACGTGAACGGGGCGCCGTTTCAGGGTGCCGTGGCGCACGGCCTGCACCTGGGTGATGATTTTTTTGAGGGCCTGCAGGGCACGATGCAGCGTCGACGCGACCTGCTGGCCGCAGGCTTGGTCGACGCGGGATTCACGATCGAGCAGACGGAGGGCTCGTACTTCATCGTTGCCGACGGTGCCCATCTGGGGCTGACGGATGCTGCGGCGAGCGCCCGTTCCCTGGCCGTTGACCCCGGGGTCGTTGCGATTCCGCTGAGTGCCTTCGGGCGGCCGGGCGGCCCTGTGAGCCCGAGCGCGCTGCGGTTCGCGTTCTGCAAGCCCGACGATGTGATCGCCGAGGGCGTGCGTCGTCTGCAGACTGTGCAGGGCCTGCGCCGCTAGAGGGGCACCACTCTGAACCGGCGCAACTGCAGGGCGGGATTGATGCGTCGCACTTCGTCGAGGTGGGCGCGCGAGACGGGGGCGACCACGGCATCCGTTGCCGATTCGATCGAGGCGAGCAGCTCGCCGCGCGCGTCGACGACCATGCTGTGGCCCACACCAATCGGCGGAATGTGGTCGGCGGCCGCTACGTACACGGTGTTCTCAATGGCGCGGGCGGTCACCAGCGTCGTCCAGGCGTGCACCTTGCCGGGGCCGGCGACCCACTCGCTCGGCACGAGCACGAGCTCTGCTCCGGCATCGACGAGGCGACGAGTTACTTCAGGAAACCGCAGGTCGTAGCAGGTCTGGATGCCCACTCGCAGCCCGACCGCGTCGAACAGCTGCGGCGGCTCGATGGCGCCGGGCTCGGCCCACTCAGACTCGGTGGCACCGAACGCGTCGTACAGGTGCAGCTTGCGCGAAACGCTCAGCAGCGCGCCGCCGGGCGCCACGGCGACGATCGTGTTGCGAAAGCGGTCGGCGCGCGTGCCGAGCTCGATCAGCCCGGCCACGATGATCGCGCCTGTTTCACTGGCGAGATCGCCGAGGCCTTCGACGAATGGGCCGTCGAGCGGTTCGGCGGCCGCGATCCAGTCGGGCCCGAGCTGAGGTGTGAAGTACGACGAGTATTCAGGGAACACGACGAGCCCAGCACCCTGCTCGACCGCGTGTAGGGCCAGGCCGCGCATCGCGGCGAGGTTGGCGTCACGGTCGGCGACGGGGCCAAACTGGGCGACGGCGACGGCCCCAGCGGCGGGTACTAATGCGGTGCTCACGATTCCCAGCCTAGGGCGGTGCCGCACACGCCACACTCGTGTGATGACCGCAGAACAGCGCTCCCCCGGCTCGACCTGGCCGCAGCGAATCGCCCGCTGGTTGCTCGGCGCGTTCTTGCTGTTTGCCGGGATCAGCCACCTGACGGTAGGCAGAGCCGAGTTCTTGGCCCAGGTGCCGCCCTGGTTGCCCCTCATCCCCGACTTCGTGGTGCTCGCCTCGGGTGTGGTCGAGATCACCCTGGGTCTTGCCCTGCTATTCGCGCTCGGGCGGTGGCGGGTGCCGGTCGGCTGGCTGGTGGCACTGTTCTTTCTCGCGATCTTTCCGGGCAACATCGCCCAATTCACCGAGGGCCGCGACGGCTTCGGTCTCGAGACCGATCTTGCGCGGGGCATCCGGCTGCTATTTCAACCGGTGCTCGTGGCGTGGGCCTTGTGGTCGACAGGAGCGTGGCGGGCGTGGCGAAACTGGCGCACCGCACGCAAGGCTGGCTCTGCCACGATGAGTGCATGACCGCCTCGCTCATCGTTCTCGGCTCGGCCAACACTGACTACACCGTGCTCGTCGAGCGGCACCCGCTGCCGGGTGAGACCCTGCTCGGCGATGAGCTCGTCGTTGCGACGGGCGGCAAGGGCGCCAATCAAGCTCTCGCAGCGGCGCGGGCGGGAGCCATGCCGGTGTTTCTCGGCGCGGTCGGCGACGACGGCAACGGGCGGTCGATGCTGGATGCTCTGGGCACGGGCGGCGTCGATGTCTCGAGCGTCGCGGTGGTCGATGACGCGCCCACCGGTATCGCCCTCATCACGGTCTCGCGCGACGGCGAGAACACGATCGTGGTCGCCGCCGGAGCGAACGCACGAGTCAACGCGCACGAGGTCGAGGCGGCGATTCGGGCGATTGCCGGGCCGGGAACGGTGTTGCTGGCCCAGCTTGAGATTCCGCTACCGGCGGTGCGTATCGCCGCTGAGACCATCGACGAGCTCGGCGGGCGCACAGTGCTCAACCTGTCTCCCAGCCGCGCGGTGCCGGACGAGCTGCTGGCGCTGTGCGATCCGCTCATCGTCAACGAATCTGAGGCGCACGACCTAACGGGGCTTCCCGTCGACTCGGTCGGCGACGCAGCCACTGTCGCGACTGCGTTGCTCGACCGCTGCCGCAGCGTCGTCATCACTCTGGGCGGCGACGGAGCCGTGTTCGCGAGCGCCACCGAAAGTGGTCACCTGCCCGCGCCCTCCGTCACCGTGGTCGACACAACCGGAGCCGGCGACGCGTTCGCGGGCGCCGTCGCCGCCGAGCTGGCCGAGCAGGGTCTTGCGGGGGGCGGAGACGGCGCGGCCTCGCTGCGCACCGCCGTAGAGCGTGGCGTCGCCGCCGGCGCCGCGGCCGTGCAGTGGCTCGGAGCCCAGCCGCCCCGCGACTGACTCTTCCTCGCTCGGCCTGGCAACGGTGCTAGCGTCGAAGCTACACATCACAAAGGAGTGCACGGATGGCCAAGAAGGTTTACACCGACGATCAGCAAGTCGACCGGTTACGGGTCTACAACATCGTGGCCGGCAGCCTGCACCTGTTGCAAGCGATCGCCTTTGCAGCGATTCTTGCCACCCTGAGCACTCAGGTGCTGTTCGCCGTCACGGCCGACTACCTCGCAGGCCCTCCCGGTGTTCCGATTCCGCCTGAGCGCGTCGCGCTGTTCGACGTCAACATCGGTATCGGGGTCGTCGCCTTCCTTGCACTCAGCGCCTTCTTCCACTTCTTGATCTCGAGCCCGTGGTTCTACGGCCGATACAAGAATGGTCTGCTGCAGAGCCGCAACTTCTTCCGCTGGACGGAGTACTCGCTGAGTTCATCCATCATGATCTGGCTGATTCTCGCCATCAACGGCGTTACTGACTTCGGGGCGTTCTTTGGCCTCTTCACCGCAAACGCAGCCATGATCATGTTCGGCGCACTGCAAGAGAAGTACGAGAAGCCCGGCTCTGGTGGGTTGCTGCCGTTCATCTTCGGGTCGATGGTCGGAATCGTTCCGTGGATCGTGGTGGCCATCTACTTCATCCGACCCGGCAGCGACAGTGCGGCCGAGATTCCCGGCTTTGTCATCGGAATCGTCATCTCGCTCTTCGTGTTCTTCAACACCTTCGCCATCAACCAGTGGCTGCAGTACAAGCAGGTCGGCAAGTGGAAGAGCTACTTGCAGGGTGAGCGCACCTACATCACCCTCAGCCTCGTCGCCAAGACGGCGCTGGCCTGGCAGGTCTTCTCGGGCGCCGTCATTCCGGCGATCACCGGCTAAGCCCCAGCACTCCGAGAGTATCCCGCGATGATCCAGAGCACTTCACGCCCCCTCAAGATGTCGGCGGTCGGCCTGGTGCTGCTGGTACTCATCGCGGGATGCTCGGGGCCCGCAACCGAGCCGACCAGCACCCCGACGACCGCAGCTACGACCACCGGCCCGTCTCCGAGCGCCAGCCCGAGCGCTTCCACGCCGACCCCGGGCGTGGATGCCGCCACACTCGCCGCGGCTCGTGAGTCAGTGGCCGAAGGCATCGGCAGTGGTAATACCGCCGCCATCGGCAGTTACATGGCCGACGAGGTGCTCGTCACGATTGCCGCGAGCAGCTATGAAGAGACTTTGACGCCGGATGAGGCGGTGGCACAACTCGACTATGTAGTCGATCTCACGGCGACGTGGAACTTCTCGCTTCCCATCGCAACAATCGACACCTACCGGGCCGGCTTCTACACTGCATACTTTTCTGACGACGTGCTGGTCGGCTTATCGAGCACCGGGGCGGTGGTCGCGTTCGACTTCGACGGCACCGACGTGGTCGGAGCGTTCATGGCGATCGATGAGGGTATTCTGCTCTGACCCTGAGGGCAAGAGCCGCAACCACCAACGCCGGCCACAACGACTCAAGGTTGGCGGCGGCGCGCTCGCTCACCCCGAGCAACGCGGCGTCAGGTGATGTCCGCACTGACAGGAACCACAGGCAAACGCCTGCCATCAACAGAGTGCCCATGACCGCCCCGGCCGGTCTGATCAGCCACGGATACTGCGTCGACCGTCGCATTCCGAGCGCCGGCCACACGGCAAGCAGCACGAACCCCGCCATCGCCGAGAGCGTGTGTGCGGTCGAACTGCCTACGACGGAAGGCAGGGGAAACGCGGCGACGGCGATCGTCGTAAGCCCAGCGAGGCCCAGCGCAATGCGGCCCACACGCCCGATGCCCACCGCGAACACGCTCGTCACGACGTGGCACAGCCCGGTCAGGGCGAACATGATCGTCATGAAAATGCGCGTGGGAGCATCCCCCGCAGCAAGCTCACTGATCGTCTGGCGAACCGGATCGAATTCGGGCCACAGCGCTTCGGCGACCAGGGTGCCACCGATGAAAAACACTGGGGCAAGAAACGACGAAATGAGAGCGGGTCGGCGCACGAGGCGCGGCATGGTGTGCACAGCGCTCACGCTACAGCGACCACCTCGGCGACCACCTCAGCGAGACGACCGCCGTGGCCCGTCACTGCACGCGGTCAGCGTGACCACACCCCTGCGAGCGGAGCATCGGGCCCCTGCAGCAGAAGAGAGTTGGCCGAGCACGCGGCCACGACGCTGGGAATGTTCGTGTAGTCGATCGCCGGAAGGTCGGGCGCGTCGGGGTCAACGGGCACGTCGGGGTCGGGCACGGTCGCCCAGTTGGCCAGATCGATCGTCTCGCCGTCACCCGGGGCACTCCAGTCGCCGGAGCCCGTGTACGACGACCTCGTGTTGAGCGGCACGCGGGTGTCACCCGCAACGATTGTGCCGGTGGTCGTGAGGTCGATGTCGGTCGCCACCAGCCCGTCGGCCGTGAACTGAATCGTGCCCGCACCGCTCATCGCGAAGTCGGTGATCGGCAGACCCAAGCCCAGAACGTATTCCTGCGATTGGGCCGCGTAGTCGGCGACGTCAAGTTGCCACGTTCCGACGATGCAGGGCGTCTCGGCGGGCGAGGTGCCACCGGCACCCGGTTCGGGGTCAGCAGGGGCGGGAGTGTCGCCCGCGGAAGACCCGCACGCCGTGAGCGCGCCGATCGCGAGCATGATGATCCCCATCTTCACCGTGCGTTCCATTAGTACTCCTCGAGGTCAGCGGATCAGGGTGGATTCGCATCGATACCCCGCTCCTACCCCTTCGACGCGGGGGAGGCCTGAGAAGGTTGACAGGTCTGCGTCACAGCATGGCAACGGCGTGCTGCCGGGTCAACATCTTTCTGCTCACCACTGACGCCTCACGACTACCCCGACAGCACGAAACCCCTCGCGAGGGGGATTTCGGGTGGTCTGGATGAGGACCACAGTTGCGGGGGCAGTGTCTCGTCGCAGAACATAGGAAGCCCCGCGATTCAACGCTATCCCTACGGTGCCGGCGAGCGTTACCGGCGAGCGTGGGCGTGAGGTTCGTCGTGGTCGATGCGTCGGTCAGTGTCGTTCAGTGTCGGTCAGCGTCGGTCAGCGTCGTTCGAGGCGGCCGATCAGCTTCTCCATGGCGATCATGGCCCCTCCGAGCACGGCCGGAATACCGCCGCCGGGGTGTACTGACGCGCCCACTCTCCACAGCCACGGGCGTGCCCAGCTGGTGTACCCGGGGCGATGGAACGGGCCGCTCTGCCACAGCGGATTCGTGGCACCGTATAGGGCCCCACCGGTTGAACCCCAGCCGGCGAAGTACTGCGGGTCAAGCACCACGTGGTCACGAAACAGTTCGCTGATGGGGCGGTCGAGACCCACGGCAGCACTCACCCGGGCGACTTCGCGCCCAACCCACGGGCTGTCGAGGTCATAGTGCTGACCATCAGCGGGCGCTGTGAGCAGAACGGCCACCGTGGCTCGGTCGTTGGGGTAGACCTCGTGCGGGCGGTAGTAGTTCAGAAACGCCATCGTCTGGTCTGGCACCTCGCCGGCGTCGAGGCTGCGGTGCAGGGCTGACGGATCGTCGGGCAGAACGACGGAGTGCGTCGCCGTATCTTCTGGCAGCAGCCCCTCAAGAGAAGCGTAGATCGCGACCCCTGAGCACGATAGTGAAGCAGGCCGTGTCGCTGACCGTTGCCGAGTCACGCCGAGCAACCCGTCGAGCACTCCCCTGTCGAGACCGCTCACGATGACGTCGGCCGCGTACGTCGCCGACCCGGTCGTCACCGTTCCTTTTGATAGGGATGTCACGGGCTCGCCGATGCGCACTTGCGCACCCGCGTGCAACGCTAGCCGGTGCAGTGCGAGCGGTAGCTCGTTGACACCGCCCTCCGGCACCCATACGCCGTCTTGCGCCATGATCGCGGGCATGCTCGCGTACAGGGCAAGAGTCTGATGAGGCGAGACGCCGGCGTTGAGGGTGTGAATGGCGATGACCTCGCGCAGCCCCTCGGGCATCCAGCTCAGGCCGTCAA
>JBBRWT010000086.1:0-9153 GCA_038249035.1 Actinomycetales bacterium
CGCTGCGCCGCGTGCGGGTGAGCGACGCCGAAGCATCGTCGCGCATGTTTGAGCTGCTCATGGGAAACGAGGTTGCTCCGCGCAAGGACTTCATCATCGCCGGGCAGGGCCTCGACCGCGGCCGCATCGATGTATAGACCTGGCGACGTATTGGCCTTGCGACGTGTAGACCTGGCGACGCCTAGGCAGGGCGAGGGCTAGCCCGAAACCGATCAGCAGATCGGCGTGCCGACCGAGCCGATCGGTGAGTCGAGCGCAGACCCGGATGCGTCGCGCTTCGCGCCGCCCTCGGGCAGTGACCGTGCCGAGCCATCAGCGCCGACCGCGATGGGAACATCGCCGACCCAGGCGAGTTGCAGAACGTCTTCGCCCTTGAGAAAGGCGTGGCACCGAACTCCGCCGGTCGCCCGGCCCTTCGCGGGGAATTGTTCAAACGCTGTGAGCTTTGCGCGCCCCGGGTCGACGCCTGCGATGGTCTCGCTCGAACTGGAGACGGTCAGCACGTTGGCGGTCGTCGGGTCCACCGCGCCGAAGAACACCGCGCGGGCGCCGGCGCCGACCTTGATGCCCGCCATTCCGCCCGCCGCAAGGCCCTGGGGGCGCACCTGATCGGCGCCGAAGTGCAGTAGCTGCGCATCCGATGTCACGAAGACAAGGGTGACACTGTCGTCTGCCGGTGCCGCTCCGAGCAGCTCGTCTCCGGGTTTGAGGGCGATTACGTCGCCATCGGGTCGTGCGGGCCAGCCCTCGGGGGCAACGCGCTTGACGATGCCGTCGCGCGTGCCCAGGGCGAGTGGCAGGGCGCTTGCTGGGTCGACGATTGCCAGCACCTGCTCCTTCGGATCGGTGAGGCCCAGGTAGTCGCGAAGCTTCGCGCCGGCGGCCAGCTGCACCGAGGTAGCAGGAACACTCGGCAGATCGACGGGCGTGAACCGCACGAAACGACCGCGAGAGGTGATGGCCACGAGCCCGCCTCTCGTCGTCGAATCGACGGCACCCAGCAAAGCGTCGTGCTTGCTGCGTCGCGCGGGGGCGGCGATCACCGCGCCGTCAGGCAACTCGACCCGCACGGCCCGACCCGTGGTCGACACGAGCACCCGACAGGGGGTGTCGGCGATCTGGAGCGAAACCGGCGCGGTACCGCGGTTGCGCGGGGCGGCGATCGAGGCCTGTGCTTCGGTGAGCAGAGTGCGGCGCGGGGTTCCGAAGCGTTCGGCGGTGGCGTTGAGCTCGTCGCCGACCACGACGCGCACTCGGGCGGGGTCGCCGAGCAGCGTCTCAAGTTCGGCAATCTCGGCCCGCAGCTGGTCGCGCTCTGATTCGAGTTCGATTCGGCTGAACTTTGTGAGACGGCGTAGCCGCAGTTCGAGGATGTACTCGCCTTGCAGTTGGCTGAGGTCGAAGACGTCCATGAGCCGGATGCGGGCCGCCTCCGCGTCGTCAGAGGTGCGGATGACCTGGATGACCTCATCGATGTCCAGGATTGCGACGAGCAACCCTTCCACGAGGTGCAACCGCTCGCGCCGACGATCGAGCCGGTAGCGACTGCGCCGGGTGACAACTTGGATTCGGTGATCGAGGTAAACCCGCAGCAACTCCTTGAGGCCGAGAGTCTGCGGGGTACCGGCAACAAGGGCGACGGCGTTGATCGAAAAGCCGTCTTCAAGCGGGGTGTAGCGGTACAACTGTTCAAGCACGGCCTCGGGGCTGAACCCGGTCTTGATACCAATGACCAGCCGCAGGCCGTTACGTCGGTCGGTGAGATCAGTGACGTCGCTAATGCCCGCGAGCTTCTTTGACTGCACGCCGTCTTTGATCTTCTCGATCACCTTCTCGGGGCCCACGAGGTAGGGCAGCTCGGTGACGACGATGCCGGTTTTGCGCGCGGTGATTGGCTCGATTGACACTTTTGCGCGCGTCTTGAAGCTGCCGCGGCCCGTGGCGTAGGCCTCGCGCACGCCGTCGAGTCCGATGATCGTGCCACCCGTGGGCAGGTCTGGCCCGGGCACATAGGCCATGAGGTCGTCGAGCGTGGCCTCGGGGTCGTCGAGCAAGTGCCGCGCAGCCGCGGCAACTTCGATGAGATTGTGCGGAGCCATGTTCGTGGCCATGCCGACGGCGATGCCGCTCGTGCCATTGACGAGGAGGTTCGGAAACGCCGCCGGCAGAACCGACGGTTGCGTCAACTGGTTGTCGTAGTTGGGCACGAAATCGACGACGTCTTCGTCCAGGTCGTCGACCATCGCCATGGCCTCGGCGCGCAGACGGGCTTCGGTGTATCTCGCTGCGGCGGGGCCGTCATCGAGCGAGCCGAAGTTGCCGTGCCCGTCGATGAGCGGCACGCGCAGCGTGAAGTCTTGCGACAGCCGCACGAGAGCGTCGTAGATCGCCGTGTCACCGTGAGGATGCAGCTTGCCCATCACCTCGCCGACAACGCGCGCCGACTTGACGTGCCCGCGATCGGGCCGGAGCCCCATTTCGGCCATCTGGTAGAGGATTCGCCGCTGAACGGGCTTCAAGCCATCGCGCGCGTCTGGCAGGGCGCGCGAATAGATCACCGAGTATGCGTACTCAAGAAACGAGCCCTGCATCTCATCGGCGAGGTCGACATCGTCGATACGCTCGCCGTCGGGCGCGTCGGCAGCGTCGGAACCCGATGGTCGGGAGGCTGGAGGGGGAGTCATAAGATGGCCCCCATGCTACCGGCGCCCCGCGGCGACACCCTGTCACTCGCCGACGTGTTGACCGGTGCATTCGCGGCGATGGGCGCCGCACCGAACCGGCTCGCACTACCCGGCGTTCGCAGCGCAGCGGTGCTACTTGTCGATGGCCTTGGGATGTCGGCCTTGCAGAATCGCGCCGGTCACGCCCGTCGGCTGCTGGCCGCGATCCCGGCTCGGGACGGGGTTATCGAATCGGGCTTCCCGACTACGACCGCTTCAGCGCTTGCGACGCTCACAACCGGCCGCGCGGCAGGGGAACACGGACTGGTCGGCTACCGCGTCATCGACGCCATCGGAGACCGCGTCGTGAACCAGCTGACTGGGTGGGATGCCGGCATGCGTCCGCATGAGTGGCAACCGCACCCGACCGTGTTCGAACTGGCCGGTGCTGAGGGGGTTGACTCGGTGGTGGTCGGCGCCGAGCGGTACCGCGACACCGGTTTCACCGAAGCCGTTTTGCGGGGAGCCCGCTTTGAAGCGCGGCGATCGATCAGCGACCGCATTGCGGCGGGCGTCGAGATGCTGCGGGGCCCGGAGCGCAGGCTCGTCTACATCTATGTTCCTGAACTTGACATGGCGGGGCACGCTGACGGCGTCGAGTCGCCACAATGGACGCAGCGCCTCGACGAACTCGACGCGGGTCTGCGCGCTCTTGAGCAGTCACTCCCGGCCGATGCGGGGGTGTTGCTGACGGCCGACCACGGCATGCTCGACGTGGCGCCGCATCGACGGCTCATTCTCGCGGCCAATGACCCGCTCTGGCAGGGCATCCGCCACGTCGCCGGAGAACCGCGGTGCCTGCACCTTGGTCTCGACGACCCGCTGCAGGCCGAAATCGTGCGAGACCGCTGGCTCGACGCCGAGGGTGGCCGGTCGTGGGTCGTCACGCGTGAGGAGGCGATCGCAGCGGATTGGTTCGGCCCGGTTTCGGCAGCGGCCCTACCCCGTATCGGGCACGTCATCGTTGCCGCGCGCGCGCAAGTGGCGTACTACGACGCCCGAACCGCCACGGATCGCTCGCTGGCAATGGTCGGGCAGCACGGCTCGTTCTCGCCACAAGAGTTGCGGGTACCGCTCGCCCGCTGGGGGGCTTTCGCGCGTTAGGCCGAGTCGTCGTCGGGTCGTGCGCCGAACACGATCTCATCCCAGCTCGGCATCGCAGCCCGACCGCGACGAGCAGCGGGCTTGGTTCGCTCCTGGGCGGCGGGCGCGACATCGAGGCCGGTGAGAGCTGCATCATCGATCGCACTGTCGTCGATGTCGTCGTGATCAACGTCGTGGGCATTGAGCTGCCGAGCATCGAGTTGGCGAGCATCGACCTGGCGAGCATCGAGCGCTCCGTCATCCAGCATCGACGGGTCAATAGGCACGTCAACGATGCGGATCGAACCGGTGGAGGGGTGTGCCGCACGCGAGGAATCCCAGTCATCGACGGGCGCAGACTCGCGTTCGCCGCGCCGACGGCGCAGGGCCTCCAGCAGATCGGCTGTGTTGCCCAGCTCCTGGGTATCGGTGGTGTCGAGCTCGGCGATACGGGCGATCGGCCGTTCGGGGCGCGCGATTGCGGGGGAAGGCCGTGCCACATCGGTGGCGAGGGCGAAAGCGCCGCTATCGAAGCGACCGGCGGGCGCGGCATCAGCGGGCACCGCTCGCAGTCGCGGCATGAGCGGTACGGGCCCGTCTTCCTGCTGCTGCGAGAGTGACTGAGCCTCATGGTTTGCCGGGGCCAACAGAGACTTCTTGGGATCGAAAGTCCAGACGGCCGTGCGCGCGATGTCGCCGTCAAGGAAGCTGACCGAGACAATCCAGTGCGACTCCTGCTTGCGGCTTTCCCAACGCGCATCCCGCGCTCCGATGTGGGTCAGGCGGTGATCGATCGCCGAGCCAAAGGTGCCGGTCGCCCCGGAATCCGTGTCTGCGGCAACCGCGACGGGCACACTGCGCGCCGCCGTGACGACATACTCGCGCTCGGCGAGCACAGGGCCCTCGAAGCGCTGGATGTACTCCAACGGTTCGCCGGTCTGCGTTGCCACTTCGGTCGCGGTCAGGCCTTGACGAATGAGCGCCTGAACCTCGCGCGGCCCGACGCGGTGCGGTGCGGACGCCGCCGGTCGGTTCTGTCGGAGCGCGGTGTGCAGGGCTTCGGTGATCGGAACGCGAAACCGCGAGCCGTCGGCAGAGACGACGACGAGAGCGCCATTCTCGGCGCCGATCACTGTGAGCTCGTCCATGGCTCTCACTCTCCCGTCGTGGGGTTGCTGGCCACAGCATCCCACGGCGTTGTGCGCCACGCCGGGAATAGCGCGGGCGTGCCGGAAGTTGGGCGGGAAGGCAGGTCGGGACACGCCGGGCAGCGCGCGTTTGCGTTTCCCCCTCCCTTCCTGCAAACTATGCCCGCCGAACGCGGCCGACAAGTGTGAATGAGAAGTGGACTGGCATGGCTACGGACTACGACGCCCCCCGCAAGACCGACGAGGACACCGACTCGATCCAGGCCCTGCAAGAGCGCGTTCCCGACAAGCTCTCGGGTGTCGTTGACGTCGATGACGCCGACAACCCCGGTTTCGAGCTGGAAGGTCAAGACCTCGCTGACCTCGATCTCGACGTCGTCGTTTTGCCCCCGCAGGCTGATGAGTTCACGTGCATCGGCTGTTTCCTTGTGTTCCACCGCTCACAACTCGATCACGTCGAGAAGCTCGGATCGGTGTGCCGGGAGTGCGCGAGTTAAACCGCGCTACTTCGGGCGCCACAATTGCGCTCAGGTGCGTGGCGCGGTGGCGATCGCCGTGGCGAGCTTCTCGGGTCGGCGCGTCGACACCAACCAATAGGGCGTCGGGTCGTCAGGGTCGGTGAGTTCGATCTGGAGCACGGGGCCGATGTCGGGCCGCAGCACGAGGAACGCCCTTGCATCGAGAAGCTGACCACGGGCCCGACGAGCGTCGTCGCCCCGGGTCACGCTCGTGCCGCCAACGAGGGAGAGTGGCACGCGCGCCGAGCCCGCGCGCAGCATCCCGTCGCCGACGACGATCAGTGGTGCAGTCAGCACGGCCGCTGCGATCACGCCCAGGGCGAGTGCTGCCCCCACGAGGCCTCCGAGGAGAAGGTTGATCGGGGCGAAGGTCAGCAGGCTCGCCGGCACAGCGAGCCCCGCGATGAGACCGATCCAGGGTGCGGGCCACAGGCGCTCTCGGTACGACTCCATGTCTCCATTCGACCATGCATTAGCCTCGATGCGTGCCGCGATATGTCGATGTGCTGCTCACCGGATCACCGGCGCCTGCCTATGCCCACCCGGGTGATGCCGGCGCTGATCTTTGCTCGGCAGAGGCGATGGACCTCGCGCCCGGCGAGCGCGCCACGGTCGGAACGGGCACGGCCATCGCGCTGCCCGAGGGTTTCGCCGCCTTCGTGGTGCCGCGCAGTGGGCTCGCTGCCCGGCACGGCGTTACCATCGTCAATTCCCCCGGCACCGTCGATGCGGGCTATCGCGGAGAGATTCGAGTGACTCTGTTGAACACGGATGCTCACGAGACGTTTCGCGTTGAGGTCGGCGACCGAATCGCGCAGCTCATCGTTTGGCCCGTCATTCGGGCCCGCTTCGTCGAGGTCGACTCGCTGCCAGGATCGCATCGCGGTGAGCGGGGCTTCGGGTCGACCGGCTACCGTGGGGTGCCGACCGAAGGAGATTCAGCGTGACCGATTCGTTCACTGGCGAGGAAGCCCTTGCCGACGACGCCAAGTCCGCTCCGCACGACCGCGCCGAGAACGGGCCGCTCGACGAGAGCGAAGCCAACGCCGTACGCCCCTATGTCGACCTGGGCGGTGTGAAGCTCGTTCCCCGGGAGGGTTTGCAATTGCGGCTTGAGATCGAGGAGGGCACGAAGCGCGTCGTGGCCGTCGGCATCGACTTCGCCGGATCGACACTGCAGGTTCAGCCCTTCTCGGCACCACGCACGACCGGCCTGTGGAACGAGATTCGCGCCCAGATCATCGAGCAGGTGCGCTCGCAGGGCGGAGAGACACAAGAACGCGACGGCGTGTTCGGACCTGAGGTTGTGGCCCGTATCCCCGTGACCGGAGGTGAGGCCGGGGCTACCCGTATCGCACGTTTCGTCGGTGTCGACGGCCCGCGCTGGTTCCTTCGAGGCGTCATCGCCGGCGAGGGCGCGATCGAAGCCGAGGCTGCCGCAGCCATTAATGACGTCTTCCGCGGCATCGTTGTGGTTCGCGGCACGACGCCTATGCCCCCGCGCGACCTCATCCCGCTCCAGGTTCCTCAGGGTGCCGCACAGGCTGGCCCGGCGACTGCTGCGCCCGCGCCCACGGCATGAACGACCCCGTCGCGTCTCGAGATGGAGCTGCTAAGCCGAGCGACAGCACTTCCGACGCTACGAACAGCACTAGTGAGCCCGCGAACAGCACTGTTGAGCGCGCGAACAATCCAGCAGAGCCCGCCGACGGCGCCGCCGAGTTTCGCGAGGCACTCGCCGCGGCCGCCCGTCGATCGGGCTTCGCCCGCGTCGAACCAGGGGAGCGCCCGACCGCGCACGCACTCTGGGCTGCGGTCGGAGGGGTGCGTGGTCTCGTCGAGTCGCTTCTGCCGGGTTTTCTTTTCTTGGTCGTCTTCACGATCACTGGCGACGTCACTCCCTCGGTGCTCATTCCTGTGGGCATCGCGGTGCTGTTTGTGCTCGTGCGGGCTGTCATGCGCTCGCCGATCATGCCCGCGGTCGTCGGCCTGGTCGGCATCGCACTGTCGGCCGGGCTCGCCCTGTGGTCGGGTCGGGCCGAAGAGAACTTTCTTCTCGGCTTTGTCATCAACGCCGTATGGCTCGTCGCGTTGCTCGTGAGTCTCGCCGTGCGGCGCCCGCTCATCGGTGTGATCACTGCACTGCTGACAGGCGATCATGCGTGGAGGGCTGACGCGGCCAAACGCACGGTGCTCACTGTGACCACCTGGCTCTGGGTGGCAATGTTCACCCTCCGGCTCGGTGTGCAGGTGCCGCTGTACCTCGCCGAGCAAGCCGCTGCTCTCGCGGCGACGAAGCTGCTCATGGGGCTGCCGTTGTACGCCGCGGTGCTCTGGGTGACCTGGCTCATGGTGCGCGCGGTCTACGCGCGACGCGCATCCTGAGTGTTAGCATTATTTATCTCGAGATCAAGATAATTTCCGGCCAGTAGGCTGGGGTCCAACGCAGGACGACGGATGCGTTCGGCCCATCGCAGAAGATTCGGCCCGTTGCACAAGAGGAGCCATCGTGTCCGCAGTCAATAGCTTCGATTCCATCGACACACTCTCAGTCGCCGGAACCGACTACCAGGTGTTTCGCATTGACAAGGTGGAGGGCTACGAGACGCTGCCTTTCAGCCTTAAGGTGCTGCTCGAGAACCTGCTGCGCACCGAAGACGGCGCAAACGTCACCGCCGACCAGATTCGAGCCCTCGGGTCGTGGATCCCGGCCGCCGAGCCCGACACCGAGATTCAGTTCACGCCCGCCCGTGTCGTGATGCAGGACTTCACGGGTGTTCCCTGCATCGTCGACCTCGCCACGATGCGCGAAGCGGTGGCGGCCCTGGGCGGCGACCCCCACAAGATCAATCCGCTCGCCCCTGCCGAGCTCGTCATCGACCACTCGGTGATCGCCGACGTGTTCGGCACTGCCGACGCTCTTGAGCGCAACGTCGAGATCGAGTACGAGCGCAACGGCGAGCGATACCAGTTCTTGCGCTGGGGCCAGACCGCGTTTGACGACTTCAAGGTCGTGCCTCCGGGCACCGGTATCGTGCACCAGGTCAACATCGAGCACCTCGCTAAGGTGACCTACACCCGCGAGGTTGGCGGCGTGTTGCGCGCCTACCCCGACACCTGTGTGGGTACCGACTCGCATACGACCATGGTCAACGGCCTTGGCGTGCTTGGCTGGGGTGTCGGCGGCATCGAGGCCGAGGCCGCGATGCTGGGTCAATCCGTTTCGATGCTCATTCCCAAGGTCGTGGGCTTCAGGCTCATCGGGGCGATTCCCATGGGTGTTACCGCAACTGACGTGGTGCTCACCATTACCGAGATCCTGCGCAAGCACGGCGTGGTCGGCAAGTTCGTCGAGTTCTATGGCGCGGGTGTCGCGGCCGTACCACTCGCCAACCGCGCCACGATCGGCAACATGAGCCCCGAGTTCGGATCGACCGCGGCCATGTTCCCGATCGACGACGTCACCCTCGACTACTTGCGCCTCACCGGCCGCAGCGAGAGTCAAGTGGCGCTCGTTGAGGCGTACAGCAAGCTGCAGTCGCTCTGGCATGACCCAGCTATCGAACCCCGATTCAGCGAGTACCTCGAACTCGATTTGTCGACCGTGGTACCGTCCATCGCCGGCCCCAAGCGCCCGCAAGACCGCATCGAGTTGTCGGTAGCCAAGTCAGCGTTCGAGGC
>JBBRWT010000087.1:0-9022 GCA_038249035.1 Actinomycetales bacterium
CGCCACGCACCAAGCTGGGCCCTTCCCACGGCGACACCGCGAGTTTCGCGCGACACTGCAACGATTTCGGCGGGGTTTTGCGCGTAACTCGCGGTGTCGCGCCGCATCCGCCGGTGGCGTTAGGCCCGCTAGAGGGCTTTGCGCCAGGCGCCCTCGTACACGAATGCCACGAATCCGAGCGCCTCGTTGACGGCGAGCATGTGGCGGTTCTCTTCGGCGTTGTAGGTGATCACTGACGGATGCCCGGGCGCCACCTGCTCGAGCCACAGCAGGTTCGCGGCCTTGAGCAGCATGCCGAGTCGGTGCCCGCGGTGCTCGCGCAGCACGATCGTGTCTTCTTGACTGACTGCGCGCTCGGCCTCGGCCGGCACGGTCATCTCGGTAAAGCCGACCAACGCACCGGTCGGTACGTGCTCGACGGCAGCGACCACCGAGGTTCGGGGGCTCTCGGCCTCTTTGGCCTCATCTTCGAGAAGGCGCTCGACCGTCCACGGGTCTTCCGGTTCGTCGAGTCCCGCCGACGGGGCGTCCGTGCTCATGCGGGTCAGCAGGTGGGCAATGTCTTGCCGCCACTCGGCCGGGGTGAACCCTGACCAGGTGTGTACGCGATAGTCCGGGCCTGCCGCCGACGCCGCGGTCGTGTACGCGGCGCGAAGAGACTCTTCGTCGAGGGGCAATGTCATGCGGCTGCCGCGCTCTACTTGCTCGAGCGTGTAACCCATGCCCTGCAACAGCCGCACTTCGGGCGTGCCCGCGGGTACCGATCCGAAACCTGTGGGGGAGGGGATGCGGATGCCGCCGGTCTTCCACGATGGCGCGTAGACGATCGCGTGGGTCTTGCCCTCGTCGAGCGCAAGCTGCTCGAGGTGCTGAGCGAGTGCTTCTCCGACGCCGTGGCCCCGAGCGTCCTGCAGCACCTCGGCCATCAGCCACACCATGCCGAAGTCGTCGTTGGTGCGCGTCTCGTACACGCCCCGCGCGACCATGCGGCCATCGAGTCGCGCGGTGAACAGCCGCCGGGGCTCGAAAGTGGTTTTCTGCCAGCCGGGCAGCAATTCGGCGGCGGTGTAGGTGAGGTCTTCGGTTCCGGAGTCGTCGCGCCAGACGGTGTTTCGCACGTCGATACTGGTAAGAAACTCGCTGGCGTCGGGTGCGTCGAGGCTCTCGGGAATGACGACTTCGCTGATGGTGATGTCGGTCATGAGTGTTCCTCCTGGATGCTGGCCAGCCCGCCAGAATAGCGGCGCGCGAACCGATACGGTAGCCCTGACCCGTTTGCGTTCCGCGACGGTCACCGTCAACGAGCCGCGAAAGGAGCTGTGCGTGCACCTCAAGAGCCTGACGATCAAAGGCTTTAAGTCGTTCGCGCAGCCGACCACCTTTCAGTTCGAGACCGGCGTCACCTGCATCGTCGGCCCCAACGGCTCGGGTAAGTCGAACGTCGTTGACGCCTTGGCCTGGGTCATGGGCGAGCAGGGCGCCAAAACCCTGCGCGGCGGCACAATGTCAGACGTCATCTTCGCCGGGACCACCACGCGTGGGCCGCTCGGCCGCGCCGAAGTGCTGCTGACGATCGACAATGCCGACGGCGCGTTGCCCATTGAGTACACCGAGGTCACCATCTCGCGCACCCTGTTTCGTAACGGCGGCAGCGAGTACGCCATCAATGGCACGGCCTGTCGCTTGCTCGACGTGCAAGAACTTCTGAGCGACTCGGGCCTGGGGCGCGAGATGCACGTCATCGTCGGGCAGGGCCAACTCGATGCCGTATTGCACGCGAGCCCGGATGACCGCCGCGGGTTCATCGAAGAGGCCGCCGGAATTCTTAAGCACCGCCGCCGCAAAGAGAAGACGGTGCGCAAGCTCGAAGCGATGCAGGCCAACCTCACGCGCTTGAGCGACCTTGCCGGCGAGATCCGGCGCCAGTTGACGCCGCTGGGGCGCCAGGCCGAGATCGCGCGCGAGGCGCAAACGATCGCCGCGATCGTGCGGGATGCCCGCGCGCGCCTCTTGGCTGACGACGTCGTCGCTCTGCGCACGGCGCTCGCCGATCACGCTCGCAGCGAGAGCGAGCGCACGAGCGAGCGCATCGTCGTGCAAAGCCAGCTCGACCAAACCCGCCTGCGCGTGCAGCGCATCGAATCACAGCAGGTGGGCGATGCGGTCGACGAGGCCCGCCGCGTGGCCTTTGAGCTCGAGCACGTGCAAGAGCGTGTGCGCAGCCTCTCGAGCCTGACACAGCAAAGGCTGACCCTGCTCAGCCAGCAGGCCGATTTGCCCGGCATGTCGACTTCCATTACGCAGGCCCAGGTTGACGAGGCGCGCGCCGACGCTGTCGCTCTGCGCGAGGGTGTTGCGGCCGCCGAGCGTCTCGTGGGCGAAGTCGCGGCGCGCACGGCCACGGTGCGCGCGACTCTTGACGCCCTCGATGAAGAGATCGCAGCCCAGAGTGCTCTGGTCTCGCACCACGACCTTCAGTTGGCCGCTCTGGCGAGCCGTGTTGACGTCGCGCTCTCGACCCTTGCGGCGGCACGGGGCGAGTTACTGCGCCAGCAGAATGCGCTCGAGGCTGCCGTGGCCCGACAAGAGACGACGCGGGCCGAACTCGCGGCGCTGCCGGCGCTCGATGATGGCGACGGCAGTGATGCTTCCCGCGCCCTTGACGCCGCACTCGCCGATGCCGACGCGCGCGCCGTTGAGGTCAGCGGTCGCATCGACGTCGAGCGCGATGTGGTGCACGCGCTCGAGCGTGAGCGCGACGCCCTCGCGGCTCGGGTCAGCGCGCTGTCGCAGGCGATCGACTCGGGCGACGGAGCCACCGGGCTCGTGGGTAGCGCCGGAATCCGCGGCCTCGTGAGCGATCACCTACAGGTGCGCGGCGGGTTCGAGGCGGCGATCGCGGCGGCGCTCGGCACACTGGCCGACGCAGCTCTCGCCGACGACCTCGACGCCGGACTCAAAGCACTTGAGCGCGCCCACGCCGCCGATGCGGGGCGCGTCGACGTGGTGCTCGCCGACGTGGGCGGCCGGGCATCCGAGCCTCTTCCCTCAGTGGATGGGCTGACCCGTGCGGCCGACGTCGTGACCGCCCCGCCCGGCGTTCTCGCCCTGCTCGCCCGCACGTACATTGCCGACAATCTCGCAGCCGCCCGCGCGGGCTGGCCCGCGGTAGAGAAGCTCGATACCGCTTCGCGCGGCACCGGCTCATTCGGCATCGACTCGGTGAGCGTTGTCACGCGCCAGGGCGATGTACTCACGCGCTCTGTGTTACGCGGCGGTTCGGGAGCGGGGCGCAGCCGCCTCGAGTTGGCTGCCGAGCGTGACTCCGCATCAGAGTCGCTCACCGAGGTCTCCACCGGCATCGAGCGAGCGCGGGGGGCTCTTGACGAGACTCGCGTCGCGCTCACGGCGGCGAAGCTCGCGGCTACCGAGGCGCTCGCCACCGTGCGCGATCAGGATGCCGAACGTGCCGCCCACAGCGAGCAGGTGTCGCGTGCTCGCGCCCAGGCCGAGGCTGCAGAGGCCGAGGCCGCACGGCTCGGCCAGGGCGTGGACTCGGCGCAAGAGTCGGTGCGCGAGGCCGAGTCGGGGGTTGAGCGCGTGCAAGTTGAGCATGAGGAGTTCGCCGGGCGCGCGCGCCCCATGCTCGACGCGAGCGCGCGCGACGGGCTTCTCGCCGACCTCGAGGCGGCTCGAGCGGCCGAGCTCGAACGGCGCATCGAACTCGAGACTGCGCGCGAGCGCGTGCGTGCCGCTGTCGACGCCGCCGAACACCTCGATAAGCGCCGCATCGCCGAGAAGGCGGCGGCTGACGAGGCCGCGCGCCGCACAGTGTTGCGGCAACGCCAGGTGCTGCGCGCGACGGCGGTGGCGGCCGCGCTGCCTTCCGTGCAGGCCTCGATTGATCGGTCGGTCGTCGAAGCGCGCGTTGCCCTCGCCCAGCGCGAGAGCGAGCGCTCAGCCCAGAATGAAGAACTGATCGACCTACGCCGCACCGAGGGCTCGCTGCGCGAGCGCCTCGCGGCGATCACTGAGGGCGTGCACGGCCTCGAGTTGCTGATCTATGAGAAGAAGTTGCACGTGTCGCAACTTCTCGAGCGCGCGGGTGATGAGCTCGGCCTGGTCGAAGACGTACTCGTCGCCGAGTACGGGCCGAGCGTTCCGGTGCCCGACGACGACGCCCTGACCGAGGCCGCGCGCGCCGTAGCCGATGCGATTGCGGCTGAGGCAGCCGCGCGCGTCGACCCCGACCCCGATTCTCCCGCGTTCGACCCGACGACCGACGAGGAGTCGCAGCGTGTTGCCGAGATCATCGCCGAGGCAGAAGCCCGCCTGTTCGTAACTCAGGCTGAGGCGACCGATGCGACCGATGAGCGTGCACATGCAGTAGCCCAGCCTGAGTTGCGAACAGAACCGCCGGGGCGGCCGTTCGAGCGTGCCGAGCAGCAGGCCCGCCTGGCGCGGGCTGAACGCAAGCTCAGCCAGCTCGGTCGTGTCAACCCGCTCGCGCTCGAAGAGTTCGCGGCGCTCGAGCAGCGCCACAAGTTCCTCACCGAACAGCTCACCGACCTTGCGAACACCCGCCGTGACCTGCTAACGATCATCGACGAGGTCGACGCGACGATGCAGTCGATCTTTGCGGCTGCCTTCGCCGACACGCAGGCCGCGTTCGACGTGGTGTTTCCGGTTCTGTTCCCGGGCGGCACGGGCAGCCTGACGCTTACCGACCCCGACAACATGCTCACGACGGGCATCGAGGTGACGGTCAAGCCTGCGGGCAAGAAGATCGAACGGCTCAGCCTGCTGAGCGGTGGTGAGCGGTCGCTGGCGGCCATCGCGTTGCTCATCGCGATCTTCAAGGCCCGTCCGAGCCCGTTCTACATCATGGACGAGGTCGAGGCCGCGCTCGACGATGCCAACCTGGGCCGGCTGCTCTCGATCTTCCGCGATCTGCGCCAGAGCTCGCAGCTCATCATCATCACCCACCAGAAACGCACGATGGAGATCGCCGACGCACTCTACGGCGTCAGCATGCGCCAAGACGGCGTCAGCGCCGTTGTCGGCCAGCGCGTGCAGGCACCCGACGAGCGCGCGGGCTGAAGCGACCTGCTTTCGTTTCACGCTCTGTGCGCGAGCGAGCAGCCCACAGCGACGCGCCCCGCCCACGCGCCCCGCCCACGCACTCCGCCCACGCACTCCGCCCACGCGCCCCGCCCACGCACCCACTCCGGCGAAAACTGCCCCTACGCAGGCTCACCTGCGTGGGCCGCTGCCCCGAAGGCGCAACGGTGCACGCTCCCGAATTGAAGGAGCTAAGAGAGCAAAGTCGCCGAAAAGTCCTTCAATTCGCGAGTCTGCAGAGAGGCCTGGCGGCCCCCGCTTCCCACCGCGCGGCCGCCGCCCGCCCGCTGCTTTCCCCCCGCCGCGCGCTGACTACAGCTGGATGACCGGCAGACCCGGTTCGCCGCGGCTGAGCCGCAATGCCGCAGCGGGCAGCTCGCCCACCGCGGTCGCCCGATGCTCGCGGGCCGCGCGCACGCCGGCAGGCCCGAGCCAGCGCGGGTCTGACTCGCCGTCGCGCATGAGCGTTGCGGTGAGCGGACGCGATGTCGTCAGCGCAGCCGGAACGTGGCCAGGCTCTGAGTCCACGCCGCGGTCGGCGGGCGTCGCAGCCTCGGGCACCCCGTCGCGGTCGTCGTCAACGATGATGTGCTCGGCTACTGCCACCCCGTCGCGCAGAAGCCGCTCGGCTCGTTTGGCTCCGCCGAGTGAGACTTTGCCGGTCGAGGTCTTCGCGACGGGCATCCACTCGCTCGAATCAGGGTCACGGCGCGCGACGAGCTTGTAGACGAACCCTGCGGCGGGCGATCCCGAGCCGGTGACCACCGACGTGCCCACGCCGAAGGCGTCGACGGGAGTTCCGCGTAGGGCCGCGATGGTGTGCTCGTCGAGGTCGCTCGTCACGGTGATGCGGGTGCCGGTCGCTCCGAGCGCGTCGAGTTGCGCGCGCACCTCGCGCACGAGCGCGGGCAGGTCGCCCGAGTCGAGCCGAACCCCACCGAGCTGCGGTCCGGCGACGCGCACGGCGAGCTCGACGCCCGCGCGCACGTCGTAGGTGTCGACGAGCAGAGTCGCGCCCGAACCGAGTGCAGCCACTTGAGCGCGGAACGCCTCTTCTTCAGAATCGTGCAGCAGCGTGAACGAGTGCGCGGCCGTGCCCATCGTCGGAATGCCCCACGTTCGCCCGGCCTCCAGATTCGACGTGGCGCTAAATCCGGCGATGTAGGCCGCGCGGGCGGCCGCAACCGCAGCTGACTCGTTGGCGCGCCGCGACCCCATTTCGGCAATCGGATGCCCGTCAGCCGCCGCGACCATGCGCGCCGCCGCCGTGGCCACGGCAGTGTCGTAGTTCAGCACGCTGAGCACGACCGTCTCGAGTAACACGGCCTCCGCGAAGGTGCCGCGCACCGTGAGCACGGGTGATGCGGGCAGGTACACCTCGCCCTCGCGGTAGCCTTCGACGCTTCCGGTGAAGCGATAGTCGGCGAGAACCGCGAGGGTCGCGTCGTCGACCACCCGCTCGTTCGCGAGCCAGTCGAGCTCAGCTCGCCCGAACCGGAACGCCGTGATTGCGTCGAGCACACGGCCGGTCCCGGCGAGCACTCCGTAGCGACGCCCACCGGGCAGTCGACGCGCGAACACCTCGAACACGCAGTCGCGGCCCGCGCGCCCCGAGTGCAGGGCGGCTTCGAGCATCGTGAGCTCATAGCGGTCGGTGTTCAGCGCGGTCGTCACACACTCAGACTACGGTCGTAGCCTCGCCGAATGACGGACGCAACCCGCTGGCTGACCGCCGAGCAGCTCGGCCCCGCGTTTGACGACGACGGGCCCATCGTTCTGATCGAGAACACGGCAGTGTTTCGCCGCCGCCCCACTCATCGGCAGAAGGCGCACCTGTATCTGACCGCGCTGCGGCATCGCGCGCGCGAGCTCGGCGATCGGGGCACGTTTCTGCAGGCGAGCAGCTACCGCGCTGCGCTTCAGGATGCGGGGCTCACGGGCGAGAACCTCGAGGTGATCGACCCTCCGTCGTGGGCCGCGCGGCGCCTGGTGCGCGAACTGGGAGCGAGCATCCTGCCGTCGCGGGGCTTCGTGACGAGCGAGATTGACTTCGTTGACTGGGCGACGGGGCGTAAGCCAACCCAGTTGGTCATGGACCGTTTTTACCGCGCCGTGCGAGAGCGCACCGGAATTCTCATGCTGACCGACGGGGCTGGCCCTGGAACCCCCGCGGGTGGCCAGTTCAGCTTCGATGCCGACAACCGACAACCGCCGCCCAAGGGCGCCGTGAGCCTCGGGCTTCCCACACCCTGGAAGCCCATCGAAGACGACATCGACGCTGAGGTGCGCGCCGAGCTTGATCGCCTAGAGGTTGATGGTGTGCGTTTTCTCGGACACGATGGGCCGCGCCGCTTCGCCGCGACTCGGGCCGAAGCCCTCGCCGCCCTCGACGATTTCGTCGCCACCCGCCTCGGCGACTACGGCCCCTATGAAGACGCCATGATGCTCGGCGACGACAGCATGGCCCACTCGCGCCTCAGCGTTCCGATGAACCTGGGCCTGCTGCACCCGCTGGAAGTCGTTGAGCGCGTCGTCGCCGAATACGACGCAGGCCGGGCACCCCTCGCGAGCGTCGAAGGCATTGTGCGGCAACTCATCGGCTGGCGCGACTGGGTCTGGCACCTCTACTGGCACCTCGGCGAGAACTACACCCGGCGTTCGAACGCCCTCGACGCCCACACACCGCTTCCTGCCCACTGGTGGGCGCTCGACGGGTCGGCGACGGATGCCCGCTGCCTCTCGCACGCCCTCGATACGGTCGGCACCACGGGGTGGACGCACCACATCCCGCGCCTCATGGTGCTCGGCAATGCCGCCCTGCAGCGCGGCTATGACCCTGCAGAACTCACGGCCTGGTTTCAGGGCGCGTTCGTCGACGGAACGCCGTGGGTGATGCCGGCCAACGTCGTCGGCATGAGCCAGTTCGCCGACGTGGGAGTCGTCGCGACCAAGCCCTATGCGGCGGGTGGCGCGTACATCTCACGCATGTCTGACTCGTGCGGTTCGTGCCGCTTCAACCCCAAGGTGCGGTTGGGGCCGGACGCGTGCCCGTTCACGGCGGGGTACTGGGCGTTCCTCGATCGGGTCGAGCCAAGCATCCGGGGTAATCACCGCATGGCGCAGCCGCTTGCCGGGCTGCGTCGCCTCGCCGACCGCGAGCAGGTCGTCGAGCAGGAGCGCGCCCGGGGTGCGCTCTGAGGTCTCTGCCGCGCCCGCGGCGCGCTCTGAGGTCTCTGCCGCGCCCGCGGTCCGCTCTAGACTTGCCCCCGTGAGTAACGCGCCGATCGGAGTCTTCGACTCGGGCGTCGGCGGCCTCACCGTGGCCCGCGCGATCATCGATCAACTGCCGCGCGAGCAGGTGCTCTACGTCGGCGACACGGCGAACGGCCCCTACGGTCCTCTGCCGATCGCCGAGGTGCGCGAGCACGCCCTGACCGTGCTCGACGAGCTCGTCGACCAGGGCGTCAAACTGCTCGTCATCGCCTGCAACACCGCGAGCGCCGCCATGTTTCGGGATGCCCGCGAGCGGTTCGAGCAGGGCCACGGCATTCCCGTGGTCGAAGTGATTCAGCCGGCCGTACGCCAAGCAGTGCGGCGCACGCGCACCAAGCGCATCGGGGTGATCGGTACGGCCGGAACGGTTCGCTCGGGTGCCTACGCCGACGCGTTCATCGCCGACCCCGAGATCACCCTGACGAGTGCGGCAGCCCCGAGGTTCGTCGAGTTCGTCGAGGCTGGCATCACGAGTGGGCCCGAACTCTTTGAGGTCGCCGAGCAATACCTCGCCCCTCTCAAGGTCGCTGACATCGACACGCTCGTGCTCGGCTGCACGCACTACCCGCTGCTCGCTGGCGCGATCCAGTACGTCATGGGCCCCGACGTGTCACTCGTCTCGAGCGCC
>JBBRWT010000088.1:0-8776 GCA_038249035.1 Actinomycetales bacterium
CCTGTACTGCTGTCGGCAACCACTCGTCGCTGATGTTTTCGCCATTCAGTGGCCACGCACGATCAAGAACGGCTGTTGACAGGTTAAGTGGGCCGACAGTTGCGAGAGCGACGCGCCGCGCGGCAGCGCTCGAACCCCGAGCGACCGGTGAGAATGGACTCGTGCCTGAATCGAGGGATCTTCTGCTCCACCGCGACGTGCTGAACGCCGTCGCGGTATCCCTCGAGTCGAATCTGGTCGAGGCGCATGCACTACAGGTCGAACCGACGGGCAATGGGTTTACGCACGGTTACCGAGTGACCCTGCGCGATGCGGCAGGTGCGACGGCCGACCACACCGTCTTCGTTGAGACTTCGCCGCCCGAGGCGACGCGCCCGGGCGTGCTCGCCCTCAGTAACCCCACCACCGGCGAGCGCGTCGACGTGTGGGTGTACCCGGCTGACCCTGCGCTTCCGGCATTGCGTACCGCCGTCTACGCCGAGGCCGCGGGTGTTGTGCTCGCCCGACTCGGGCTGCCCGTCGACGGTCTGCGCGTGAGCCTTGCGGCCTACCGACCCGGAAAACGAGCGGTGGTGCGCGTCGACACCGACAACACTGCTTACTTTCTCAAGGTTGTGCGACCGCCCGCGGCGCAGCCGCTTCAGGCGCGCCATACTCTCTGGCGCGAGGTGGGCGTGCCGGTACCAGCCGTGCTCGGCTGGAGCGAAGAAGGACTCGTCGCCCTCGAGGCGCTCGCCGGGTCGGAACTCATCGCGGTGCTTGACCGCGTCGATGATCCGGAAGCCCTCCTCGATGCCGTCGAGGCGCTTGGCGACGGGATCGCCCGCGTGCCTTCCGTCTCGTCGGCCCGGGCGTCGCTCGTACGAAGGGTTGACTGGTACGAGGAGCGGCTGATTGAGCAGCTTCCGGCGCACGACGGGCTCATCGAGCGGACGGTCCGGACGATCACCCGGCGGTTCGCCGCGGGAGGCTCACCGCCGCCCGCGCGCACCGTGCACGGCGATCTGCACTTGGCCCAACTGCTCGTTGACCCTGCCGCCCCGACGCGCATCACCGGCGTGCTCGATATCGACACCTCGGGGTGGGGTGACCCGGCCGACGATGCGGCCGCCCTCTACGCCCACTTGATCGCGACCGTTGTGCACGACGGCGGCAGCCGCGCCACGGTGCGCGGGCGGCGCTCATCAGTGCTCGCCGACGGGTGGCGCCGACGCTGGTTCCGCTCGGCCGAGACTGGCTTCGTTGACCGCGCTCACGCCATCGCGGCGACTCAGCTGCTCGGCCACGCCCTGTCGCGCTCCGCCGCCGGATCGGCCGGCGCCACCGAGCTCATTAAACGAGCGAATCGCGTCGTGAACGCTGATGAGAGGCCCCTCACGACCTCCGCTTGGTGATCTCACGCTCGGGAGTCGTGCACGCTGCGACACTCAGGAGGTCAGAACCCACGAGATGAGAGATCTCTCATCGACGAGTGTCGAGTTTCTCATTCGCTCCGGCGAGAATTGAGCTGGTCGAACAGCAGACCGGCGCCACTAAACCCGAAGGCCTTTTCACGGCCGCCTACCAGAGAGCTGAACGCCGATGGTTACCGCGAAGCACTGGATCGCCGTCTCCGCGATCTCTGCGCTGGGCATCGGCGTGGTCGCGTCGGGGGCGATCGGAGTCGCAAACGCGATGCCGCTCGTTGACTCGACTGTGAGGGCAGAGGTGCCCCCCATCTCCACTGTTCCCGATGAAATCAGCGGCGGAATCGGCGACAACGACGTGACGTTCCCTGTTCCGACCAGTTCACCTGCACCAACCAGTTCGCCTGATCCGGCTTTGTCTCCGGCGGTCGAGCAGGCGCCGGCGCCTGCTCCGCAGCCCGTCGCGCCGCGCCCGGCGGCGACGGCCGACGTCTCGGTCGTATCGCCGGCGAGCCCGGCAAGCGTCGGCGGCGATCCCGACGACTGATCGGTGACCCGTTGGCGGCGGCTGTGGATCAGACGAGGCGGTAGCCCATGCCGCGCACCGTCTCGATGCGCTGGGCACCAATCTTGCCCCGCAAGTAGCGCACGTAGACGTCGACCACGTTCGAACCCGGATCAAAGTCAAAGCCCCACACACGGCTCAGCAGTTGCTCGCGAGACAGCACCTGGTCGGGATGACGCAGAAACTGCTCGGCGAGTGCGAACTCGCGAGCCGAGAGATCCATCGACTGCTGGCCAACCGAAACCCGTCGGGTCTTGAGGTCGAGTGATAACTCTCCGTGGCGCAGCACCGACTCCGCGGCAACCTGCTGGCCCGATTCGCGAAGGCGCAGCCGGATGCGCGCCACGAGCTCGTCGAACTTGAACGGCTTCGGCAAGTAGTCGTTGGCACCACCGTCGAGACCCGAGACCGTGTCATCGACGCTCGTGCGCGCGGTCAGCATGATGATGGGCATCGTCTCGCCGCGTGTTCGAAGGCGAGCGAGCACCTCGAAGCCGTCGATGCCCGGCAGACCGACGTCGAGCAGAACGAGGTCGAACGAGCCCGTCGCGACGTAGTCGAGCGCGTCGAGCCCGTTGGCCACCACCGTGGGGGTGTAGCCCGCTGCCGCGAGGCCCTTCTCGACAAACGATGAAATACGTTTCTCGTCTTCGACGATGAGAATGCTGGTCACTGGGCTCTCCTCGGGCTGGTGAATCCCGGGCTGTCGATGTCGGCCCTCTCGTCACCAGTGCCACCGAATCCTGCGGCGGGCGCGGGGGGCGCAGCCTCGGTACTGAGCGTCGATACGACGATGCCGAAGCGCGCGCCCGCTGGCGAGCTATCGAGGCTGACGTAGCCGCCGTGCGCACGCGCGATGGCCGCGACGATCGGCAGGCCGAGCCCCGACCCAGCGATACCACGGCCGGTGTCGGCGCGACCGAAACGCTCGAAGATGCGCTTTTCGGCGCCGAGCGGGATGCCGGGGCCCACGTCGGCCACCCAAAACTCGACCGTGCCCGCGTAGGCGGTGCTTCCCACTCGTATCGTCGAGCCCTCGGGCGAGTACTTCGCCGCGTTGTCGGCCAGCTGCAGCCAGGCCTGCGTCAGGCGCGAGGGTGAGATCGGCGCGACGACATTGGCCGTCTCCTCGAGCACCCACTCGTGGCCTGGGATCGCCCGCATCTTGCTGACCACGAGGGCGGTGAAGTCGGCCACGTCGGTCGGTTCGGTGAACACCGCCGGGTGCTCGGCCCGGGCGAGCGCGTCGATGTCGTTAACGAGCTCGGCCATTCGATCGAGCTCGTCAATGGCAATATCTCGCACGACGCGCACGTCGCCGGGCTGTGTCTCGTCGAGCAGTTCGAGGTGCCCGCGTACGATCGTAATGGGCGTCGTGAGCTCGTGGCGCACGTCGTCGAGAAGCTGGCGCTGGCTGGTGAGTGCCTCGTCGATACGGTCAAGCATGGCGTTGACGGTTTCGGTGAGCGCCGAAACATCGTCATTGCCGTTGACCGGGATGCGCTCGCCGAGATCCTCGGCCGTGATCCGCGAGGCGGTCTCTGAGAGACGGCGGATCGGCGCGAGTAGCCGCCCGGCCACGAACCAGCCGATGACCCCGATCGCCGCGAGCGAGAGCAGAGCGAGCCCCGCGTAGGTGAGAAAGGCGCCCCCGACCTCGTCGACCGCGCGCTGAGCATCCACCGCCGTGACATAGACGCCGAATTGTGTGTCGCCCGCAATGGTGACGGGCACGCTCACATATCTCAGGGTGCCGACGGTGGTCACCGCTGTACCGAGACTGACGCCGCCCCCCGACGCCTCTCGCCAGGCACGATCAATGAATGCCGGATCGGCTTCGAGAGCGAAAGCAGTGTCGACGCCGGGCACCAATCGCACTTCGCCGTCGATGATCCCTACGCTGCTCTCGTGCCGGCTCGGCACGAGGCGAGACAAGATCTCGGTGAGTGCCTCGACAACGGTCGCAACAGGAACCCCCGCCGGGTTTGCTGTCGCCGTAGGGCTGTCGGACGCGGTCGACGTACCCATCACGATGCTGCGCGCAGCTTCAACCGAGATCAGCAACTCGGCGTCGAGCCCCTCGATCACGCGATCACGCTGCACAACATAGGCGGTGAAGCCCGACACTGACATGCCCAGCGCTGTGACAATGAGGATCACGGCGAGGATGCGCGATCGCACCGAGAACCGGGGGAGCGGGGTGCGCGCCATGCTTCCATTATCGGCGGCTCGCGCTCCGGTTCGGTGCAGATGAGAACACTCTCACACCTGCCCCGCCCAGTCGCGGGCGAGCGCGCGCAGGTCGGCAACCTCAACGGGCTCGATGGCGAGGGTGCCGTCGACCTCGCGCACGGTTCCTGTGATGAGCAGGTAACGCGCTTCAAGTCCGGAGCGCAGCGAACGCGGGGCCCGGTCGTTGATCACGAGCGGCACGACCGCCGTGCCGTCGTCGAGAAGCGCGTCGCCCGCGAGCATCGCCTCAGCCGGGCGCCGTTCGCCACCCACCAGCACCGTGCGCCCGGTGCTGCGCTCGTCGAGGTCGCTGAGCGCGGTCGTCTCCGCGGCCGCAAGCAACGCCGTATACGGCGCGAGCGCCGCGGTGGCTCGGGGTCGTGGTGGCCCAAGTGGAATCGGAATGTCAGACGCGCTGACAAACAGCAGCGGGTGATCGGGCCCCGGGCGCCGCGAGAGCCGTCGGGCCATGCCGCACCTCCCGCGCATCCGATCGATCGACCAGTCGAAGACTATCGAACCTTTGTTCGAATCACGCGGCGTTGACGGCCTAAGGGTGCCCAATCACGAGCCGAAGCCCTCCGTCGAACTCGGGTAGCGTGCGCAGGTGTCCCCAGCGCTCGTCCCAGACGCCCGACGCAAGATCATCGGCAAGATCGCGTTCATACCGGGCCACAGCGTCGTCATCGACGAAGCTCCACGCCGACATTGCCCGCCGTACCTCAGGCTCGAGCGTGCGTTCGGGCCGACCGAAGAACGCTTGCCCGAATCCGTCAATGCAGTCAACGGGAATAGGTATCGTGCGCACCTCGGCGCGACCGCCGAGCTCGGCCACAAGAGTCTCGATGGGAGGCATGCGTGCACCCTCGACCTGATAGAGCTCGGGAATGTAGTCGAGTTGCCACCAGTGTTGCGGCGGCACGGGGTCGAATGTCAGCAGCACAATCGGTCCGCGCGTGACGCGGCGCATCTCCGCGAGTCCCTGGGCACGCAGCGGCCACTGGTGCACCGTCACGCTCGCCATGCTCGCGTCGAAGGTATCGTCAGGGAACGGCAGCGAGTCGGACGTCGCGTTGATCGCATCGACTCGGTGCGCCGGTCGCTGAGCCCGCATCGATGCCGAGGGTTCGACCGCCGTGACGTCGCGATCGAATGGCTCATACGAACCGGCACCGGCGCCGACGTTTAGCACCGTACGTGCGTCTCCGAGTGCACGCCACACGGCTGCTTCGATGCGCGGGTCGGGCTGTCGAATCGCGGCGTATCCCGGCCCGATTCGAGCATAGTCGGCGTCGCCGGCCGAGCCGTCGCTCAGGCGTCGGGGCGCGGGGGAGAGTGGATCAGTCGTCGGCATCGGAGGGCTCTCCTGGTCGATGAGCGGGGTCGTGTTCACCATACGGGTCTGACAGGGCGTGTTACGACTCGTTGTCGATAGCGCCCAATAGCCCGACTGCCGTGAGCCGTTCGGCGAGGCCGGCACCGTCAGGAGCCCATACCCAGGGGATGCCGCCGATTGGCTGACCCTCGTCGTCGAGATGGCTGCGACCGCCTGCGAGTACGGCTTCGGGCGTCGATAGCTGCCTAATCGCCACGGCCGCCACGTTCTCGGGATGCTTGATCGAAAACTCGCGGTACAGCGCTTCATCGTGCTGCCCGTCATCGCCGATGAGTACCCAGCGGATGGCCGGGAACTCCCGCGCGAGCCGCGCCAGGCTCTCACGCTTGTGCTCCTGGCCGCTTCGGAAGAGGCGGTCGAGCGTGGGCCCCCAGTCGGTGAGGAGCATCGTGCCAGCCGGGTAGAGGTGACGGCTCATGAAGCGATCGAGGGTGGGGGCCACGTTCCAGGCGCCGGTTGACAGGTAGACGACGGGCGACCCGGTGTGTTCGCGCCTGAGCCGCTCGAGCAGCACGGCCATACCGGCCACAGGGCGACGAGCGTGTTCGTCGAGCACAAACGTGTTCCAGGCGGCGAGGAAGGGCCGCGGAAGCGCAGTGACCATGATCGTGTCGTCGATGTCACTGACGATGCCGATGCGGGCATCCGGATCAACCACGTAAATGCGGGCGGACACGGGTGCCGACCCCTCGGCTTGCAGAGTGATGGTGCGCACGCCCGGCGCGAGGCTCACATCGACATCGACGTCGACAACACCTCCGCGATCGGCCTGCACCGTGAACTCTCGACCATCGGCGGTAATCGTGACGACGCTGTCTGCGACCGGGATGCTCACGAAGCTGCGCCAACCACGAATGGTCGCGGGCGTGGGTCGCGTGCTGTCGGCTCGCGCGAGCAACACTCGACAGAGCACGCGGATCCAGCCATTGCCACCGTATCCGCTGTAGGGGATGACAATGCGCTCAAGCCCGCGGCGGCGACCCTGGCGCTCGCGCATCCGGTGAAATCGGTCTTCGAGCGCCACTGCCCGTCTCGCCCACGGGGCTCGGGCCCCGGGAATGGGGGCGTCAGTCTCGGCTGGCACCTGCCCAGTGTGTCAGACGACTCCGTGCTGGGTCGGGCCGCCGAGCTGTGCAGAGGGCGAGAAACGAAGAGCCAAGGTGAACCGATCGGTATACCCCGCTGGGTATTCGGAGTGCGACGTTGAGGCGGCCATTAACTTGCGCGTCAAGGCGTGATTACCTCATATCGAGGAGTACGCTAACTGCGTCGAAAGGGTTCACCGTGAACATCACCGAGTCCAGCACACTGTCGCTCAGCGCTTCTGCTCCCATCCGCAACGAGCCGGTGCAGGCCCGCAGCACAGCCCGACTGGCTACGCTGCTCGACTCTGCGGCGGCCGTCATCAGCGAAATCGGCTACGAACGACTCACGACCGCGATGGTCGCTGAGCGCGCTGGCGCCTCGATCGGCACCGTTTACCGCTACTTCCCCGACCGCATCGCCGTGTTGCAGAGCCTCGCGGCGCGCAACTCTGAGCGGCTCCTTGGTCACATTTCACGCGAGCTTGTCGCGGGTCGTCACGCATCCGCAACGGACGCTGTGGCCGCGATGGTGTCGGCGACCGCCGACCTCTTCCGCACCGAGCCGGGCTACCGTTCGGTGCGCGTCGGCGACGTGCTCGATCTGCTTCCGCCGCAGACGCAGGCGACCGCCAATGCCATGATGGCCGACCTTGTGACCGATGCTGTCGTCGCCGGATACGGTGTCAACGACACCGCCGAGGTTCGTCTCGCTGTGGGCACCGCGTTTGAGATCACTGATGCCCTCGTGGCACGCGCTTTCGCGCGTGATCCTCAGGGCGACGCAGTGCTGTTGGCCGAGGCAGATCGTGCCGTGCGTGCAGTGCTGCTCGGGCGACTCTGAGCCTGCCGTGGTCACGACCGGGCCGAACGCTCGATCGGTGCGTCTGGACAACTGCCCAGAATCTGGGCCAACGGGAATGCTCTTGGCTCCGAATGCTGTTTGACTGAACGCGCGCTGAGCGCGGGCTCAGCACGGATGGCGACGACGAGGGAGCATCGTGATCGAGTTTCGCTCCATCTCCAAACGTTTTGACGATGGCACGTTGGCGGTCGAAGACTTTAGTCTCGTGTTGCCCAGCCGCCAGACCACCGTGCTCGTCGGCTCGAGCGGCTCGGGCAAGACCACGCTGTTGCGCATGATCAACCGCATGGTCGATGCCACGAGCGGTGAACTAGAAATCGACGGCGAGAATGTGAGCACGATCGAACCCGTGCGGCTTCGTCGGCGCATCGGGTACGTCATGCAGAACTCCGGACTCTTGCCGCACCGCCGCGTGATTGACAACATCGCCACGGTTCCGAGGCTCAACGGCGTGCCGAAGAAGCAGGCGCACGAGCGGGCGCTAGAACTCATGGATACCGTAGGTCTTGAGCGTGAGATGGCAGGGCGCTACCCCTCGCAGCTCTCTGGCGGCCAGCAGCAGCGAGTCGGAGTCGCGCGGGGCCTCGCTGTTGACCCGAACATCCTCCTCATGGACGAGCCGTTTGGAGCCGTCGATCCGATCGTGCGGGCCGATCTTCAACAAGAGCTTCTGCGACTGCAGCGCGAGCTCGACAAGACCGTGGTTTTCGTCACTCACGACATCGACGAGGCGTTCTTGCTCGGCGACCAGGTTGTCATTCTTGAGAAAGGCGGCCGGATCGCGCAGAAGGGCACACCGGCCGAGATTCTCGCCAACCCTGCGAGTGACTTCGTCGCGAGCTTCATCGGTGCCGAGCGCGGCAAGCGCGCGTTGAGCATCCAGACCGTTGACGGCGCGCAGGTGCTCGTTGACGGCGACGGCAATCTCGCCGGCCGGCTGGTGGAGGCGGGCCCGGCGTGACCTGGGTCTTCAACAACCTGGGTCTGATCCTCGAGCTCACGCTCGTGCATATCAGGCTGAGCATTGTGCCGATCGTGCTCGGCTTCATCATCGCGATTCCGCTCGGCTGGCTCGCCTATCGTTTTCGGTTGACCCGCGGTCTGATTCTGACTCTTATTGGGCTGTTGTACACGATCCCGTCACTGGCCATGTTCGTGATCTTGCCCCCGCTGCTCGGCATCGGCTTTCTCAGCGAAGCGAACGTGCTCATCGCCCTGACCATTTATGCG
>JBBRWT010000089.1:0-8768 GCA_038249035.1 Actinomycetales bacterium
GCACCAAAGACGAGCACTGACAGGATGCCCGTGACTGAGCCATCGAGCGTGATTCCCAGCCCCTCGGCGACGAGGCGGGCGGCGATGCCCGCAATAAAGTCTGCAATTCCCACCACGGCAAGCGGCACGATCCACAGCACTGGGCTGCGGTACGTGATGATCAGCAACAGCGCGACGATCAGGGCGGTCACGCTCAGCAGGATGAAGTTGGCGCCCTCGAAGACGGCGGCGATGTCGACCGTGAAGCCCTCGGCTCCCGTGAACCACACGGTGATGCCCGCGGGCAGGCCATCCGCGGCGATCGTGCGAATCTGATCGGCACGCTCGGCCTGAACGGAGACGCTGTCTTCGATCGCGAGCGGAAGAACGACCAGAGCGGTCGTGCCGTCCTCCGAGACCGTGGGGGGTGGTACGAATCCATCAAGCGCCACATCGGCAAGATCTACCGTGCGCTCGGTAATCGCCGCAAGATCGCCGTCACTGAGCTCACCGCTCTCACGGCCGAAGACAAGCAGCCCGCTCGTCGCGGTGTCGTCGGCAAACTGCTCTTGCAGTGCAGCAGCCTGCACCGACTCGGCAGAGTCGGGTAAGCCCACGGGCGGGGCGGCGTCGGCACTTTGGTAACCGGCGGCAACGAACAGTGCGGCGGTTGCCGCGATGCCGATGACGAGAACGATCCACGATGTTCGGGCTGCGGTGATGAAGCGCGTAATCGCGATCATGGGGCTCCTCGGGGTGGTCTGTGGTGTGTCACGACGTGCGGAGCCGGGTGGCCCCCTGACGGGTTCGCTGGGCCTGTCGCGCTGAGAATACTATCTCGATGATCGAGATATCAGGACATCGAACAAAATAGCGATAGAATTGGGGCGTGAGCCACTCGGATCAGCGCACTCCCAGCTTCGGCGAATCACACGCCGCGACGCTGTTATTGCGCGAGTTCCTCGACGTGACCGAAGACTTCGAGCGATCTCTCGCCGACGACTTGGCCGTGAACACGACCGATCTCAGCGCAATGGAGCACCTCATTGCCGCCGGCCCGCTCAGCCCCACGGCGCTCGCCGAACGGCTGGACTTGTCATCGGCAGCGGTCACGAGCGTTATTGACCGCCTTGAGGGGCTGGGGCACGTTCACCGAACCCCCAACCCCGCTGATCGCCGCGGCACCCTCGTGGTGCCCGAACCCACCTCGGTGGGGCGAGCCATGGGGCGGATCGTGCCGATGGTGACCGAGGTTGACCGCGCAATTCACCTCTTCGACGAGGCCGAGCAGGCAATCATCACCCGCTATTTGGAACGCGTGGTCGAGGCCTATCGAGGGCACGCTGGCCCGACCGAACGTGCCCGCTCGTGGCGTGCGGATGCGGACGCAATCTAGACGTCGCTGGCCGCAGCCTCGTTGAGGTTGAGGTGCGATGTCTTGCTCGACAGTTGCTCGAGCCGGTCATCCGCCGGCATCGCCTCGATCATTGGGCGATAGTCCACCGAGAACCCGGTGATCTCGGGAAAGCTGTCGAGGGGGATCGTCGAGGTGACGACCTGGCTCTCGTAGACATGCACGAAGTCGAACGACTGCCCGCCGTCGACTCCGCTGAGCAAGCGCGCAGCGTCGGCGCCGAGATCGAGGGTGTAGCAGGTGGCCGCCGCGACAGAGACCGGAATGCCCGCAAACGTGCTGTGGGTGGAGTAGTGCAGGTGGCCACCAAGGATGAGCCGTACGTCGGTGCCTTTCAGCACCTCGGCGAGTGCTGGCTGGTCGTGCAGTTCGAGCACTGCCATCACTTCAAGCGGAGTGGGAACCGGTGGGTGATGGACCGCGAGTACGGTGCCGTGCGGTGCAGGCTCGGCAAGAACGCCTGAGAGCCACTCCAGCTGGACCGAGGTCAACTCGCCGTGGTGGTAGCCGGGCACTGTGGTGTCGAGCGAGATCACCCGCAGGCCGCGGATGTCGTGCACGCGGTCTTGAGTTGCATCGGTCTCGGGCTCGTCAAAAAGTAGCGAGGCGTAGGGCGCACGCTCGTCGTGATTGCCCATGACCCAGATGACCTCTGCGCCAAGGCGCTCGGCGACGGGCTCAACGGCCTGCCGCAATCGCTTGTAGGCGTCGGGCTCCCCGAGATCAGTGAGGTCGCCAGTAAACACGAATGCGTCAGGCTTGGTAGGTCCGGCGGCGAGGCGGGCGAGCGCGGCCGCGAGACGTTGCTCGACAGGCACCTTGCCGTAGAGCGCGCGACCCTCGGCCAGCAGGTGCGTGTCAGAGATGTGCGCCAGCACGTGTCCCGCGGCAGGATACTGCCCCATCTGTGTCATGGCGCCAGGGTACTCGTCTTGCATGAACCTCTGTCACGATGCGGGCTGAACCTGTTGCTGTCGCCGCGCTGGCCGCCGCCACAGGCCATCGGGCCCGCGGCTTGCAGCCCCTTCGAGGTCGAGCACTCCGAGCACGGCGAGGATTCGGTCGACCCCTTCGCCGACGGCACGGGCGAGTTCACTGGGCGATTGGCCGCGACGCGGTCGCAGCGAGTCAATGACGCGCACGTGCATCGGATCTCCGTCGTGAACGGCACTGGACCCGTCGAGTGCGGGCTGCGTGACGGATGGGTCAGGTATCTCCAGTACTCCGTCATCACCGAACGCAAGTTGCATGATCTCGGTCGTGCTCGTCACACAGGTAACCGGCTCGGCGCGCAGGATCGCGTGACAGCCAGCGCTCGCGGCACTCGTGATCGGACCGGGAACAATGCCGACTGGCCGACCCATGCCGAGCGCGTGCCGCGCCGTGTTGAGGGACCCAGATCGGCGGCCAGCTTCGACGACGACCGTCGCCTGCGCGAGGGCCGCGATAAGCCGATTACGTTGCAAAAAGCGCCACTTTGTCGGCGGGGTGCCGCACGGCACCTCCGACAACAACAGCCCGTGTTCGGCGACACGTGTCAGAAGAGCTTCGTGTCCAGCGGGATATAGCCGGTCGATTCCGCCCGCAAGCACTGCAATCGTTGCCCCGCCGCCAGCCAGTGCAGCGCGGTGGGCCATGCCATCGATTCCATATGCTCCACCGGAGACCACTACGACGTCGCGAGCACTGAGTCCTGCTGCGAGTTCCATGGCGACGTGCTCGCCGTACCCCGTGGCCGCGCGCGCTCCCACGATCGCGACGGCGGGTCGCCGCAACAACTCGCAATCGCCGCGCGCCCAGAGCAATACGGGCGGGCTGTCGCCGAGTGCGTCTAGACCCGCGGGCCAGTGCGGGTCACCCGGCACGAGCATGCGCGCGCCGCATCGAGCCGCGCTGTCGAGACTTCGTAGCACGTCGGCCGCGCGCAGTCTCTCGCTCCAGCGCTTAAGCCCCTCGTGAGCGGCATCGGCGTCAATCTCACCCCTCGTCGCGGTGCTGAGCACGGCCGGACTCGCGTGGTCGATGACCATGTGGGCCCCCGCGACAACGCCCACAGCTGCGATGAGCGCGCCCGCAACGCGATCGCCCGGTTCTACGAGCACGCTCCAGATGGCGCGCGCGAACAGTTCGTCGCGCGGCCCGGGCTCGTCGTGAGCATCCCGGCCATTGTCCTGCTCCAACACCGCGACCTCATCCAGCTGGTCGAGAAGGGCATCTTGGTGGTCAGGACGCACAGCACGCAGCGCCGCCGCAATGCGGTGATCGTCGATTCCCCAGCGACTCATTTAGATTCCCTTTCTCAGGTAGAGGGCGCGACCGAGCTGATCGGCACCCGGTCGGTCAACACCGTCAAGGTCAGCGAGCGTCCAGGCGACCCGCAGAACGCGGTCATACCCACGCATGGTGATCGCTCCCCGTTCGAGCGCGCGATCAAGGGCCCCACGATCGGCCGCAGCCAACCGCCAACGTTCGCCCCGTAGTGCTGCACCCGGAACCTGCGCGTTGAGTGACCAGCCATGTGCACCCCAGCGTTGCCGCGCCCGGCTTCGTGCCGCGACGACGCGATCACGTGCGATCGCCGAGGTGGTGGCGCCCGCAGCGCCATCTGTCATCTGCGCCGCGCCGACTCGCCTCACGGTCAGTTGCAGATCGATGCGATCAAGTAACGGGCCTGAAAGCCGACCAAGGTATCGCCGACGCATCATGGGCGTGCAGGTGCAGTCGTCACTGCCGCCGTTGCCACACGGGCACGGGTTAGCCGCGAGTACGAGCTGAAATCGCGCCGGAAACCGAGCGACCGTGCGCGCACGGTGAATCGTGATCTCGCCGGTCTCGAGCGGTTGTCTTAACGCATCGAGCACAGCGCCCGCGAATTCGGGCGCTTCGTCGAGAAAGAGCACACCGTGCGCAGCGCGAGAGATGGCCCCCGGGCGCACGAGCCCACTACCACCCCCGATGAGAGCAGCCATTGTCGCGCTGTGGTGCGGCGCCTCAAGGGGAGGTCGCGTGACGAGCGAACTGCCCAGCGGCAACCCGGCGAGCGATCGGATCGACGATACTTCGACAGCGGCATCGGGCTCAAGGTCAGGCAACAGGCCGGGCAACCGCGAAGCGAGCATCGTCTTGCCTGCTCCGGGAGGCCCCAGCATGAGCATGTGGTGCCCGCCCGCGGCGGCAACCTGCAAAGCTTCGACCGCCTCCGGGTGCCCCACCACGTCAGCAAGGTCGCCACTTTCGGTCACCGGCTCTGCCGACACGGCCGCGGCGAGCGGCTCGACCGGGACGACGTCAAGCGCGGCCCCGTGGCCGATCAGCACGTCGCGTAGCGAGGCCGCCGCGATGACGCGGATGCCCGGCACGAGCGCCGCCTCGCTCGCGTTTCCGCTCGGCACCACAACGGCACGCGCTCCCGCCCGTCGAGCGGCGAGCACCGCGGGCAACACCCCGGCGACCGGACGCAACCGCCCGTCGAGCGAAAGCTCGCCGAGGTGCACGACCGATGAGATCGCCGCGTCGCTCACAATTCCTGTGGTGGCAAGTGCTGCGACAGCAATTCCGAGGTCGAACCCGGAGCCGTGTTTCGGCAGCGAGGCGGGCGAGAGGTTAACGGTGACTTTGCGGTTCGGTAGATCGCACCCCGAGTTGGCTGCCGCAGAGCGCACGCGGTCTTTCGCCTCACCGAGCGCAGCGTCGGGGAGGCCAATGATCGTGAAAGCCGGAAGCCCGTTGGCGAGGTCAGCTTCGATCTCAACGAGCCCGCCATCGACCCCGTGCAGGGCGACCGCGAGAGTGCGTGCCACCACCATCAGCAGACCTGCTGTACGTGATCAAGGTTGATGCCGTCGCGAGAAGCGATGACCGCGATGACGTCGATACGCACGATCGATGCGCCGGGATTTGCTGCGCACCAGGCCCCCGAGAGGCGACGGAGCCGCGCGAGCTTGCGGGGAGTCACGGCATCGAGGGGATGCCCGTACCCCGTGTTCGATCGGGTCTTGACCTCAACGACAACCGTCGTGCTGCCGAGGCTCGCCACGATGTCGATCTCACCGAGCGAACACCGCCAGTTGCGATCGAGGATGGTGTAGCCAGCGCCCACCAGGTGCTCAACCGCGAGCTGCTCGCCCGTGCGGCCGAGAACGTCTTTGCGTGCCATGTCGCCTCCCGCGAAGCAGGATGACGAAGCGCGATCACACCCGGGCCAATACATCGCGCGCCGTGTGGCGCGCGACACGTTGGCCCGGGTGTGAGGGAGGGTGCGTTAGCGCGCGGCGTCCACTGGTTGCTCGACGAACTCGACCTCGTCGGAATGATTCCTGCCGGTGAAGTGCAGCACCGCCCAGAGCGTCAGTGTGACCGCTGCGAAAATGACCATCACGAGCATCCAGAACCCGACGTCAGCCACCTCGCCCGTCTCACCGGCGGCCGTCGGCAGCACAATGAGCGAGAAGACCGTAGCCACCGCGGTGAACGAGCCTGCCCACAGCAGCTTCGAGCGGCGGAAAACCTCGTGACCGTCGAGGAACCCCAGCGGCAACAGCGCCGCGAGCGCGGCCGTGAGACCCTCGGCGGTCGTCGCGACCAGGGCATCGCTCACGAGCATCCCGACCACAGTTGGCTCGCCCGTCATCACTGCCGTCAGGATCGAGAAGCCGACCCACGCGAACACGGAGAGGCCGACGATCACTCCAATGTTGGTGAGAATCGCGCGCACTCGGTGCGGCGCGCCCACGCGCGTCACCAGGTCGAGGCCAATGACGAGGCCGATGAGGAAACCGGGCGAGAACTCGAGCACTCGCGCGATGATCACACCGATCACGGCGAACACGAGCGCCGCCGGTTGCAGGCTCACCCTCGTCTCGATGCTCCACACCCGCCGGATGATCGCTGCGCTGATCCACGACGACACGTAGGTGACGATGAAAAGGCCGATCGCTAGCGAGACGGTCATGCGCACCGACACCGGATCGAACCCATAGTCGGGGTCGACGAAGCCGAAGATGAGGCTCGTCAACACCACCAAGAGGGCCGCGGCGAGCGCCCGCGTGCGCGTGACCGAAGCGAACCACTCCGTCGCGCGATCGACACCGTTCTCGACGGCCGCGTACCACCGGCCCATTCGGCGGGTATTCGAGGCGAGAGTGCTATTCAGCAGCTCGGCCGGGAAGGCGATGAGCAGCAAGATTGCCAGGGCAAGCCCACCGGAGGCGATGATCACCAGAGGTGAGCTGAAGATGCGTTCTATGGTCGGGATGCTGTTGCTGATTGCCGACAGCGCTGCGGGTTGCGCGCGGTCGACTCCCGCGCCCCCAGCGCCGACAGTGATCGGTACCGCGACCTCTGTGCCCTGGGCGGATTCTTCCGCTGTGTCATCGTTTGAGACGGGCTCTGCAGCGGGGACCACCGTCACCGGGAATGACAGGATCGAATCCACACCACCCGGCGGAGTGGCAATCGCGACGAGGGTGTGCTCGCCCGGCTCGAGGTCGTCGGGCACCACCACATCGAGCGCGAAGATACCGGTATCGCCGACGACGGCGGTGCCGAGCACCTGCGGGGTCGAGCGGATCTCGACGACGACGACCGTGCCGACCGGAAGGCCGGTGGCCGACAGGCTCAGCGCTTGCCCCGGGGTCAGCGGCGAACCGTCGTAGCCTTCGAGCACCCACGGCAGGGGAGTCGGTGCCGCCGAAGTGTTCGGGAGCGACGCGGGAGGCCGAGGTGCGGGCGCAGGAGGAACCGTCACCGAGATTGAGCCGGTCGCGGCCGAGATGCCATCGTATGAGCCGAGCACTCCGAAGTCAGCTGGCGGATCGGCGACGAAACCCACCGACTGCTGAATCGCACGGTAGCCGGCGGTTCCTACCGCCGGGCTGACGGTGCACTGCCACGAGGGTCCGGCACCGAGGGTCACCGAGCAGACAGCGTTGTCACCCGGCCCCAGCACGGTGATCGAGTTCCCGGCCGTGCCTGTGCCCGAGAACGTGACCGAGCGGTTCGCGTTCACGGTGGCCGCGAACGAGCCGGGGGCATCAGGAATCAAGATGTAGTCGTCGGCGTACGAAAGAGAGGTCTCGGCCACGTCTTGCTCGGTGTGGAAATTCCAGATGCCGGGTGCGAGGCCGCTGAACGTGCACGAGAGGATGCTCGAGTCGCCCCCGGGCGCGCACGAGTCGACCGGGAGGCCGTAGACGTACGCGTCGCCCTCGGGAACCTCGACCGAGTAGAACAGGCTCGAGACGACGCTACCGTCGACTCCTTCGGCCTGCAGTGAGACGCTCGCTGGGCTGACGCTGATGCTCGTCTGCGGTGGCGGGGGCACCATCTCGCCGTCGAGGAAGTCACCGACGTCGGGCGAGGTCTGTGCGCCCGTGACGTCGAATCCATCTGCCCGGAAGGATGTCGGTCCGTACCCCCACGGGCCCGCGTCTGATCCGGTACACGACCAGACGCCCGAGACCGGTACCTCTGCGACCGTGCAGTACGTGGCCGAGCCACTGGCGCCATAGAAGATGAAAACCACGATCGACCCGAGCGCCGGTCCGACCCCCTCGAGGGTGGGGGTGCGTGTCGTCCAAGCGTTATCGAACTCCGGGTAGTTAGTGATGGTCACCGGGTCGTCGTTGCCGACTGTCACCGTGACCGCGTTACTGACTGGGCTTGGCACCAACTCGGGGTCAAGGAGGTCGACCGACGTCGCCGTCAGGGTGTACACGCCGGGGCCGGGCACGGTTACATCGCAGGCGAACGTGTCGTCGGTGTAAATTGCCTCAACGATGCAGCCGGTCGTGATCGAGCCATTGTTGTCGACCCGCACGGTGACCTCTTGGTCGACGAAGTCGGCAAGGTTTCCCGAGACCGAGATGGTCGTCGCGGTGAACGTCGCGTCATTCACCGGAGTCGTGATCGTCGGCGGGCCGGGGGCTGCCGCCGCAACCGATGCCGTTGCAACAGCCGCGACAACGGCAAGCGCGGCGATGGATACGCCCGCGATGACTCGACGGAAAGGAGAGCGTTCTGACGCCACGGGGGCCTACCTCGACGATGGGGGGGGGTTGCGCCGGGGGAGCGCGATTCTCAGGATAACCCGAGATTGTTTCGTCGGCATAGTGCCACCGTTACAGCTTGTTACTCGTCGAGGGCCAGCTCTTTCGGCAATTTCAGTTCTTTCTTGCCGAGCTCTTCGACGTTGACGTCCTTGAAGGTCAACACCTTCACGCTCTTGACGAAGCGGTCGGCACGATAGACATCCCACACCCACACATCGGTGAGGGTGAGTTCGAAGTAGAAATCGCCGCCCATGTCGCGCACAACCTGCTCGACCTCGTTGGCCAAGTAGAAGCGCCGCTCGGTCTCAACCACGTACTGAAACTGC
>JBBRWT010000090.1:0-8690 GCA_038249035.1 Actinomycetales bacterium
ACTGCGCGACGACGCCCTACCCAAGGCCGATGTGCTCACGACGGCGCGGCTCGCCGGAATCGGTGGCGCCAAGCGCACGAGCGAGCTCATTCCACTCTGTCATTCGTTGCCACTTGACGCCGTCACCGTCGATCTCGTGCTTGAGCAGACGTCGGTGCTGATCACGGCCACCGCGTCAACGACGGGCCGCACAGGTGTCGAAATGGAGGCCCTCACTGCCGTCGCCGTCGCCGGGCTCACTCTGCACGACATGATCAAAGCCATCGACCCGGCGGGGATGCTCACCGAGGTCGCCCTCGTTGAGAAGACCGGCGGGGTGCGCGGGCCGTGGACGCGGGCTGAAGCCACCACCGCACCAGTGACCATCGCACCAGTGATCAGCGCACCAGTGATCAGCGACGCGGGCACGGGCACCGCGTTGACCGTGCGCCCGCGCACCGCAATTGTGCTCGTCGTCTCGACGCGCGCTGCCGCCGGCACTCACGACGACACGACCGGTCCGCTTATCGCCGGCTGGCTCGCCGAGCACGGCTTCAGCGTCGACGCGGTCACGATCGCGTCGGATTCCGAGGTCGCCACGGCTGTACGAGGTGCACTCGCGGCATCTCCCGCCGTCATCATCACCACGGGCGGCACGGGAGTCAGCCCCACCGACCGCACCCCCGACGCGGTCACGGGGCTGCTGGACGCCGAGCTGCCGGGCATCGCCGAGGCGATCCGCGCGCGCGGACTCGCCGCCACCCCGACCGCCGCCCTCAGCCGCGGAGTCGCTGGAGTCGCGCGCGGCACCGTCATCGTCACGCTGCCCGGCTCCCCCGGCGGCGTGCGCGACGGTCTCGCCGTGCTCGACGGGCTTCTCGAGCATCTGGTCGACCAGCTCGCCGGTGGCGGGGCCCATGACTGACGCGCCCCACCGCGAGCCGGTGCTTGCCGTGATCAGTGGCGAGCCCCTCGACGCGGCCGCCATCGAAGCCGCGGTGGTGACAGCAGCCGACGGCGCCGTCGTCACGTTTCGCGGCCTGGTGCGTGACCACGATCACGGTGCCAACGTGCATGGCCTCGACTATCAGGCGCACCCCGATGCCGAACTGTTCTTGCGAGAGTCGTGCGCGCGCATCGCTGACCAGTCCGGGCTTCGGGTGGCTGCGGCCCACCGGGTTGGCTCGCTTGCGATCGGCGACCTCGCTCTGGTTGCGGCCGTCGCCGCGCCCCATCGCGCCGAGGCGTTCGCGGCGATCGAGGCTCTGGTCGATGACATCAAGCAGACCGTGCCGATTTGGAAGCGACAGCACCTCGAGGGCGGCACCACCGAATGGGTCGGAATCTGAGACCCGGCTACCCGCCCGCGAACGGCGGCAACACGTCGATGCGCATGCCGACCGGCCGAGCATCATCACGACTGACGATGCCGTCGACAAGAAACGAGCCGTTCGCGAGCACGCGCGCCATCGCAGGGCCGTATGCCTCGATCAGATGGGCGCGTACCGCTCCGACCGTGGGGAGGGATGCGGCCAGCGCCCCTTCGATCTGCTCGTCCTCCCGGCCGGCCGCTTCTGCCGCCGCCGCGAAGTAGCGCACGGTCAGAACAGCGCCCGTCACCTCAGCCACCGATCGCCCCCATCGTGCGCACCGGGCGCTGAAAGTCGTGCAGTGACATGCCATGGCCCGCTTGCTTATTCCACATGGCTGCGCGCCAGCGGTCGGCGAGCTCGCGGTCTGAGGCGCCCGAGCGCAGCATCCCGCGCAGGTCGGTCTCGTCGTCGCCGAACAGACACGACCGCACAGTGCCCTCGGCGGTCAGCCGCGTGCGGTCGCAGGCCTCGCAGAACGAGCGTGTCACTGACGCGATGATGCCGATGGATGCCGGCCCGCCGTCGACCAGCCAGGTCTCGGCCGGGGCGTGCGGGTCATCGCGGTGGGGGTGACTGAGCGTGAACCGCGGCGCGAGTGCCTCGATGAGTTCGGCCGCCTCGACCATGTTCTCGCGCACCCAAGCCTCATCAGCGTCGAGTGGCATTTGCTCGATGAAGCGCAGCTCGACGGGGTGCTCCGCCCCCTGCGCCAGGGCCCACGCAACCAGGTCGCCCGCACCGGCAAGAGTGTCGCGCATGAGCACGGCGTTGATCTTGAGCGGGGTGATGCCCGCGTGCCGGGCCGCGTCGATGCCCCGCAATACGGCCGGGAGTCGGTCGCGCCGGGTAAGGCGAGCAAAGTGGTCACGATCCACGGTGTCGAGCGAGATGTTCAGGCGCGTGAGCCCCGCGGCCAGCAGCGCATCGATGCGCCGTTCGAGCCCAATGCCGTTGGTCGTGAGGGCGAGGGATGCCCCTGCCGCCACCTTCGCGCTACGCTCGACGATCTCGACCAGGTCGGGGCGCAGCAGCGGCTCACCGCCGGTGAACCGAATGTCATGCACTCCCAGGTCGCGCACGGCGATGCCCACGAGTCGCGCAATCTCTTCAGCGGTCAGCAACTCGTTAGGCGGCACGACAGGCAGGCCCTCGGCGGGCATGCAATACGTGCACCGCAGCGAGCACGCGCTCGTGAGCGAGATGCGCAGGTCTCGCGCGACCCGGCCAAAGCGGTCGAGCAGTGCGGGCGTCTCGGGGCGGCCGGTCGTGTCGGGGGCGGCGAGGCGTGCGCGGGGCATCCCGAGACCGATCGTCGACATGAGGGTCACACTAGAGGTTTCAGCCCTCTCTCTCCTGGGCGCGAGGTTGTGGTGCCCGCCGCATCAGTCTCGGGCAGGGCTTGCTGCGCGGGCTCGATGGTGACGCCGCTCATCGAAAGAGTCTTTGCGTACTGCAGCGTCAACTCGACCGTGAACTCATCATCGTCGACCGTGTATCGCTCGGTCATGCCCGCCGCCATGATGTTCCATGGCCTCCCGTTACCGGGCCAGCCCGCTTCACCGTTTTCGAGCTTAAATTGCATCGCGTCGTGCGGATGCGACGCCCGTTCGTTTAGCCGCGGAGAGTAGGTGTCGACGGCGAGGAGGCCGGCAGCCAGATCAAGCTGCACCAGACGCAAGAACCCTGTCGCTCGCTCACCCGACGGTGTGCGGAACTCTTGGTAGTCAGCCAACAGCTCGACCACGTCGTGCCCTTCGATTCCGCCAGCATCGGGCGTGATGATCGCTCCGAGCCCGTGGTAGTGGCCGGCAAGTACGGCAACGACGTTGCGGTGCGGAGCGATCACGCGTTCCCACAACTCATCGGCCCGACTAAGCCAGCGGTTGTCTGTCGCGCGACGCGCCGGATCCCACTGGGTCAGCGGAGTCAGGTGCTCATGGGTCGCGACCACCACGTTGTAGTCGGGGTGATCGCGCACGACCTGTTCAGCCCACAGCAGCTCAGCCTCGCCATAGCCATAGCCGATCGACAAGATCAGCATCGGGGCTCCACCAGCATCGACGAGCGAGTAGCTCGAGGTGTTGTCCCCGGCGGAGATCGGCGCGGCATAGCCAGGCAGCGCGCGATATCGGTCCGGGCCAAAGAACTCGTTGTAGAGGGCCCGATCGATCCCGCGCTTGGTGTCGTGGTTGCCGGGAAGCACCGTGGTGACGAGACCGCTCGCGTCAAGAATCGCCTGAGCGCGGGATGCACGCTCGAACTCGATCCGCGCCCGAACGTCATCCTGGTCAGGGTCGACCCAACTCTGCACGAGGTCGCCGGTGTGCACGGCGGCCACTATCTCGCGCTCCGCCGCATGGTCGACGATCCACTGCGTCATGCGCTCGTATTCTTCGGGATACCCCTCCGCCAAGTACTGGGTGTCAGTGAGGTGCACAATGCTCGCGTCGATGTCGTCGACAGACTCGAACGCGCCATCGGGAGCGCGTTGGTCGTCGGTTCGGGGAGCCGGTAGCACCTGGATCAATAGGGCCGACGATGCGACGGTGCCGCGCACGATGACGCTGCCCACGCCATCGGCGACTGCCTCGCCGACGATCCGCCACACGCCGGCCTGCGCATCCCAGGCCGAAAGCAGTACGCGGTGTCGAGCCGAGACGACGCCGCTCCACTCAACGTCGCCCGTGACGGGTGCGTCGTACTCGAGCCGCATCGCCGGAAACTCATAGCCCGTCGCTGTGCCCCGCCACGCGGATGCTTCAGTGGCGTCGATCATCTGCTCAGCGTCAAGCGCCCACGCTGTAGCGGGCGTCGGTGGCGTGGCCCCTACGACGATGCGGGTCGGTGTGCTCGCGTCGACCTCGATGTCGACCTCGACATCGTCATCAAGCACTGGCAGGGCAATCGCTGATCCACCCAGCGTGTTGGGCAGCCCCATCGCTGAAGCAACGGCAACGTGCGCCGCGGGCGGACGCCGCAGAGCGCGAGGTCCGTCAAGGCCGGGTGCGATGCGCGCGGCATCCTGCGTGGGCCGATCCACCCCGGGACTCGCCCCCGCTGTCACAAAATCGTTGACGTCGACGCCCGTGCGCGCAACACGGTGATAGGTCTCGCCGCGCACCCGATCGGGCTGGAAGGTCACGAGCGACGCGCCGTTCGAGCACGGCGACGGTGGTTCAACGCTCTCGTCCATCTCATTGACGTGGTAGGCCCCGACCCGGTCCACCACCGCGCCGCGCGAGTCTTCGAGTAGAACCCCGGTACCCAAGAACCAGAGAGGTGTGGTGTATCTCAGCGACGCGGCGAATGCCCCCGCGCTACCCTCAGCAGCAATCACGAACGTCGCACCCGGTGACAGCCTCGACCCGCTCGGCAGCTGAGCCAGGGGCTCGGCGTACCGCACGCCCCCCTCATCACAGGCCCACACGCGCCACCCGCTGAGGTCGACCGCAACCGCAGACTGGTTAGCGAGCTCAACAAAGTTGTGCGGCTCGGCAATGGCGGTGACATCAAGCGGGTCAGTCGCGAGCTCGCTCACGACGATGCCGCGGTCGATCACCGCGGCGGTGGCAAGGGCATCCTGCACCGCAGCATTGGGGGCGCCTGGAGTGCGCGGGGCGATGACGAATGTCGCGGCTGCCCCGGCTGGCTCGGCCCCGGGCTGCGCACCCAGCACGGCACTGAGCTCGACACGCTGATAGCTTTCGCCCCGCACAGGGTCGAGCACGGCAGGCAGCTTCTCGCCGCTCGACTGGCACGCACTGTCGCGCTGGTGCGAGACGGCCAACTCGTCGACCAGCGCGCCGTCAGCATCGCGCAATTGCAGCCCGAACGTGGTGTCAGCGAGCGACGTCGTCATGCGAGCGTGCGGGGTTGGGATGCTCGAATTGGGCCCCACGACCACGAGCCGCCCGCCCGGCGCCAGGCTGTCGCTCGCACTGAAGGCGAGCTGCACCGTTTCGGCGGTCCGCTCACCGGTGGCGGTGCACCGCCACAGCGTCCACCCGGCGAGCGACCGCGAACTGGGGCCATCGTTGCGGAGCTCGACCAGATCGTCACCACGACCTCCCGGGCCAAACGGAGCGACCTCAGAAATCACGACGCCAGTCTCGCTCGCGACCGCGGCGGCGGCGGGAAGCACTGGCGTGCTGCGGCCTGGAGTTGCCAGGCCGACCACGAAGCGCCCCGCTCGCGAGTCGCTTGCGTCGACACGCTGGTAGCTCTCGCCCGCCGCGATGTCGAGGATGTTCGGCAACGAGCCACTCGGGTCACACTCACTCGTCACCATCCACGGCGTTGTCGGATACACAGCCACCGAGTCGGCCACGTGCTGCTGCGGGTCTTCGAGCACGTAGCCCACGCCAAGCGGTGAGAAGGGAGCGCTCATGACGTCATCCGGCACGGCGCCCCCCGGGCGTTCGCCGGCACGAGCGAGCAAGTAGGTCTGCCCGGGAGCCAACACGACGCCCGAGAAATCGGAGTCGGGGTTGCCTCGCTTGGAACGAAGGCCCTCCGCATTGCAGCGGTAGAGATTCCAACCGGTGAGGTCTACCGGGCCGTCCGAAACGTTCTGCAGCTCCACGAAGCTTGCATCACCGCGATCTCCGTGGCCTGCGGCAATCTCGCTGATCACCACGGGGTGGTCGTCACGCCACACGTGCGCGCCGCTACTGCCGCCTTCGCCTGCGTCTTCGGCATGTGCGGCAGTCGGGGCCAGCAGGGCCACGGCAAGCGCGAGTGCCGCCGCGACTGCGAAGGCGATGATGGTGCGGGCGGGGGTGCGGCCGAGCAACGCGATCACGGTTCACACGGTCTCGGCCCGAGGTGAACGGCACACCACCCTCACGGGTGTGTCGCGTGAACGCCTCGCGTAGCTCCGCGCACAGCACGAGGCCGGAACCCCTGGTTGCGGGGGCTCCGGCCTCGTGTAGTCCTCCGCGGTTGGCAAGAGGTGGTGAAGAACTAGCGGGCGGCAGAGCCGTCCACGTAATCCGCGTCTTGTTGCTTCCATGAGAAGAGGGCGCGCAGCTTGCGACCCGTCTCTTCGATGGGGTGCTGCTCGCCCTTGAGGCGCAGGGCCTTGAACTCGGGGGCTCCAGCATCCTGATCAGCAATGAAGCGCGCCGCGAAGGCGCCCGACTGGATGTCGGCGAGAACGGCCTGCATGTTGGCCTTCACCGAAGCGTCGAGCACGCGCGGGCCTGAGACGTAGTCGCCATACTCGGCGGTGTCACTGACGCTCCAACGCTGCTTGGCGATGCCGCCCTCCCACATGAGGTCGACGATGAGCTTGAGCTCGTGCAGCACTTCGAAGTAGGCGATCTCGGGCTGGTAGCCAGCCTCGGTGAGCACCTCAAAGCCGTATTGCACCAGCTGCGAGGTGCCACCGCAGAGCACAGCCTGCTCGCCGAACAGGTCGGTCTCGGTCTCTTCAGTGAACGTGGTCTTGATGACGCCAGCGCGCGTGCCGCCAATGGCCTTCGCGTACGAGAGAGCGAGATCCCAGGCGTGGCCGGTGGCGTCGTTCTCGACGGCAATGATGTCGGGAATTCCGCGGCCCGCGACGAACTCGCGTCGCACGGTGTGGCCGGGGGCCTTGGGTGCGACGAGGATGACATCGACGCCCTCGGGCGCGTCGATGTAGCCGAAGCGAATGTTGAAGCCGTGCGCGAACGCCAACGTCTTGCCGGCCGTCATCTTGTCTTTGATGCTCTCGCTGTAGATCGAGCGCTGGTGCTGGTCGGGCGCGAGAATCATGATGACGTCGGCCCACTCGGCCGCGTCGGCGACGGTCATCACGCTGAAGCCGTCGTCGCTGGCCTTCTGAATCGACTTCGAGCCGGCCTTGAGCGCGATGGCGACCTCAACGCCGCTATCGCGAAGGTTCTGAGCGTGGGCGTGGCCCTGCGAGCCATAGCCGACGATGGCGACCTTCTTGCTTTGGATGAGCGCGATGTCGGCGTCTTTGTCGTAGTAGATCTCGGTCATGATCGGGATTCTCCTCGGTACTTGAGTGGGATGGATGGCGGATGCCGCTAGTTTGCGAGTCAGCGCCTAGTTTGCGAGTCAGCGCCTAGTTTTTGAGCACACGCTCGCTGATGCTTTTTGACCCGCGGCCGATGGCAAGCAGACCTGACTGCGCGATCTCTTTGACTCCATACGGGTCAAGAACGCGCAGCAGCGCCTCAACCTTGGCACTGTCGCCGGTCACCTCGATCACGAGCGAATCGGTGGCGACATCGACGATTCGAGCACGAAAAAGGTTCACGGCTTCGAGAATCTGCGAACGGGTCACGTTGTCGACGCGCACTTTGATGAGCAGGTGCTCACGGTGAATCGAACTCGCCGGGTCGAGCTCGACAATCTTGAGTACGTTGATGAGCTTGTTGAGCTGCTTCGTAATTTGCTCGAGCGGCAGGCCCTCCACCTCGACCACGACGGTGATGCGCGAGAGCCCATCGACTTCGGTCGTACCGACAGCGAGCGAACGAATGTTGAAGCCGCGTCGCGCGAACAGCCCCGCGACGCGGGTGAGTAGGCCGGGTTTGTCTTCGACGAGCAGAGAGAGCACGTGGTAGGTCATGGTGGCTTACTCCTCATACCAGTCTGGAGCGTGGTCGCGGGCGTATTCCACCGACGAGTTTCCGACCCCCTGCGGCACCATCGGCCACACCATCGCGTCGCGACTGACGATGAAGTCGATCACGACGGGGCGGTCGTTGGTTTCGATGGCCAGACGAATCGCGGGCTCGATCTCTTCGGGCTTGGTGACCCGAATGCCGAGGGCGCCGTAGGCGTCAGCCATTTTGACGAAGTCGGGAATCATGCGCGTTTCTTCGCCCGCGCGCTTCGACCCGGTTTCGAGGTCGGTGAACGAGTGGCGACCGTCATAGAACAGGGTCTGCCACTGCCGCACCATTCCGAGCGACGAGTTGTTGATGATCGCGACCTTGATGGGAATGTCGTTGATCGTGCAGGTCGCGAGCTCTTGATTGGTCATCTGAAAGCACCCGTCACCGTCGATCGCCCATACCAGTCGTTCGGGCTGGGCAACTTTTGCCCCCATCGCGGCCGGAATCGCGTAGCCCATCGTGCCCGCACCGCCCGAGTTGAGCCACGAATTCGGGCGTTCGTACTTGATGAACTGGGCAGCCCACATCTGGTGCTGCCCCACACCGGCGGCGTACACCGCCTCGGGGCCAGAGATGCGGCCAATGGCCTCGATAACCGCCTGCGGAGCCAACAGCCCGTCGTCCGGATCATCGACGTAGCCCAGCGGGTACTGCGAACGGAGCGTCTCAAGCCGCTTCCACCAGTAACCGATGTCAGGAGCCGTCT
>JBBRWT010000091.1:0-8493 GCA_038249035.1 Actinomycetales bacterium
ATCCGTCATCACAACGAACCGGGCGTCTTCCATTCCGTGATGTTCTTCAACCGAGACCGGCATGAGAACCCGTTGGCTCAGCGCGGTGTCGGGGTCGAAGTGGGCGAGATAGATCGAGGCCACTAGTTGGCGCACCTCATCGAGCTGACGGTGGCAATCGAGTCGTGTCGTCAACTCGTGCGGCAGCGAGGCGATCGCAACCTCGAGATCGGTCGCCGTGAACTGCCACGGCAGCGCACGAATGAGAGAGCTGGCGACCTCGTCGATGATTCCTTCGTGCTCGACAGCCCGACGAAAGTGGGCGAGCGACCACTGCCCCTCAGCGAGCGTCGCGCGGGCCAGAGGAGTCTGGCGCTCCTCGAAGCGCCACTCACGCCCGGGCCCGACGATGGCCTCAGCGAATCCGATGGACGAGATGTGGCCCTCTCCGATCGCACGCACACCGATGGCGAGGCGCACCTGCCCCGCCTCGAGACCCGACTGATCAGGATGCTCGACCGCACTCGGATTGCAGAGCGCAGCACCCTCGACCGCGAACTCGGCGGTGAACGTGGCCCCGAGTACGAGCTTGCGCGCCTCACTCAACTCGCTATCGTCGTTGAGTCGCGAGCTGACGACGTCGGCGTGGTGCATGAGCAGGGCTGTCAGGTCACCGCTGTGTGCCGCGAAATCGTCGACGACCTGGCGTGCGATCTGCTCGACGTCAGCCTCAGCAATTTCCATCACGCGCGCAACAACCTGAGCCGCACGCGATCGGGTCTGGCCCATCTCTTCACCGGGAACAAAGAGTTGCGCCGTGACGCGTGACAGGTCGGCATGCAGCTCGGCCTCGTGCATACGGCCGACAGAGACGTGCGGGGACTCCGTGCGAACCTGCGCCATACGGGTGGGTGTCACGCGGGTGGGGGTCAAACGGGTGGGGGTCATGCGAGCACCAACTGTCCCAGGCGACTCGCCTGCTGATAAACACTGAGCGCGGCCAGAGTTGACTCGGCCCCGCGATTCTCGTTTCGGCCGTACTGTTCTAACCCGTCGAATCCGGCGCCGGTATCGGCGTCGATCATGGGCGTCGCGCTGTCGTTGTTGCCCTCGAACCAGGCCCACGCGCGCGCGACGGTCTCAAGCCAGGCATCGTCACCGGTCACGGCGAAAGCCCGCGCACACGCGTCGGCGATGGCTGCGACCTCAATGGGTTGCTGATCGAACAACACCCCGGTATCGCCGCGATCGCGGCCCGCGCTCCCGGTCACCGAAAGGTGATCATCCCGAGTCTCCAGCACCACCAAGAATGACAGCAGCTGCAGCCCGCGCTCGGTGATTGACGGCTCGCCGAGCGCGTGACCGGCAGCGATCAACGACTCCGCAATCGCGGCGTTGCCATACCGAAGCCGCGATTCGGGCCACGGCCAGGACGAATCGGGGCCGAAGGGAATCGCCGCATCCAATTGGCGAAGGATGCGCCGGGCCGCGAGGTCATCAGGGAACGCAGCGGCCACGTCAGCCGCACCCAAGGCCGCGAACACGATCGGGTGCAACTCGGTGGTGTGTTGCTGCGTCGCCGTGCGAAAGGCTGAGAGTGCCCTAGCGCGCAGAGCAGGCTCGGCCCCGTGGGCGGCAGTGACGCCGAACGCCCAGATGGCGCGACCCCACCAGTCACCGCGCCCGGTCTGGTCAGTCCACTCGCCGTCAGCGCTCATGCGGTTGTGCATGAGGCCGTCGCGCGTCAGTGCCGACTCGAGAAAGCTCAGGTAGGTCTCGGTGAGCTCTGACAGCTCTGACAGCTCTGCAGCCTGCACCGGTTCGCGCACCACGACGATGAGCGCGCGCGCGACATCGTCAACGCAATAGCCGTGGTCGCGTCGCGGCACGTCGAGCATCGCGTGCTCGAACACTCCCGTGGCATCGCTGAGGGCGCGCAGGTGGATGAAGTTAGTGGGGGCATCCATCAGGCGACCTGCATGTGGGCGAGCGTGGCCGCAATCGCACGGTATTGCTCGGCAACGGCGGCCCAACTGGTGTTGGCCGCACTGAGCACCGCCGACTCGCGCATCGCGTCGGCGACCGTGTCTGCGGTGAGGATGATGCGCAGAGCCTGAGCCATCGAGTCGGGGTCTTCGTGGTTGACGATGATGCCCGCACCATTCGCCAACAATTCGCTCGCATGAGGAAACCCCGTCGCGACCACCGGAATACCCGCGGCAACTGCCTCGGCCAGAACCCCCGACGTCACCTGGTCACGCGAGTCGTACGGCAGCAGCACAACGTCGGTGCCAGCAAGGATGGAAGCTAGCTCGTCGGCGCCGAGGTACCGCCCCTCGAGCCTCACCTGCCGCTCGAGGTCAAGCTCGGTGACCAAACCCGCGAGCATGGTGCGGTAACTCTCGCCGACGCGGGCGAGCACCTTCGGATGGGTTTGCCCCGCGACCAGATACTGCACATGCGGGCCCAAGTCGCGCAGCAGATTCATGGCGCGAATACCCCACTCGATGCCTTTACCCGGTGAGATGAGACCCCACGTGAGAATGCGCTTGGCCCTGCCTTGCGGCCGAGCGCTCGAGGCCATCGTTGCCACCCCGTGCGGAATCACATGCACGCGCTCACCCTCGACACCAAAAACCTGCGCGAGCCGATCGCGTGCGTGTGCGGTCATGACGACGATGGCGGATGCTCGATGGCACACCTCCAGCAAGACCTGCCGCTGGTGAGGAGTGGGAGAAGACAGAACCGTGTGCAACACCACGATGGTCGGGGCTGTGACGTCGTCGAGAACCTGCACGATTTCGTCGCCGTCAATGCCGCCGTAGATGCCGTATTCGTGCTGCACGATCACGATGTCGCAGGCGCTCAGAACAGCCGTGGCGTTCACCATGCTGGCGCGGTTCTCGGCAACGAGCACGGCCGACGGCTGAAGGTGACCGTTCGTGGGGTAAGCGCGCTCACCATCCGGCTCGTCGAGCACGCGCACAACGCTGGCAGTGTCGCGTGGGTCGTCGAGCAGGGCGTCGGCGAGTGCAGCGGTAAACGTGGCCAGGCCGCAGCGGGTCGGCGGAAAGGTACTGAGAAATCCGTAGTGGGTCACGATTGCGTACTCTCATCTAGCCCGCGCCCTCAAGCATCGAGCGTCTGCGAGACGACTGCCGGCGGCACCCCTCGTGAAACGGCGTCCGCGCTGCCGCCGTTCGGTTCACGCGCGAGAACGTCTCAGCCGACGCGCGCTATGAGCCGCACACTACACGCATGCGCCCTGAGCCAACCAGGGCCCAAAGTCACCCCAGGCTCTCCGAACGCTCGACTAGCCCGGCCTCATACGCGGCGATCGCGAGCTGGGTACGGCCGCGGGCATCCACTTTGGTCAGCAACCGGCCGACGTGCGTCTTGGCCGTCGCGCCTGACATGTGCAGGGCCATCCCGATCTCGTTGTTGCTCAACCCGCGAGCGACCTCGCGCAGCACGTCGACCTCGCGGGGCGTGAGCGTCGCCAACCACGCGGGTGGGGCAGGCGCGGCCGGAGTCTGCAAGAACTCGGCCATGAGCCGACGCAGCAGGGTGGGGGCGAGCACCGAATCCCCGCGCGCGACGGTGTGCACGGCGGCCAGCAACTCGGTCGGCAGGGCATCTTTCAAGAGAAATCCACTCGCCCCGGCACGCAAGGCGGCGTGCACATACTCGTCTAGGTCGAAGGTCGTCAACACAATGACTTTTGTGGCGGCGAGCGTCGGATCAGCGGTGATGGCCGCCGTCGCGCTGACGCCGTCACGACCGGGCATCCGGATGTCCATCAGCACCACATCGGGCTTCTCACGACGCACCACCGTCAGCGCTTCGTCACCCGTCGCAGCGGTGCCGACGACCTCGAGTCCGGCATCTGACGCCAGTAGCGCCTGAAAGCCCGAGCGCACCAACCGTTCGTCGTCGACGATCACGACCGAAATCATCGCGCCGGCTCCGTCGGAAAGTTCGCCGACACGCGAAACCCGCCGTCGGCATGCGGTTCTGCGACAAGAGTGCCGCCCAAAGCCTCGGCTCGTTCGCGCATCACGGCGATTCCGTGGCCCGACCCTGCACCCTGAGCAACGGGCCACGCTAGGTCGTCGGCGCTGCCGTCACCGTCGTCGCGAACCGTGAGCTCGACACCGCCCGCAGCACACGTAAGACTCACGTCGACACGATCGGCGCGGGCGTGTCGAATCACGTTAGTTAACGCTTCTCGGGCCACACGGTACACGGCGGCACCCACCTGCCGGGGCATCGCATCCGCGTCGGCATCGATCGTCAGAGTCACCTGTAAACCCGTTGAGCGCGTCGTCTCGATCAGTTCGGGCAAGTCTGCGAGCCCCCGAGGCGGTTCGTAGTCTGCACCGCCATCCCGCAGGGTCGCGACCATCGAGCGCATGTCGTCCAGTGACCGCCGACTTATCGTAGCGATGTGGTCGAGCGCCTCGGCGGCACGATGTGGGTCGGCTTCGAGCAGGTGACGACCCACCCCGGCCTGTACGGCGATGATGCCCAACGAGTGCCCGACAATGTCGTGCAACTCGCCAGAAACGCGAAGCCGCTCATCGCCGGCGCGCCGCAACGCTGACTCGGCAACGGCGTGCGCTCGAGCATCCGCCAATTCACCGCGAAGCAGGCTCGACCGACCCAGCGCGAACACCATGCTCAGCGCCACTACCGACGACAGCCACTCGACAAAAGAGAACGGTGCGCCGTTAATGAACAGCAGGGCCGTCACGCTCATCAGCGCCAGCGCAGTGCACAGAAGAACCTCGCGCAACGGTCGAGAACTCGACACCCAGTACGCACCAAACAAGAGAATGAGAAGAGAGCCGCTGGCGTTGTACCCCAGCGACCACAGGGCGGTCAACGCTGCGAGAGCGACCACGAACGCGACCGTCGGCCAGCGTCGCCACACGAGGCCGGGCATGGTGGATGCGAGGAGAAGGGCAAGAAATAGACCATCCCGGGCTCGGTACTCGTAGGCGGGTTCGCTCACCGGGCCGTCGACTGCCCCGAACCATCCGATGGCGAAAAATGCCAGCACAATGGCCGCGTCGATGGCGACGCCTAGGCGCGCGGTGCGAAGCATGGTTTCACAGTAGAGGCTGGGTGGGTCGGGGCGCGTCGGCCAACTGGCGTATACGGCACAACCCGTTGGGGGTAGCCGCTGCGCCGCATTAGAGACCAGCGGAGGATGCCGCGCAACGGCCCGCCTCGTCAGGCTGGCCACCATGACAGTTAAAACACCCCTCACCCCATCGGCTCCTTTACGCGCGAGCGGCGAGTCAGCCCAATATTCTCTTCTCACGATTCTCGGTATCTGGGCTTCGGTCACCGTGCCCATGGGCCTGCTGGCATGGGTGGCGGCGCCGGCCTTGATCGGGCAGAGCCCCATCAAGGCCGGGCTCGTCTTCTGGATGCTGATGGTCATCGGGATGATGTGGCAGTTCGTCGTATCGGTCATCGTGCTGCGCGTCGAGTTGGGCACCCTTCGCTGGTCGGCGGTCAAGACCCGGCTTTGGCTGAACCTGCCTCGGCACCCGAAGACCGGGCAGCCGCGCGCGGCCCTGTGGTGGTGGGTCGTTCCGGCCGTTGGTGCGAACGCTCTGATCGGGTTTCTGTTCGCCGGCCTTGACCAGGCGTGGGTCACGCTGCTGCCCGCCTTCGCCGAACCGGAATACACCAGTCTCGAAGGCCTCAACGACCCGGCGCTGCAGGGTCAGTGGTGGATTCTCGGGCTGGCCCTCACTAGCGCACTGTTCAACTACCTCCTCGGCGAAGAACTGCTCTTTCGCGGAATTCTGCTGCCCCGCATGGCCGGAGTCTTCGGGCGCTGGGACTGGGTCGCCAACACCGTTCTTTTCGGGCTCTACCACGTGCACAAGATCTGGGCCTGGCCTGTCATGATTCTCGGCTCGCTCGGCATCGCGTGGGCAGCGCGGCGTTACCGCTCGACGTGGATGGCCGTCATCGTGCATGGCATTGAAGCCCCCCTGTCAATCGTGCTGGTAATCGCGGTGGTCTCAGGCCTCGCGCCGTGAAAGCCCTGAACGGCGACCGCACGAGCCCAGAGTGCGGGCTGGGGCCGTGTTAGCGTTCGAATGTGTCTGTGACCTACCCGGATGCCGGCCCGCGCGCCTGGCGCTGGTTTCCCCTGCGCCCGACCGACACTCCCGTGCGCCGATTTGCGGTTGTTTCGCCGGTCGGGCTCGGGATCGTTGTCGGGCTCGGCACCTGGCTTTTCGGTGACGCGGGCGCCCCGGCAATTCTCGCCGGGGCAGCCTGCTTTGTCGTCGGCGTGGTGTTTGCCGCCTGGCACATGCACCGGCATCACCCGCACGCGCGACTCGGGTACGCGAACGCGATCACCCTACTGCGACTCGCATTGGTGTCGACGCTCGTGATTCCCCTCGTCGGGGCGACGCCCGCCCCCATCGCGATCATGACTATCGCGACCATTTCACTGAGCCTCGACGGCGTCGACGGCTGGCTTGCTCGGCGACAAGGGCTCTCCTCTCCCTTCGGCGCCGGGTTCGACATGGAAGTCGACTCGGTCTTCGCGCTCGTGCTCGCGGTGCTCGCCTTTGTGGTGGGCGGGGTCGGCTGGTGGGTTATTCTGCTCGGCCTGCCCCGCTATCTCTTCGGTCTCGCCCAGCTCGCCTACCCCTGGCTCACCGCATCATTGCCACCGCGGTACAGCGGCAAAGTAATCTGCGTCATTCAACTGATCGCGCTCATCGTGTTGCAATCGCCGTGGGTGCCCAGTCTGATTGCCACGGCGCTGGTCGTCGGCGTACTCGGGGCGCTGGCCTGGTCGTTCGGGCGCGACATCGTGGCGCTGTGGCGAATCCGGGCGTGAGCCCCGGAGGGGAGCCGGGTGCGAGCCCCGCCGCGGTGCCGGGCGCGAGCCCACACGCAAGCCGCCGCACCGCTCTTCTTCGCACACTTCAAGCTTTCGTCACCATCGCGCTGTTCGTGTTGCTGTGGCGGTTCGCCGACGGCGACGACGCCGCCCAAGTGCTGCTCACCGTCAACCCGCTCTGGATCCTCGCCGCCCTACTCGCCCTCACCCTGCACACCGTGCTCGCCGCCAAACGCTGGCGCATCACCGCCGGTGCCCTCGGCCTGCCGCTTGGCCGCTGGCACGCCCTGCGCGAGTACTACCTAGCCCAACTCGTCAACTCGACCGTGCCTGGCGGGGTCGTCGGCGACGCGGGCCGCGCGGTGCGCAGCCGCGGCCATGCCGGCCTCACGGTCGCCGCTCAAGCCGTCGTCGTCGAACGTTTCGCCGGCCAGGTGGCCGTGCTCGCGACCATGGTCGTGGCCATCATCGCCACCACCCTCGTTCCGGGCGGGCTTGAATGGCCGGCCTGGATGCTCGGGCTGGCCGCCGCCATTACGGCCGGCTCGCTCATCGGGCTGGGCCTGCTGCTCGCTGCCACGCGCCTGCCGGGGCGCGTCGGGCCACGCCTCACCGAGCTCGCCCGCACCGCGGCCATTGCCCTCGTCGGGCGTCGGGTTGTGCTGCAGCAACTCGCGCTCAGCGCGGGCACGACAGCGTGCATCCTCGCCGCATTTGCCTTTTGCGCCCTCGCCGTGGGGCTCAGCCTGCCGGTCGCCGCGATCCTCACTCTCGTGCCCCTGATTCTGCTCACCATGCTCATTCCCATCACGATCAGCGGCTGGGGGCTGCGCGAGGGCGCCGCGGCCGCGCTGCTGCCGTTGGCGGGGGCGACGGCCAGTGCGAGTCTGGCCGCGAGTGTCGCGTTTGGGCTCACCGGCCTCGTCGCCGTGCTGCCGGGTATCGCGTTCGTGTGGATGAGCGGGCGCGAGCGCCGCGCACACTAACTTGGGCGCTCGCCCACCGCAGAGCCCTGGGGGTGGCCGGTGCCGGGGGCGTGCTTGTCGCGCTCGATCGAGAGCCACTCAGGCATGTCGGCGAGCAGCGCGCGAATCTCAACGGTCGTCATCGAGTCGCTCACGCCACCGCGAACCAGCGCCGAGTTCGAGACGCCGAGCCGGCGCGACACCTCATCACGCGGATGCGGCCCCTCGCGACGCAGCGTCGTCAGCCACTCGGGCGGGTTGTCGTTCAGCTCGTTCAGCGCGGTGCGCGAGACGGGCGCCGCGCGAAACTCATCCGGCGTCGCCGGCAAAAAGACGCCGAGCTTCTGAGCGGCCGTCGCGGGGCTCAACAACTGCTGCTTCGGGGGCTTCGGCTGCTGACGGCGGTCTTCGCGCGGGGTTTCGGTCATGCACCCGAGCGTACGGGAACGCTGAGTGGCCGAGACCGCCGAGCGTTCCCGAGCGTCGTGCTCCCGAGGCGGCCCAGTAGCCTGAGCCCATGCCCGATCCGCTCACCGTCGCCTTCGTGACTGGGGTGACGCCCGGCAAGTGGGAGCGCGTCTGGCGCGAGCGCCGACCCCGCGGCCGCCTCGACCTTCTGCCCCTGGTTCAGGATGCGGCGCTCGCGGCACTCGACGACGGCACGGCCCA
>JBBRWT010000092.1:0-8443 GCA_038249035.1 Actinomycetales bacterium
GCGAGCGCGGTCGACATCGTGCTGCTCTCGGGCACTGCAACGAGCAATGAAACTCCACGGTGCACAGTGAGGCGCTTGTGTTTCGGACCCTCGGGGGTCATCCAGGCGATTGTCAGCCCGCCGAACAGCGCGGGTGCCACGTTGTCAGGGTGACCCTCGAGTTCAGTGGCACGCGCGAGCAGGTCATCAGAGCTGAGCTCGACGATGTCTTCGAGCAGGCCGCGGGCGGCCATGATGCCCGCGACGATCGCCGCCGCCGATGAACCCATGCCCCGACCGTGCGGAATCACATTGTGCGCGACGAGCTCAAGGCCCGGTAGAGCGACGCCGTGTGCTGCAAAAGTGTGGGCGATGGCTCGCACCACGAGGTTGCTCTCATCGGTCGGCACCTCGCCCTCGCCGACCCCGTGCACCGTGACAGTGGCTCCGGGCTCGGCGCGCACACTCACCTCAAGCTCGTCGTACACCGACAAGCCAAGGCCGAGCGTGTCGAAACCCGGGCCAAGGTTTGCCGTGGTCGCGGGCACTTTCACGGCGACCCGGCGGCCGATCAGTCGAGGGTCGATCGCGGTCACGTGGTGACCTTCTGCAAACCCAGCACCGAGGCCACCTCAGCCGTGTCGACCCGCACGACGGTCGGCGACACGTCGACGCCGTCGGGGCCCTTGAGTGCCCACTGCGGGTCTTTCAGTCCGTGCCCGGTGACGGTGAGTACGACGGTCGCGCCTGCGGGGATGGCGCCGGCCTCGGCGCGCTCGAGCAGCCCCGCAACCGAGATGGCCGACGCGGGCTCGACGAAGATGCCGACCTCTTGAGAGAGCAGTCGATGCGCCAGCAGAATGTGCTCGTCAGAGATCGCCCCGAAGTATCCGTGGCTATCGTCGCGCGCGACGAGCGCGAGTTCCCACGAGGCGGGGTTGCCGATGCGGATCGCGCTCGCGATGGTCTCTGGCTTCTTGACAGGTTCGCCGAGCACGATGGGCGCACTACCCGCGGCCTGGAATCCGAACATGCGCGGCAACTTCGTGATCACGCCACGATCGAGTTCTTCACGATAGCCGCGGTGATACGCCGTGTAGTTGCCCGCATTGCCGACCGGAAGAAGGTGAAAGTCGGGCGCATCCCCCAACACTTCAACGACCTCAAATGCCGCTGTCTTCTGACCCTCGATGCGATCAGGGTTCACCGAGTTGACGAGGTGCACCGGGTAATTGGCCGCGAGGTCGCGGGCAATGTTGAGGCAGTCGTCGAAGTTGCCCTCGATCTGAATGATCTCGGCCTTGTGGGCCACGGCCTGGCTGAGCTTGCCCATCGAGATCTTGCCCTCGGGCACGAGCACCGCCGCGGTGATGCCGGCGTGCGCCGCATACGCGGCGGCCGACGCCGAGGTGTTTCCGGTCGAGGCACAAATGACGGCCTTGGCGCCGTGTTCGATGGCCTTCGAGATCGCCATCGTCATTCCGCGGTCTTTGAACGAGCCGGTGGGGTTCATGCCCTCGTACTTGACGAAGACGTTCGTTCCGGTGCGCTCGCTAAGGTAGCGCGCCGGGATGAGCGGCGTGCCACCCTCACCGAGCGTGATGATGGGCGTCGCCGCGCTGATGTTCAGGCGGTCGGCGTATTCGTGCAGGAGTCCGCGCCACTGCTTCGCCATCTACAGTCCTTCTACTCGCAGCACGCTCGTCACGCTATGGACGACGCTGCTGGTGGTCAGTGCCGCGACCGTTGCGGCGAGATCGGCCTCAGAAGCTTCGTGAGTACCGATTACCAGGGTAGCCGCGGTCGGGGCATCGTTTGCACTCACGGGGTCGATCGCGGGCACCGCCTGCTGCACGGTCTCGACCGACACGCCGTGACTCTGGAAGAGCGCGGCGATGAGCGCGAGCACGCCGGGCTCGTCGGCGACGAGCAGCGCGATCTGGTATCGAGTCATGACCGCGCTGATGGGAAGCACGGGCAGGTTGGCGTGCGTGCTCTCGGCGACTCCCGGCCCTCCAGCGACGTGGCGGCGGGCGGCAGAAACGATGTCGCCCAGTACCGCCGACGCGGTCTGGATGCCCCCCGCACCGGCCCCGTAGAACATCAGCGGCCCAGCCGATTCGGCCTCGACGAAGACAGCATTGTTTGCTCCGTGCACAGCGGCGAGCGGGTGAGTGTCGGGAATCAGCGCGGGGTGCACGCGGGCGCTCACCCCGTCGACTCCGGTCACAGGGTCGGTGAGTCGCTCGCAGATTGCCAGCAACTTCACGACATAGCCAGCCTTGCGCGCCGACACGACCTGCTGCAGAGTCACGTCGGTGATTCCTTCGCGGTACACCGCGTCGGCTGGCACGAGGGTGTGGAAGGCGAGGCTCGCGAGAATCGCGGCCTTCTGCGCCGCGTCGTAGCCGCCGATGTCAGCGGTCGGGTCTGCCTCGGCATACCCGAGCGCAGTAGCGGTGGCCAGTGCTTCGGCCATTGACTCGCCGTGGGCATCCATGCGATCGAGAATGAAGTTGGTCGTGCCATTGACGATGCCCAGGATGCGCTTAACCCGGTCACCGGCGAGCGAATCGCGCAGCGGCCGAATGATCGGGATCGCCCCGCCGACCGCAGCCTCGTAGTACAGCTGCGCGCCGACCTGCTCGGCCGCCTCAAAAAGCTCGGGGCCGTGCGTGGCCAGCAGCGCCTTGTTCGCGGTGATGACATCGGCACCCGAGTTGAGCGCCTGCAGAATGAGCGTGCGCGCGGGCTCGAGGCCGCCCATGAGCTCGACGACGATGTCAGAGCTGAGAATGAGCGACTCGGCGTCGGTCGTGAGCAGCTCGGGCGGAATCGCGGTGTCGCGCGGTGCGTCGAGGTGGCGCACGGCCACGCCCGCGAGCTCGATTCCGGCGCCGATGCGGGCGGCAAGCTCGTCACGGTGCCTCAGCAGCTGGTCAGCCACCTGGGCGCCGACGCTGCCAGCGCCCAACAGGGCCACACGGAGGTTGCGGTATTCGATCACGGTGATCTCGTTCCTCTCAGGGAAGCGGTGTCTGGTCAGCAGAGTTCGCGAAGACATCGCGGCTCAGCAGGTCGGATTCGGTCTCACCGCGCACGATGACCCGAGCGGCACCGTCACGCACGGCAACGACGGCCGGGCGCGCCAGGTAGTTGTAGTTGCTCGCGAGCGAAAAGCAGTAGGCGCCCGTCGCGGGTACCGCCACGAGGTCGCCGGGTTGCACGTCGCCGGGCAGGTAAGCGTCGCGCACGACGATGTCGCCGCTCTCACAGTGCTTGCCGGCGACGCGCACGAGCACGGGCTCGACGCTCGATGCGCGGCTGGCAAGCGCGACCGAATAGTCGGCGCCATACAGTGCCGCGCGCGGGTTGTCGCTCATGCCGCCGTCGACGCTGACGTAGCGGCGCACGGCCGTGCCCGAGGGTCGGTCGTCATCGTCGTTAGCAGCGCCGGCGTCAATATTGCCGCCATCAGAATTGCCGGCATCAGCATCGCCGACACCCTCCAGCGTCACGATGACGTCTTTCGTCGTGCCGACTTCATAGAGCGTGATGCCCGCTGGCCCCACGATCGTGCGCCCTGGCTCGACCGCAATGCGCGGCACCGGAATGCCCAACTCGCCGCACACCGACGCGACCGCCGCAAGCAGTGCGTCGGCGACCTGCTCGATCGCCGGCGCCTGATCGCTGTCGACATAGGCGATGCCGAATCCGCCGCCGAGATTGAGCTCGGGAACCTCTTCGCCCGCGCACAGTTCGGCGTGCAGGGCCAGCAACCGGTGCGCGGCCTCAAGAAAGCCTTCGACGGCGAAGATTTGCGAGCCGATGTGCGAGTGCAACCCCAGAAAGCGCAGGCCCGCGTGCGCGCGAATAACGGCCACGGCGTCGGGCGCGTCGGCAAGGGCGATGCCGAACTTCTGGTCTTCGCGCGCCGTCGCGAGGTACTCGTGTGTGTGCGCGTGCACCCCCGAATTGATGCGCAAGCGCACCGGCTGCACCCGCCCGTGCCGCTCGGCCGCAGCCGCCACACGCTCAATCTCGATCATCGAGTCGATGACGATTGCGCCGACCCCGACACCGACAGCGCGGTCGATTTCGGCGAGCGACTTGTTGTTGCCGTGCAACCCGAGGCGGGCGGGCTCGACGCCCGCGGCGAGCGCGACAGCGAGCTCTCCGCCGCTGGCCACGTCGATGTTGAGCCCCTCAGCCACCATCCACCGCACGACCTCGGTACACAAGAACGCCTTACCCGCGTAGTACACGACGGCCGTGCTACCGTGCGCTGCAGCGGCGGCCGTGAACGCTGCGAGGGTTCGCGATGCCCGGTCGCGGGCATCCCGCTCATCGATCACGTAGAGCGGCGTGCCGAATTCGGTCGCGAGCTGCGGTAGCGCAACTCCCCCGATGGCTATTGCTCCGCTGGCCGTACGCTCCGCGTTCGCTGGCCACACATGCGCGGGCAGCACGGCGGCGTCGTCCGGCGGCACGAGCCACGATGGCGAAAGCGGGTTGGCAAACACGAAAAACCTCACGGGACGACGATCTGGGGAGTGTGAGGCGAGCGAACCCGGCTTGGTTCCTGAAGCCGTTACAGAGTTTAGCGGCGCGCGAGTGTGAGCCGCGACGAACATTGCTAGGCAGCCGCAGACCGCATGTTGGGTCTAGCCGCAGGTACCCAGGGTTGAGAACTGCGGGCCCCCGAGCGCCACGTCGTTGGCGCCAAACACGACGACCAACTGTTGGTCGCCAACCTGCACTGCCGTGAGCTCGAGAGCCTGCGGCAGGTACTGCGCGACACAGAAACTCTGCGACGTGAGCAGCGGCTCGACAAGGGGGCCGAATTGCTCCTGCAGTTGGGCGGCATCGAGCCTCTCTTCGCCCAACACGACGCTCGACGGCGTAAATGCCAACTGGCCATCTTGCACCGATGGAGTGACACCCAGCCCGACCGAGAATTCCACGCCGAAAAACGAGAACCCGGTCTGGAACCGAATTTCTCGGTCATCGAGCTGCACATCGGTCACCAGGGTGCCCGCGAGAAATCCGGCGAGCGCCGCAACATCAGCCTCGGCGACGCGGTACACGGCCTGCACCGAATCAGTCGGCTGCGATACGTCAAGGGGGGTACTTTCGGCGATGAGCGTGAGGTCACCGACGAGATCTCCGAAAGCGACCTCGGGCGCATCGACGGTCACCCTATCGAGACGGCCGCTGGCCGCCTGCCACAATACCGACGCGCCCTCGATCGTGACATTGACTGGATGATCGGCCTCGAGCTGCAGCGACGACCGCACCTGGTCGGCGATGAGCGCGGAGGCCTGCTGTCGCGCGAGCGACTCGGCGACCACAGCCACCACACCGAGCACGACCACAATGGCGACGATGACAAAGAGGGCGATCAGCCCGCGGCGACGCTTCGGGGGCGCGGCCTCAACGACGACGATCCGCTCAGCTGTCTGCGCCTCGACCGGCGTCGCCTCAGGCTCGGTCGGCTCAGGCTCGGTCGGCTCAGGCTCGGTCGGCTCAGGCTCGGTGGGGGTCGTGTCGCTCATGACTACATCCTTTCGGGGGCAGAGACGCCGATGAGCGTCAACCCATTGCGCAGCACCTGGCCCGTGGCGTCGTTGAGCCACAGACGCGTGCCGTGAATGTCGCCGACCGGCTCGTCACCCAAGGGGGTAACCCGGCACGTGTCATACCAGCGGTGATAGGCCGCGGCGAGTTCTTCGAGGAAGCGGGCAACGCGGTGTGGTTCGCGCAGGGTGGCGGCTTGCGCGACGATGCGCGGAAAGTCAGCGAGGGCCCCCAGCAGCACGCTCTCGGTCTCGTCGCTCAGCAGTTCGCCTGCAAACACTGCGCGATCGACTCCCGACGCAGCCGCGTTGCGTGCAACCTGGTGGGTGCGGGCATGTGCGTACTGAACATAGAAGACGGGGTTGTCGTTCGTGCGCTTGCGCAGCAGTTCGGGGTCAAGGGTCAGCGGCGAGTCGGCCGGGTATCGAGCGAGCGAGTAGCGCAGGGCATCCGTGCCCAGCCATTCGCGCAGGTCGTTGAGCTCGATGATGTTGCCGGCGCGCTTGCTGAGGCGCGCGCCGTTGATACTGACGAGCTGACCGATGAGCACCTCGATGTCGGCGTCGGGGTCGTCGCCCGCAGCACCCGCGAGCGCCTTGAGGCGGTGTACATAGCCGTGGTGGTCGGCACCGAGCAGGTAGATCTTGTGCGCGAACCCACGGTCAGTCTTCGACAGGTAGTAGGCGGCATCGGCGGCAAAGTAGGTGTACACGCCGTTGCCGCGCTTGATGACCCGATCTTTGTCGTCGCCGAAGTCGGTCGTGCGCACCCAGATGGCGTCGTCAAGGTCATACACATGACCTTGCGCGCGCAGCCGGTCGACGGCCTCGTCGATGCGGCTGTGACCGGTCGCCGTGTCAATAGTGTGCAAAACCCGCTCGCTGAACCACACGTCGAAGTGCACGTTGAAGCGTTCGAGTGACTCACGAATCTCGTCGAGCTGCCAGCCATACGCGAGCTCCCTCGCGATCGACACCGCTTGATCACGCGGCAACGACCCAAGGTCGGGCCGTTCGCCCAGCGCGCGCAGGCCGAGTGCAGTGATGTACTCGCCCGGGTACCCGTTCTCGGGCGTGGGCTCGCCGAGAACGGCCGCGAGCACAGATTCGCCGAAGACATCCATTTGCGCGCCAGCGTCGTTGACGTAGAACTCGCTCACCAGGGTCGCTCCGCTTGCCGAGAGCACGCGCGCGAGCGAGTCACCGAGGGCAGCCCAGCGCGTGTGGCCGATGTGCAAGGGGCCTGTGGGGTTGGCCGACACGAATTCGAGGTTGATGGTCTGGCCGAGCAGGGTCTCGTTGTGCCCGTAGGTCTCGCCCGCCTCGACGATCACCCGCGCGAGCTCGCCCGCGGCGCCGGCTTCGAGACGGATATTCAGAAAGCCGGGGCCCGCAATCTCGACTTGCGCCACACCGTCAATGGCGAGGATGCCCGGCACGAGCTCGTCGGCGAACGCGCGCGGGGGCATCCCGACCCGCTTCGACTGCTTGAGCGCGACTGAGGTTGCCCAGTCGCCGTGGTCGCGGTTGCGCGGGCGCTCGAGGGCGATGTCGGCAACCGTGAGCTCCCCCGCGGCGGCGGCGTCGCGCTGCTCAACCGCGCTGACCACGACGGTGAGCATGGCGGCGGCGAGCTGATCGGGGTTCACGAGGGTTGATCTTATCGGCGTGCGCGCAGGCTCAGCCGAGGGCGACGACGACGTCGGGGTCAGCGTCGAGCGGGGCATCGGCCTCAGCGTGAACCAGCAGGCGGTGCAGAATGAGCGACGTTCCGTCGTTGGCGAGAAAAGCGGTGTCGGCCGCGTCGCGACCCGTCGCGATGCGCAGCATTCCGGCGCGCGGGGCCATGCCCGTGGCATCGGCGACCACCCACTGCTCGTCAACGAGCGCTTCGACCACGGCGTGAAAGTCCATGGGCGCAAGCTCGGGCGCGTACACCGACACCACGCGAGCGGGTATATCCGCCGCCCGAAGCACTCCGGCCAGCAAGTGCGCGAAGTCGCGGCAGACACCTTGGCCCGTGACCAGAATCTCAGGCAGCCCATCGGTGGGGCTTGTCGAGCCGATCGTGTACGTCAGCCGCCCGGCCACCCAATCGCGCGCAGCGAGCAGGCGCTCGCGCTCGGGCAACTCGGCAAGCTCGGCGATGATGCGAGCCTCAATAAGCGGGCCGGCGAGTTCGTCTGACTGCACGTATCGGCTCGGGCGCACGGCCATGATGCGTTCGGTGGCATCAACCGGTCGCGGCCCGCCGCGGCCGTCGACCGTGGCCGAGTAGCGCACGGTGAGCGCGCCTGCGGGCACATCGGCGGTGTGCCAGCGCGTGCCGCTTACGCCGACCGCTTCGGTCATGTCGATCGACTCACCGCCGACCCGCACAGAGAGTTGCTCGTCGATCGTGAGGCCAGGAGCGTTCGCCACGGCAATCGCGAGCACGATGCCGGTCGCCTCGCCGAGGGTCGCATCGATCTCGCAGCCGACCGTGCGCCGCGTGCTCTGATCACTGCCCATACCGCCAGCCTGACACGGAGCCGACTCGGGCGCGAGACCCGCTAAGCTAACCGAGCCTCCGTAGCTCAGGGGATAGAGCATCAGTTTCCGGTACTGAGGGTCGCAGGTTCGAATCCTGTCGGGGGCGCCCTGGGTGTTTAGTTGCGACGTCGCGTCGGTGAGCTCCGTCAACCGCCGCGGTTCTGGCGGCGCACCGGCTTCGGCGCGCGGCCGCCGAGGAACGACCTCGCCGGGTCGACCACGAAGCCCTGGCGCAGTGCTTGACGCCCGATGAGCATCCTGAACCCCATCGCGTCACGATTGCTCAGGGTCATCTCGGCCGTGACCGTGCGGCCCAGCAGGGTGATCGGCATGAGCACGACGATGCGCTGTTCCGC
>JBBRWT010000093.1:0-8370 GCA_038249035.1 Actinomycetales bacterium
AGCTGGCGCCATCGCTCCCGGCCGGTGTCGTCGGTGCCCCACTGCCACCCGTGATCCTGGAGGAGCGCGTGGAGGCTCGAGGCGGCGACCCCGATTTCAGTTCCCGCGACCATGGCCGCATTCTTCGTCGGTGCAACAACGATCATGCGGCGGCCGGCGGCCTCGAGTGCGTGGCGTGCCACGCGCAGCATGGTGGTTTTGCCCGCGCCAGCCTTGCCGGTGACAGCCATCAGTCAGGACGTCCCCGCGATCGCCGCTGGACGGTCCGTGACGACGGAAGGCAGGTCATCACCGTGCCACATGCAGTTGCTTTCGTTCACCGCGAGCTCCATGGCTACTAGCTGGACTTTGAACGTTGTGCCCACTTGGCTGGCGAACGTGTGTGCGATTTCATCGACCGGGTAGCGCAATGCTCGGGCAGATCTTCGTTCCCGGATTCGTGCGTCTCACGCAGACCGCTTAACCTCTGCTCGACCTTGGCCATTCAAGCTCCGTCTTGTAAATAGATCGGCAGGCGTTGTGGCAACAGAATGGCAACATTTGCTTGCAGATTCGTGTGAGGTAAAACTGTCTACGTGATTCCGCACCCCAGCGAATTGCTGGCCACATGAGTGAGCAGGAGTCGACGTGATCTCGGCATTCAGGGTTCAAATCCCTCCGTCTCCGCTCTGTATTCTCTTCGCTCCAGGCCCCGGCTTGGCGCTGGTAGGCTTGCACGGTTGCAATTGCAGCCACTTGCTGATGAAAGTTAGCTTGCGCCCGTAGCTCAATGGATAGAGCATCTGACTACGGATCAGAAGGTTGGGAGTTCGAGTCTCTCCGGGCGCGCGACTAGCCCCCCGCCGCCGGCGGGGGGCTTTTTGTCTGCCGTGCGCCGGTGGCGCGTCGGGTGTGTAGCCTCAATCTAGAGCCCATATCGGGGTGGTGACCGGGAGTGAAGCATGGAGTCGATAGGGCAACGCATCGATGGCCTCGTGCGTCGTTCTGAACGGCCCGGCAACGTGCGTATCCGCACTCTGACTGTCGATGTTTTCGACACCGTATTGCTGCGTGACACTTGGCCCGAGACAGTGCAATTCGGCGAGGTGGCTGCGGCCTGGTTGCCCGTTGTACGCCAACTCATCTCGACGACCATCACCGTGCGCGAGTTGACCTCATACCGTCACTACGCGCGTCGCTTGTTGCTGCGTGAACATACGAGTCGACGTGACCCGGGGCTCGATGCCGAGGTGAAGATCGGGTCGTGGTTCTCGCTCATGCTGAGTCTGCTCGCGCGCAAGTATGACGCGCCGTTGACAGATGACGAAAGCGCTCAAGCAGTCGATCGACTCATCGAGCTCGAACTTGTCGGCGAGCTGCGCCATTTGCGCGCTAACACGCGGCTCGTTCGTGAACTCGTTGCGGCTCGCGAGCGGCACGGGCTGCGGGTGTGCTTCCTTTCTGACATGTACCTTTCTGCGACACATATCGAGCACTTGATGCACGAGCTCGGCATCGACCTCTTCGACGGGGGAACAACCTCGAGCGACCTCGCTCGAGGAAAGTGGTCGGGCCGCGCCTTCAGCGCCCTAGGCGGCGACGATGCTCTACCGGGCCTCGATCTGCGGGCAAACATCCATCTCGGTGATGACCGGCAGTCTGACTACCGTTCCCCGATTGCGGAGGGCTCGCAGGCGATCTTCTACCGCACCGCTCACCACTGGCGCCGGGCGCTCGCCCGTCGGGTCGCTGAGCGTCGACTGGCGGTTGTGGTACGACAGACGCGAACGGTCATCCGACGCCGCTTTATGCGCGCTAGTGCTCATCTGTTTCACCCGGGACGCGTAGGGAGCCTCTTCGCTCCGCCCTTCATGCTCTTCGTCGAAGAGCTCGCCCTGCGGGCTGCGCGACAACCGCAGACGCTCTTCGTGGCGGTGTCGTCAGAAGCTCGACTCATTGAGGCTGCACTGCCTGTGCTCGGGCTCGAGCCTCCGCCCAACCTCCGTTTCGTGCCCGAACTTAACCGAGCTTCGATTTTTCGCGCCGTGATCGACGAAGTAGCGCGCATGCCCGGCAACTATGCGCACAGCTTGCGCGAGTTGATGCGCTTCACCGAGGGGCGCAATGGTGCCACCGAGCTGCTTCGGCTGCTCGGCGAGCCCACCACAGACCTGCTGGCGTCAAACATGACCACCTCGGAGTACGCCGACTTCGTCTGGGCGCGGCTGCAGTCGCTACCGATACGAGATCATCCACTCAGCGAACAGGTGGTCGAGGAGCTCGGACTTCGCGACAGTGAACGGGTCGTTTTGGTCGACGTCGGCTGGAACGGGTCGATTCAAGTGATGGTGCGCGAGCTCGCCAGCCTCATCGGATCGGCAGTCAAGGTCGAGGGCTTGTACCTCGGCGTTCGTGCGCGCCGCAATCCCTTCAAGGTTGATCGTGGGCGCATGGAAGGTGTCGTGTTGCCTGACGTCGACAACCCGCAGCAGTACCGGCTGTTCGTGCCCGAAATCTGGGAATACGTGCTCTCGCGTAAGAAGCAGTACGACGGCTCGAGTACTCACGAGGCGATGCAAGAGGGGCTACTTCGCGCGATCGAACAGTGGCGTGTGCTGCAACACTGTGCACCCGACGAATTATGGGCGGCAACACGGCCCGGGCTCGCCCGGCTGTTATCGCGGCCGACGCGGGCCGAGGTTGAAGTGCTCGGGGGAATTCAGTGGGAATCGGGGTTCACCGACCCGTGGCGCACGGCTCTGGTCGACATGCGGCGATCGGTGTGGCGTGTGCGACTGCGGTCGATCCTGCGCCCCCTGTCGACGGCGCGAGAGGTGGCGACGCTGCCGCTCAACGTCTGGCGTCAGGGCTACGTCAGCTACTACGGCCTGCGGCACATCGTGCCGATCATCCGTCTCGCCGGCGCGATGCGCCGTCGTCAATATTTGTAAGCGCTGTTCCTCGTCGCACGCGACGAGCCGAGTGAGAGAGCGAGACCGACGTGGCTCGATCCCCCTTCCGCAGCCGACGGGCACCGCGGCTGGTGTTCGCACTCGGGGTGCCTTTTTGCGGCTCCACCGCGCTGGGCAACATGATCAACGCCATGCGCCCCGGAATGTACCCCGGCGAGCTCGAACGAACGCCCCAGAACCTGGCGTTCTACGACGGACCGGCTCGGTTGGTGCGGTGCCACCTTTGCCACGACGCACCGACACCGTGCCCGGTCTGGCCCGAGGATCGTGTCTCTCAGCTCGGGCAACTCTCACTGCCCGAGCTTTACAACTCACTGCTCGACAGCGCGAAATCTGACGTTCTCGTCGACGGCTCGAAGTCACCCGGTTACCTTCAGCGCGTCGCCAGTGAACTTTCGCCGCACGCTGAATTGCGGGCGCTCATCCTCGTTCGTGATCCCGTGCACTCGATGTCGACGTACATTGCATCGAGGCTTCGTCGGGGCCACGAGACGCCTGGCTGGCAGGCAGCGAATTTTTGGCGTGACACATATGCGCACACGCTAACTCTCGTGGCAGCACTCGGAATTCCGTCCTTGATCTTTCGAACCGAATTGTTGCGCGACACCCGTCCAGCCGCGCTCGACGCGAACACTCTGCCGCTACGACGCTTTCTGGGCATTGATGACCTGCCCCTGCCGACCGCTCCCGAGGCGATCGACGCCCTCTTCGCACCGAGCCACCAGCTCGGGGGCAACCCGAATGTGCAACGGCCGGGCGCCGGGGAGCGACGGGTGGCGAGCAGCGCCGACGTGCTTAACGAGCGATTCGACGAGCTCGCCGATGCTTTTCTTCAAGCGCCATCGGCGGCCGAGCTGGCAAAAATTCTCGGACTGTCGGTTCGTCAGATCGTCTCGGCAGGGCCCGCATGACGAGCAACCGGCGCATCGTGCACGTAGGCAATACCGGTGGCACGAGCATCCGGATCATGCTTCGTGCCCTTCGCTCGCGTCTCGACCCCGCCGATGCGGAAGTGTTGCCAATCATGCTCAGTCATGATGAATCATGGCACCCGTGGCGTGACGATGATGTCGCACACCCGAGCTTCGCCGTCGTATTTCGTGACCCCGACCGCCGCTACGTGAGCGGGTTCATGAACCGATTGCGGCAGGGTCGCCCCGACTCGGCAATCGGTGTACGCCTGTGGTCGCCGGCGGAAGCGGCCGCCTTCGCCTGGTTTCGTGAGCCGGATGCTCTCTTCGAGGCACTCGGATCAGCCGATGAGGCGGAGCAGAGCGCGGCACACTTCGCCATGAACGCGATTTTCCACGTCAAGCGCGACCACGTTTGGTACCTCGGAACTGCCGAGGAGTTCGAGAGCGTGCGCGAGCGCTTCTGGTTCGTGCGTCCGCTCACCGAACTGAGCGAGCATATCGACCAGTTGTTGTCCGATTCGTCTGACGCGGTGCGCCTGCAAGCGCAAGCGATCTTTGAGCGTCGTCAGGTCTCAGAAGCCCCTCATGCGCCCCTCAGCGCGCGATCACGCGAACTGTTGCGGGCCGTGCGCCCCGAGGAGTATGCGCTGCACGTTGCGCTCGTGGCCGAGAGCGCTCGCCGGAGTGCTCGGTGACGTTGCTGCTGATTGGGATCGTCGGGTTTGTGGCCCAACTGATCGACGGCGCAATCGGCATGGCGTTCGGCATCACTTCGACAACAATGCTGATGATCATCGGTTATGGTCCCGCGCTGTCATCGGCGATCGTGCATCTCACCGAGATCGGTACTTCGATCGCGAGTGGCTCGTTCCACCTGCGCTATGGCAATGTCGACCGAGCGGCGCTGGTGAAGGTTGCCGTGCCGGGCGGCATCGGCGCCTTTGCGGGCGCCCTGGTGCTGTCATCAGTCGACCTTCGCGCGGCGCAGCCCTGGACGGCGACACTGCTGCTCGGCCTCGGCGTAGTGATCCTCGTACGCTTCAGCCGCCCCACGATTTTGGGCCCCACGCGCCGGGCACGGGCGCGGTGGCTCATGCCCCTTGGGCTCGCGGGCGGATTCGTCGATGCCACTGGCGGCGGAGGCTGGGGGCCCATCGTCACGACGACACTCACGGCCTCAAACGCTCTTCCGCCTCGCAAAGCGATCGGCACCGCCAACACGGCCGAAATCGTCGTCGCCCTCGCGGCGAGCGTCGGCTTTCTGGTCGGTATCGGCGCGTCCAGCATCCCCTTGGATGCCGTGCTCGCGCTGCTCGTTGGTGGCGTCATTGCGGCACCGATCGCGGCGAAGCTCGTCAGCATTGCGCCGCAACGCATTCTCGGGCTCATCACGGGCACGGTTGTGGTGCTGCTTAACGTGCGCCAGTTGGCCGTGGCACTGGGTGCTCCCACCCCCGTGCTTGTCGTGGCGCTGGGGGCTGCGCTGGCGGCATGCACGGCGGTGTTGGTGCTCGGCATCCAGCGGCACCGTCGAGAGGGGAGCGAGCCGACACCCCCGAGCATCCTCGAGAACGGTCCGGCAGGTTCAGCCGGTTTAGCCGAGTCGGCGCGTGACGATTCGCTCGAGGATGAGCGCGACTGAGCGTTCGATCGGCTGCGTGCCGTCGAGACGCAGGTCGGGGGTCTCGGGTGCCTCGTACTGCTGACCCACGCCCGTCATTTGCCCGCCGCCGACCGCCCGAGCTCGCGCGTAGAGGCCCTTCGGGTCGCGTTGCTCGCAGACCTCGAGCGGAGTATCGACGAACACCTCGATGAAGTCATCTGCGGCGAACCGCTCGCGTGCAAGCTCGCGGTCGGCGCGGTACGGCGACACCAGCGACACGAGCACCACGAGCCCGGCATCGAGCATAAGTTCGGCGACGCGCGCCACACGACGCACGTTCTCGCGTCGGTCGTCGGGAGTGAACCCCAAGTCTTCGCTCAGCGTCGAGCGCACCGTGTCTCCGTCGAGGGTGAAGCTGCGCACTCCACGCTCGAACAGTCGGGTCTCGACCTCGTCAGCGATCGAGCTCTTGCCACTGCCGGGAAGCCCCGTCAGCCAGACGACGACGCCACGTAAACCGTTGAGCTGTTCACGTCGAGAACGGTCGACAGCGAAGGCGTGCCGAGTCACTTCGCTCTCACGTTCGACCGGCCCCACCGCCATGCCGGCGGCGATCGTGCGGGCGGTGGCACGGTCGACCAGCACGAGCCCTCCTGTGTGCCGCGACTCGGCATACGGGTCAAGAAGCAGGGGGCGATCAACGACAATCTCGACCCGTCCGATGTCGTTCATGGCGAGCGCCCGGCCACCTTGCTCGTCACCCGAATCGAGTTCGACCACGGATCGCACGAAGTCGACGCGTGCCGGCGACTCGCTCGCCCCGCTGCGCAACAGGTACCCGCGGCCCAGCTCGAGCGGCGTCGCGTCGAGCCACACGAGGTCAGCGAGCCACACACGGTGCGGCTCGGCCTGCTCGGTAGCAGGCACGAGAACGTCACCCCGACCCAGGTCGATCTCGTCAGCGAGCCGCACCGCGATCGACTGACCAGCCACGGCGTGCACCGGCTCGTCACCGAGTCGCACCTCGACGACCTCGGCCGTCGTGCCCGTGCGGGCGACCCGCACGGCGTCGCCCGCCGCGAGCGAGCCGCGGGCGATCCGACCGGCATACCAGCGACGCCCTTGTTCGCGCACGACCGTCTGCACGCCGAGCCGCAAGGGCGCGGCGGCGGGATTCTCGGTGTGGGCGAAGGGAGCGGCGAGAGCATCCACGAGAGTCTCTCCCACGTACCAAGCCGTGCTCGCCGAACGGCTCGTGACGTTGTCGCCACGTCGCCCACTCGTGGGAACCCAGCGAACGACGTCGAAACCGTGGGCGGCTAGACGCGGGTTGGCCTCGTGGCGTAACGCCTCGAGCCGGGCCTGCGGATCAGGTACAGCATCGATCTTCGTGACGGCCACGATCACGCGTGAGACGCCCATGAGACCGCAAATGGCGGCGTGCCGGTATGACTGGCGACGGATGCCGCGCTCGGCATCGATCACGAGAACAGCCACATCGGCGAGCGAGGCGGCGACAGCCATATTGCGGGTGTACTGCTCGTGGCCGGGGCTGTCAGCGATGAGCACGCGGCGGCCGTCAGGCAACGTCAGTTGACGGTACGCGACATCGATCGTGATGCCTTGGGCCCGTTCAGATGCCAGCCCGTCGGTGAGCAGGGCATAGTCGATCACGCCCTCGGTTGTCACGGAATCAAGCTCGTCGAGCGGCACGCTCTCGGTCTCGACCAGCAGCCGGCCCAGCAGTGTCGACTTGCCGTCGTCGACCGCACCGCAGATGACGGCACGCAGTAGGGCGGGAATTACGGGCTCTGAGCGGGCGAGCGTCATCAGAAGTATCCCTCGGTCTTCTTGGCCTCCATTGACGAGGATCCCGAGCCGTCGATGAGCCGACCGGCCCGCTCCGATCGGCGGTTGGACTCGAGTTCGGCCACGATGTCAGCGACGGTGGCCGATTCTGACTCATCACCGGCGGTGAGGGGATAGCAGCCCAGAGTGCGAAACCGCACACGCCGGGGTCGCACCTCGCCTGCTTCAACGGGATACCGGTCGTCGTCGACGACGATGAGGCGCCCAGAGCGCTCGACCGTTGGGCGCTCGGCAGTGAAGTAGAGCGGCACCACTTCGAGGCCTTCGCGCAGAATGTACCGCCATACGTCCAGCTCGGTCCAGTTCGAGATCGGGAACGCGCGCATGGTTTGCCCGGGTGCGAGTGAGGCGTTCACGGTCGTCCAGAACTCGGGGCGCTGCGAGGCCGGATTCCAGACATGGCCCCGTTCGCGGACCGAAAAGATGCGTTCCTTTGCGCGGGAACGCTCTTCATCGCGCCGTGCGCCGCCGAGCGCAACGTCGAAACCACCTTCGTCAAGCGCCTGCCGCAGCGTGACGGTCTTCATGAGTCGGGTGTACTCGTCGGCGCCTTCACGGAACGGGGTGACACCGGCGGCAACAGCTTCGTGGTTGGTGGCTACCCGCAGATCGAGACCGAGTTCGGCCGCCCGTCGGTTGCGGAAGGCGATCATCTCGCGAAATTTGAACGTGGTGTCGATGTGGAGCACCGGAAAAGGGATGCGCCCGGGCGCGAATGCTTTACTGGCGAGATGGAGCAATACGGTGGAATCTTTGCCGATGCTGTAGAGCAGCACCGGCCGCTCGAAGGCGCCGGCGGCCTCACGAATGGCCCAGATCGCCTCCGCCTCGAGCGCGTCGAGAACTCGATCGATTGTGTGTGCTCGCGAATCCGTTGCCACCACACATCTATCCTAGAGCCGACCGCTAACCTTGCTCGGTGACTACCCTTCAACTCTCTGACGAGGTCGCGACCGCGCTCGCCGCCGGACGCCCTGTCGTCGCCCTCGAGTCGACCATCATCAGCCACGGCCTGCCGCGCCCGCGCAACCAC
>JBBRWT010000094.1:0-8361 GCA_038249035.1 Actinomycetales bacterium
ACACCGTCGCCATGACCGGAGACGGTGTCAACGACGCCCTCGCACTCAAGTACGCCGACATGGGCATCGCGATGGGCTCGGGTGCCGCAGCGACGCGCGCGGTCGCGCGCCTCGTGCTGCTCGATGGGCAGTTCAGCCGATTGCCGCACATCGTGGCCGAGGGGCGCCAGGTTATCGCGAACGTCGAGCGGCTCGCGAAGCTGTTTCTGTCGAAGACCACCTACGCCATCCTGTTCGCCATCGTGTTCGGCGCTCTGCTGTGGCCGTTCCCGTTCTTGCCGCGACAACTGTCGATCGTCGACGGGCTGACGATCGGTTTGCCCGCGCTCGTGCTCGCGCTGCTGCCGAACATCCAGCGCTATCGCCCGGGGTTCTTGCAACGTGCGGCCCGCTTCTGTATTCCGTCAGGGCTCATCGTGGGTGGCACGCTCATCTCGGTCGTGGCGTACGCCTACCTCGGGGGCAACTCGGCGGCGGTGGTGCAGACCACCGCGGTCATCACGCTGACGCTCACGGCTCTGTGGGTACTCGTGATTCTGTCTCGGCCCTTCAATTGGATCACCACGCTCGTCGTGGTGGCGGCCTATCTGGGGCTCGGGGTCGTGCTCTCCATCCCGATAGCCACGGACTTCTTGCAACTCGCCGCCCCGCCCCTTGAGCTGATTCTTGTCGCGGTCGGTGCGAGCGCCATCGGTTCACTCGTGCTCGAGATCACGCACCGTCTGGTGGTGCGTTCAACCCCGGTCGACGCAACAGCGGCAACCGCAGCCGGCGCTGGGCGAGCAGCACGCCGAGGATAACGAGCACCGCGCCGACGGGCTCGTTCCATACGAGGGTCTCGCCGAGAATCAGCACGCCGAGCAGCACGCCGACCGGCGGCGAGATGTAGGTGACGGTCGCCGACCGGGTGGGGCCCCACGCGCGAATGACGTTCTGGTTCCACGCGTAGGCGAGGCCAGTACCGAGAGCACCCAACAGCACGATGGCGATCACCACCGTCGGGGTGAGCTGAACCGGGTCGGCGCCGACGATCGGGGTCAGCAGCAGCATCCACACCGCTGCAAGGCCGATCATGACGAACGAGATGACGATGGCACTCAGCCCGGTGTTACTCACGTACCGCCGCATGTACGAGAGGCTGAATCCGTAGCATGCGGTCGCGCCGAGCAAGGCGAGGTAGGGCACGATGCCGCCTGTTCCCGGGTCGATGCCTTGCCACGGGCCGACGATCACAATGACCCCGATGATGCCGACGACGATGCCGAGCACTTGCTCGCGCGTGAGCTTCTCAATGCGAAACGCGAGCCCCGCGATAAGCGCCGTCATGATGGGCGTCGTGGCGTTGAAAATGCTCGCGACCCCCGAAGCCACATACTGCTGCGCCCACGCAAACAGCATGTATGGGATGACCGCGAACGTCACCGACAGCAGGGTCAGGTGCGCCCAAAGGCGCCGCGATCGCGGCAAACGATCGCGTGTGACGAGTGCGATCAGCCCCAGGGTGATCGCACCGAAAAGTGTGCGCCCGGTGGCGACTTGCGCGGGCGAGAGGCCTTCGAGCGCGAGGGCGATGAACAAGAAGCTCGCGCCCCAGACCACGCCGGCGAGTGTGAACTGAATGGCGATCCACGTGTCAGACGAGGGCCGCCGTGCCTCTGCAATCACTCGATATCAGTGGCGATGGTGCCGGTCGTCGCGATCTGCTCGTGGTGCTGAATGACCTCTGCGACGACGAAGTTGAACCACTTTTCGGCGAAGGCCGGATCAAGCTCTGCCTCGATTGCGAGGGCGCGCAAGCGCTCGATCTGCACGCGCTCGCGCTCAGGATCGCTCGGCGCCATGTGGGTGGCGGCCTTCAGCCGGCCGACGGCCTGCGTGCTTTTGAATCGCTCGGCGAGCAAGTGAATGAGCGCGGCATCGATGTTGTCGATGCTGCGCCGTAGTGCAGTGAGTTCGACTAGGCCTGCGTCATCCATGTCTTGAGCGTATCGCCCGGCGAAGAGTGACTGCCATGCCGTCGAGCTCGCCAGACAGCTGGCGATACCGCTAAGCATCTCGTCAGTTAGATCGCCGCGAGCCTGCGCTCGAGCTCGGCCCGCACCGCGGGCCACTCGTCGACGACGATCGAGTACACGGCCGCGTCACGCCACGAGCCGTCGGCCCGCTGGGCGTCGCGCCGCGCGATGCCCTCGAACTGGGCCCCGATCTTCTCGATGCCCGCGCGAGACCGCGCGTTCAGCACGTCGGCCTGCAGTTTCACCCGGCCGTACCCATGCTCGAAAAGGTGGCCGAGCAGCAGCAGTTTGCACGCAGGGTTGACGGATGTTCCCCACACTGCGGGTGCATACGCGGTGTACCCGATGTGAGCCGACTCGGCCGCCGGGTTGAGGTCGAGAATCGTGGAGGTGCCAATGATGGCGGGCGCAGCATCCGGCCCCGAAGCATCAGGCACTGCAGCATCCGGCACTGCAGCATCAGGCACCTCGCGAATCACGACGCAAACGTGTGCGCGCCCGACCGGCAGGTAGGTCGGCAACCAGTCCGCAAACTCATCACCGGTGCGCGAAGCCTTAGGCCCGCCGCCCCAGCCGCCGGCGAAGACCTTGGGGCGCCCGAGGGCCGCTGTCAGCCCGGGCAGGTGCTCGGGCGCATACGGCTCTAGCCGCACCCCGTGCCCGTCGAGCGATACATACGGCAGGTCAGCCGCGACCATGATCGATCGACCGCGATCAGCCGAGCAGATCGTGGCGCACGACAATCGCGTCACGGCCGGGGCCGACACCGATTGCCGATATGCGTGCACCGCTCATGGCCTCGATCGCGAGAACGTAGTCTTGCGCGTTCTTCGGTAGGTCATCGAAGGTGCGGGCGGCCGTGATGTCTTCGGTCCAGCCCGGAAAGTTCTCGTAGATCGGCACCGCGTGGTGAAAGTCGCTCTGCGAGACGGGAACCTCGTCGACACGCACTCCATCGACGTCATAGGCGACGCAGACAGGAATGGTCGTGAGCCCGGTCAGCACGTCAAGCTTCGTCATGACGAAGTCGGTGACGCCGTTGATGCGTGAGGTGTAGCGCGCGATGGGGGCGTCGTACCAACCGCAGCGCCGCGGGCGGCCCGTGGTCGTGCCGAACTCGAAGCCTGTCTTGCGCAAGAACTCGCCCGACTCGTCAAAGAGCTCGGTCGGGAACGGCCCGGAACCCACGCGCGTTGTGTAGGCCTTCACGATGCCGATGACTCGGTCAATACGGTTGGGCCCGATGCCCGAGCCGGTCGCTGCGCCACCCGCCGTCGAGCTCGACGAGGTGACGAAAGGGTAGGTGCCGTGGTCGACATCGAGCATGGTGGCTTGGCCGCCCTCGAACAACACGGTTTCGCCACGCTCGAGGGCCTGGTGCAGCACGAGACCGGCGTCGACGACCATGGGTCGTAAGCGGTCGGCGTAGCTCAGCAATTCTTCGACGACCTCGTCGACACCGATCGCCCGGCGGTTGTAGACCTTGACGAGCAGGTGGTTCTTGATGTTGAGGGCGCCCTCAACCTTCTGCCGCAAGATGTTCTCGTCGAACAGGTCTTGAATGCGAATGCCGACGCGGTTGATCTTGTCGGCGTAGGCCGGGCCGATGCCGCGGCCGGTCGTGCCGATCTGGCGTTTGCCGAGAAATCGCTCGGTCACCTTGTCCATGGTGCGGTGGTAGTGCGTAATGACGTGAGCGTTGGCACTGATCAGCAGCTTCGACACGTCGACGCCACGCGCACTCAGCGCATCGAGCTCACCGAAGAGCACTTCGATGTCGATGACGACGCCATTGGAGATGACCGGAGTCACGCCTTCGGTGAGAATGCCGCTGGGCAGCAGGTGCAGCGCATACTTCTCGTCGCCGATGACGACCGTGTGCCCAGCGTTGTTACCGCCGTTGAATTTGACCACGTAGTCGATGCGACCCGCGAGCAGATCGGTCGCCTTACCTTTTCCTTCATCGCCCCACTGGGCGCCGATGATGACAACGGCAGGCATAGAAGTGTTCCCTTCGAGGGGGTGAGGGGTTGCGCCTCAGTCTATCGAGCGCCCGACCACAGGCCGCGAGCTGGCACCGGCGTCACGGCGGCGAGAGCGCCCGGCAGCAGGGCGAGTCGCGATTCGGCGGCACTGAACACGATCTCGTCTGCGACCGCCGCATCCAGGATGCCCATCGCATGTTGCTGAACTGCCACCCCATCGGCGAGAGCAGTGAGGGTGCGGGCGTCGGCAGCCGGGTCGTTGCTCTGCGCGAGCCCTGACGAGACAGCACGCCCGATGATGCCGGCGAGCAGCGCCTCACAGTCGGCGTGGTGCCGGGCCAGGGCCGCGGCGAGCGCGGGATTCCTCGGCGCCTCACTCCAGGCGTCGATCCATACGAGGTAGTGCTCTTGGGGGGTCGAAACGAACCAGCCGGCGAGTTGTTCAAGCGGGTCGAGCCCGGCGAGCGCCTCGCGATCAGCGGCGAGTTCGGCCGCGACGGCATAGTCGAATGCCTCGGCGACCAACTCTTCGCGACTCGAGAAGTAGTGACGAATCAGGCCGTGAACGACCCCGATCTCGGCCGCAACGTCGCGCAGCGTGACACTCGCGAAGCCCTTGCGCGCCACAATTCTGATGGTGGCGCGCAAAATCTCGTCGCGCCGCTCATCCGATGACTTTCGCTCTGCCACCCCCTGAGCATGACCTGCCTCGTCCCCTCTTGTCCAGCCGGACAACGGCGTGCTATCCTTATTGTCCACCTGGACAACTTTTGTCTGCCGTCAGTTCGAGCCCCGTCAAGGAGTAGCGATGATCGCCGCGTCACCGCGGAAGCTTGTGCCGAGCGTTGTCGTCGCCATGGTGTTGCTGTCGGGAGCATCCTTCGTCATCTTCCCGCTCATCCCCGCTCTGCAGGGGTCACTCGGGGTCAGTACCGCCGAGATTGGCTTTCTTGCCGCCGCAGGCTTCGCCGCCGCGCTCGTCGCGGAACTCCTCGTCGCGCCGCTGGCCGACCGTGGTCACGCCCGACTGATGGCGATTGTCGGCGTGCTCATGGTCGCCGGGTCGCTCGCCCTGAGCGCCGCCGCGGGCGAGGGCTGGCAGCTCATTGTGGCGCGCGCGATCGGCGGCTTCGGGTTCGGCATTTTCGTCATCGCCGCGAGTGCCCTGCTGATTCGTAGCGACCCCAGCCGAAGTGGTGAGCTTCTCGGCCGACTCGGTGCAGCCGAGCTCTCAGGCATCGCCGTGGGCCCACTCGCCTCGGGTGTGGCGCTGTCGTTCGCGGGGCCCGGCGCAATTCTGGCCGTTGCCGCGATCGTCGTTCTGCTCGCGCTCATCCCCGTGCTCGTCGGGTTCCGCGAGACGCGATCCGCCTCGGTCGGCGACGACCCGCATCCCACGACCGGTGGAATCGCTGCGGGCGTCATCGGCTTTGATGGCACGGATGCTGACCGAAGCCTGCGCCTCGGCGCGGCACCCCGCTCGAGTCTCGACCTGTTGCGCTCGAAGCGCCTCGTCGGCATCGTATTGCTGTACGCCGCCGTGATGGTGCCTACCGGCGCCTACGACGGCATCTGGCCGCGCTACATGGCTGACATCGGGGCGGGGCCGCTGCTCACCGCAGCGAGCTACGCACTGTTCGCGATTCCGTACGTGATCGTCGCGGGGTGGGCCGGCCGTCTCGCTGACCGCCGAGGGGGCGTACCGGCCTACTGGCGAGGGCTCGCCATTTTGCTGCCGATCATTGCCCTGTACGGCTTCGTCGGCAACCCGTGGGTTGCCACCGGAATGGGCTTCGTCGAATCGACCGGGCAAGCGCTCGCCTTCATCGGAGCTGCGGCCGCGATGGCCCACGCCGTCGACCCCGCGCGCGCCGGCTCGGCGCAGGGGTTACTGCGCGGAATCGGCCTGATCGCGGCAACAATCGCGGCCGCAGTGTCGGGTATCGCGTACGAGGCCGGCGGGCAACTGCTGCTGTTCGGCGGAACGGCCGTAGCCGTCGTCGTGCTCGCCACGGTCGGGCTACTGCTGGCGCGAGGGCGGCGCAGGTAGCGCCGCGCCCCCGGCTAACACGACCGGGCTCGGGAGCGCCGTTGCGCGCTGCCACGCGCACCCCCAGCTGTCGTCACTCGTTGTCGCCCGAATGCGCACACTCGACGTTTAGTGACGACACCGCTGCATGCGCCGCCGGGTTCACGTGCCGCCGAGCGCACGCGCAGGTAAGCGCAGCATGCTGGCGACATGGGGCGTCAGCGCAATCGTGTCGGGAACGCGGGCGACGGCACCGGCGACGGCGCAGGCACAGGCACAGGCACCGACATGACCAACGAGCACGCCGATAAGGTCTGCGGCTCGTGTGGCCGACGCATCGAGTGGCGCGCGAAGTGGGCGCGCGACTGGGATGCGGTGCGCTGGTGCAGCGATGCCTGCCGAGCCCGCGGCGTGCGGCCGGTGGGCCGCGAGCTCGAGGCGAGCATCCTGAGCCTGTTGGCTTCACGCCCCCGCGACGCGACCATCTGCCCGAGTGAGGCGGCGCGTGCCGTGGTCGGTGTCGGTGCGAGCGAAGGCGCTGGTCACGATGAGGCTGGTATGGATAAGGCCTTGCGCGCCCTCATGGAGCCCGCTCGCCGCGCGGCCCGACGCCTTGCCGCCGTGGGCGAAGTTGAGATCACGCAGGGCGGTCGCGTGGTCGACCCTTCGACGGCGAAGAGTGCGTTCCGCATTCGTCGCGCTCGCTGAGTACCGCGGGCGGGCGGGTGCCCAGCGCGCTCAGTCGGCGGCCGGCGACTGCTGGTGCGCCCCGACTCGCCAACGACCTTCGACGTAGACGTACGTGGTCGTCGCCCACACGTTGACGGGCTCGCCATCGCGCGTGCCGCGCAACCGGTAGGCCAGCATCGCGGCCCGGTCGCCCAGCCGCACCACGCGCTGGTCACTCATGGTGGTCGCGCCCCACGTCGTGCCGTCGAGCGCCACGATGGCGGCCGAGCGCTCGATGAGCGATCCGTCGTCGATGAGCACCGCATCCGGAGTCATCGCCTTCTGCAGGTGCGTGCCGCCGTCACCGTGCCGCATTGCCTCCCAGGTGTCGTGCTCGTGGCGAATCAGTTGAGCGGGCAGATCGTCGGTAATCGCGGTCATGCGTTCAGTCCATCGGCTGCGGCGAGCGCCGTCAAGAGTCATCAGGCGTCGGGATGCCCATCACGACCCCGCGTGCACCCGAACCCACTCGTGCATGACGACCGCCGCCGCGGCGCTCGCGTTGATCGACCGCGTCGACCCGTACTGCGTGATCTCGATGGTCTCGTCGGCGGCGGCGAGCGCTTCGGCGCTCAAGCCCGGGCCCTCTTGGCCGAACAGCAAGATGCAGGCGCGCGGCAGGGGCGCAGCATCCACCGGTCGCGATCCCTCGACGTTGTCGACCGCGACAATCGGCAGGTCAGATGCGCGCGCGAACTCCACGAGGTCGGCAATCGTTTCGTGGTGCCGCACGTGTTGGTAGCGGTCGGTGACCATGGCACCGCGCTTGTTCCAGCGGCGGCGGCCGACGATGTGCACTTCGGCCGCGAGAAAGGCGTTGGCGCTGCGCACGATCGAGCCGATGTTCATGTCGTGCTGCCAGTTCTCGATAGCGACGTGAAACGGGTGTCGGCGGCCGTCGAGGTCGGCGACGATCGCCTCCATGGTCCAGTAACGAAAGCGGTCGATGACGTTGCGGGTGTCGCCGTTCGCTAGCAGGTCAGCGTCGTAGCGCGGGTCGGTCGGGTGTTCGCCGACCCAGGGGCCGAGGCCGTGGGTGGTCCACTCGAGGGTGGGCTCTGCCGTGAGTACTACGGTGAGCTCTGGGCTCGGCGCTGGCGAGGGCACCGTGTTCGCGGTTGCGTCGTCGGCGCTGGTCATGCCCCCAGGGTACGGTGCGCCCCTATCGGCTCCCGATTCGCTGGCGTACCCTAAAGCCATCATGGTCTCGTACCCGCGAGGCGCCGTGCACCGAGTACCTCAGGCCGAGAACCTGACGCCAAGAACGAGGGGGGTCAATGACGACCTTCGATCAGAAGCCGTCGAGCTCTGCACTCGCGCCCGCGAAACCCGCCGCAACCGCGAGCCCGCCCCGAGCATCCCGCGACCACGCCGTTGACCTCGTACGCGCGGCCTGTCTCGTCGTGGTGGTGAGCCTGCACGTCTTGATGGCGGGCATCACGGTCGAGACAGATGGGCTCGCCACCACGAACTCGCTCGACGGGCATCCCATCTTCGCCTGGAGCACCTGGTTCGTGCAGGTCATGCCCATCTTCTTCGTGATGGGCGGCTTCTCGAGCTTGCTCGCCTGGCGCCGGCAGCGCGAGCGCGGCGTCACCGGAGC
>JBBRWT010000095.1:0-8221 GCA_038249035.1 Actinomycetales bacterium
CGCGGGCGCGGACGCGGTCGCTGCCGTTGCTCACACGGTCAAAGAATTCGGCAGCATCAACGTGTTGCTCAACAATGCGGGCATCAACAAGCCGCTGTTCTTTCTTGACATCACTGACGAGAACTGGCACAAGATCATGGAGGTCAACGCCTACGGGGTATTGGTCTGCATGCAAGAGGCGGCGCGTCAGATGAAGGCGCAAGGCAAGCAAGACTTTCCGTACAAGATCATTAACGTCGGATCGATCCTCTCGCGTGACGCCTTCGACGATGTTGTGCCCTATGCCGCGTCAAAGCACGCTGTGCTCGCCCTGATCAAGGGTGGCGCCAAGGCGCTCATCGAACACAACATCACGGTCAACGGTTACGGCCCCGGCGTCGTGCGTACTGAGTTGTGGGAACAGCTAGACAAAGACCTCGTCGCGATCGGCAAGTTCGAGAAGCCTGGGCAGTCGATGGACTCGCTCGCAGCGAACTCGATCCTGATGAAGCGCTACTCGTACCCCGAAGACGTCGTCGGTACCGCCGCGTTTTTGGCCAGCAGTGAGAGCGACTACATGACGGGCCAATTACTGATGATCGACGGCGGAATGGTGATGCAGTAACACCCCGCCTCTCAAGCTCCCGAGGCCTGATGTACACCTCGGGTTCTCAGGCGCGCGCCTGAGGACGGCATTCGTTCTGTCTTAGATAACGAAAGGGCCACATTCGCCCGAATCCTTGGTCAACTGTGTTCTCTGTGTTTACATACAGAGACCGCGACGATCACGGTTCACCACCCAATGGAGAGTGATGACAACACCACCAGTAGCTGAGACACCGGCTATTGCCGCGTCTGGCATCGTGAAGCGCTTTGGCGGCGCCACTGCTGTGGACGGAGTGAGTATCTCGGTCCGTCCCGGTGAAATCCACGCCGTCGTAGGCGAGAACGGTGCCGGCAAGTCGACGCTCATGCGCATTCTTGCGGGAGTCATTGCGCCCGACGAGGGCACGGTAATGGTCAACGGTACGCACATTGATCGCGGCGCAAAGGCGTCGCTCGACGCGGGCATCGCGCTCGTGCACCAAGAGCTGAGCCTGGTGGGCGAGATGACCGTCGCCGAGAACATTGTGCTGGGCACGACCCCGACCGCCCTCGGCTTCATCCGCAAGAAGAAGGTCGCGTCGATCGCCGCCGAGGCACTCGCCGAAATTGGCGTAAGCGTCGACCTAAAAGAGCCGATCTCGCGGCTATCGGTATCGCTGCGGCAGTTCGTGGAGATTGCTCGGGCGGTCGCCCGCAAGCCCCGAGTGCTCATTCTCGATGAACCCACCGCCACTCTCACTCCGGCCGAGACCGACTACCTGCTCACCATGTTGCAACGTCTCGCGGCCTCAGGCATCGCCATCATCTATATTTCTCACCGCATTCCCGAGGTGTTTCGCATCTGCACCTCGGTCACGATCTTGCGCGATGGAAAGCTGGTGGAGACCACCCCCATCGCCGACACCACCCCTAGCGCGGTGATCGATGCCATGGTGGGTCGCGAGCTCAAGCTCGACCTTCAAGTACGCCGCACCGCTAGCCCCGGCGATGTTGTGCTGGCCGCGCGCGGCATCCGCGCCCACAACGTCAACGGCGTCGACCTCGAAGTACGGGCCCGGCAGATTGTCGGTCTCGGAGGCCTCGTTGGCGCAGGCCGCACCGAACTCGTGCGCGCCATCGTGGGCGCTGACCCGCGGCAAGCAGGCACCGTCACCCTCACGGTCGATGGTGTCGCGCATCCGATCGGCAGCTACGGCTCGGCAGTGCGCGCCGGCATTGGTTATGTACCTGAAGAACGGCGCACTGACGGGCTTGCCCTGTCAATGTCTGTCGCTGACAACGTTGCCTTGCCGAACAGACACACTTTGTCGCGATGGGGAATCTTGCGGTTGGGAGCAATCAGCACCTTCGTGACCAATCTTGCCGATGTCGTCGGCCTGCGCCCGCCGCAGATTCTTCGCGAGGTCGGTGAATACAGCGGAGGCAACCAGCAAAAGGTAGTGATCGCCAAGTGGCTCGGCCGCGAACCAAAGCTGATCATCCTTGATGAACCGACTCGCGGAGTTGACGTCGGAGCGAAAGCCGAGATCCACCGTCTCGTGCGTGAGCTGGCCGACAAAGGCGCCGCTGTGCTTGTCGTCAGTTCTGACCTTCCAGAGTTACTCGAGCTCTCAGGCCTCATTCACGTCGTGAGAGACGGCCGCATCATGGGCACGCTCGCCGGTGTTGAAGCAGATGAAAAGTCCGTGATGTCGCTGGCTTCTGGCGAAACGATGGTGGGAGCCTGATGGCCGAGAAAGAGTCCTTGACCGAAGTGATTGCGATTGCCGAGGGTGCTACCCACGATCCAGGCATCGAGAAGAAGAGATTCAACTTTCTCGTCTGGGTGTCTGAGCGCGGAATCGTCGTCTTCACGATTGTGCTGATTCTGTTCGCGGTGATCTTCGTCAACGGCTTCGCCTCCCTGCCGAACATCACCGACGTATTTTATCGCGCGGCACCCATCGGCATCGTCGCTGTTGGTATGACGTTCGTCGTGATCAGCGCCAACTACCTCGATCTCTCTGTGGTGGCGCAGGTCGCCACAGCCGCCGTGATCTTCATTGGCGTCAGCAACGAGTACGGCTTGCTGGCTAGCTTCGCCGTGGCACTGCTGGTGGCCATGCTGTACGGCGTCGTTAATGGAGTCGCCGTCGGCTACTTCAAGGCCAACGCGGTCATCGTGACACTCTCGACAACGTTCATCGGCCTCGGGCTGCTGCGCTGGATCTCGGGAGGCAGCATCTTCTTCGGGCCCGAAGACGGCCCGATCCGGCTCTTCGGCCAGGTCAAGATCGGCCCTGTTCCGCTGTCTGCTCTCGTGCTGCTCGTCATCACTGTGATTCTCTGGTGGGTGCTGACCCGCACCAACTTTGGCTTCACGGTGCGCGCCTACGGCTCGAACAAAGAGGCCACCCGACTCGCCGGCGTCAACACTGGCCTCGTCGTCATCGGAGCCTTCGTCATCACCGCTCTCGCTGCGATGGTGGCGGGATTCGTGCTCGCCGCATTCTCGAACACGGCAGTGTCGGCCATGGCCGACGGCTACGACTTTCGCGCTCTTGCCGCAATCATCATCGGCGGCACGAGTGTGTTCGGTGGTAAGGGAAGCGTGCTGCGCACTCTGCTCGGCGTCATCTTCGTCAGCGTGCTCACAAACATCCTCGTTCTCTCCGGCATCGGCTTCGGCTTTCAGCAAATGGCCATCGGCGCCTTGATCGTTGCCGCCGTCTCTGTCGACGCACTCGCACGAAGGGCGGCCAAGAAATGACCCAGACTCCAGCACCGGCAACTGCGCAGACCCAGACCATGCAGCTCGGCACCGAGGCCGTCGGCTTCGTCAACAAACTTCGCGTGAGCCTGGCACGACGCACCGAGGGGCGCGGCCTTGCGCTGCTGACGCTCGTGGTACTGGTCACCGCCTTTCTGGAGCCTTCTGTCTTCACCTCGTACCAGGTGACCCTGGGGCGCGTAGCGCTGATCGGACTCGTCGCTCTCGGCCTCACCGCAGTGATCTTGATGGGCGAGCTCGACCTGAGCGTCGCGAGCACTTTGGCTGTCTCGGGCGTGGTCATGGCCAGCGTTCCCGACATCTGGCTGGGCATTCTCGCCGCGCTCGTCACGGGCCTGTTGATCGGCGCACTCAACGCATTCTTCGTTGTCGTCGTGGGAGTGAACTCTTTCATCGCAACCCTGGGCATGCTGTTCGCACTGCGGGGGTTGGCGTTCGTACTCTCGGATGAAAAGCCGGTGCGCCTGACAGACATTGACGCAGGCATCGCGTTCGGTGCACCTGTGCTCGGCCCGATTACGCCGCGCGTACTCCTCTTTATTCTCGCCTTCATCGCGCTGCAGATTTTCTTAACCCGCATGCGCGCCGGTCGCGAGTTCTATGCCGTCGGCGGCAACCGTCAGGCGGCCATGGATGCTGGTATCCCGGTGCGCCGCCGAATCTTCACGGGCTTCATGATCTCGGGGTTCGTTGCCGCCTTGGCCGGAGTTATCAACACTCTCGAGCGCACGGCCGCCGACCCGACCGCAGGAGGAACGGTGCTGCTCGCCAGCTTCGCCGCAGCGATCATCGGCGGAGTCGTTCTCAACGGCGGCCGCGGATCAGTACTGGGAACACTCATCGGCGCCCTGTCGCTCGGAATCCTGCAGGTCGGCCTCACCTTCTCGGGTGTTCAGGTCGACATCCAAGACATCTTCATTGGCACGATTCTGCTTCTCGCAGTCATCACCGACCCCACCAATCTTCGAGCAGCTCTGGCCGGCGTACGCGCGTCGTTCCGGGGCCGTGAGAAAGCTCAAGCAGTCGTTTGAGCGCGGAGCCGTCGACCCCGGCGGTTCATAACCCCCACCACGAACTGAAAGAGGCACATCATGCGACACCCTCGCATCACGCTCCCCGCCATCGGTCTAATCGCCGTCGCTGGGCTCGTACTCTCCGGCTGTGCGGCTGCTGAAGACACCGGCACTGACGCCGGTGGCTCTGGCGACGAGACCTTCGAGGTCTACGCGCTGCTTCCGCAGGGCACCGACCAGCCCTACGGCACCACCTACCTTCCCCCCATGGAGGCCGCTGCTGCCGAACTCGGTATCAACCTGACAATCACGAACTCGCAGTACGACGCTGACCAGCAGGCCAGCGAGTGCGAGGTGGCCGTTGCCGCTCAGCCCGACCTGATCATTCTGTGGCCGGCCGTAGGCGACACCATCCGTCCGTGCCTCGCGGCGGCGAACGCCGCTGGCATTCCCGTGACCGTCACGAACTCTGACGTCAACCCGGAGGACAAGGACCTCATCGAGGCATACTCGGGCCCCGACACCTACGGGCAGGGCGTCTCGTCGGCCGAGATCATGTGCGAACTCGCCGATGGCGAAGAGATTGGCATCATCGTCGTCAACGGCCTCACGGGTAACTCGACCGCCATCAACCGCCGCGACGGCTTCGTCGACACGGTGGAGGCGAACTGCCCGAACATCTCGATCCTGGCCGAGCAGCCCGGCAACTGGAACAAGGATGACTCGCAGATCGCAGCCTCTGAGATGCTGACTGCGGTCGGTGTCGAGAACGTGCAAGGCATCTACGCGGCCGATGACACGATGGTCGCCGGTGCGATCGACGCACTCAAGGCCCGTGACATCGACCCCGCGTCGCTGTTCATCACGTCGATCGGCAACACGTTCCTTGGCAACCCCCTGGTGATCTCGGGCGAGCTCGACGGCACCGTGTTCCAGTCGTCGTCGTGGGATGGCGAAAACGCCGTGAAGCTCGCGTATGCGGTGCTGACCGGCGGCTCATACGAGAGCGACCTCTTCATGCCCTCGGTCAAGGTCACGGCAGCGAACGCCACTGACCCCGCCGTCGCACCGGAGTGGTGATCGGTCGGCTCTGACGACACCACACTCTGAGCTGTGGGGCGGGCGCACGCCTGGCCCGCCCCACAGCCCTGTGACAGGCACAATTCAGTATCAAACTCCAGGAGCACACCACCATGTCGGCGAACACCGCACTGCAACCACTCGTCCCCGCCCTTGACTTCTCGCAGCGAATGATTCCCGCGCACGGTCACATGGGTGTCGATTACGAGCAGCGTGTCGACTTCACGCGCTTACGCGAGTATCGGCTTGCGCGGGCTATGCAGTCGCTCGAGGCCACCGAGTGCGGCGCGTTTCTCCTCTTCGACTTTTACAACATTCGCTACACAACCCAGACGTGGATCGGCGGCGCACTCGGCGACAAAATGTCGCGCTATGCCCTACTACCCCGCGACGGCAAGCCGCACTTGTGGGACTTCGGCTCGGCGGCAAAACACCACCGGCTGTTCTCGCCGTGGCTGCACGAAGGCCACAGCCACGCCGGCATGCTCGGTCTGCGCGGTGCGATCCACCCCGAAGTCGGCCTCATGAAAGAAGCTGTCACCACCATCAAGGGCCTGCTACACGATGCAGGTCTCGCGGGCATGCCCGTTGGCGTCGACATTGTCGAGCCCGCCTTCTTATTCGAGATGCAGGCGCAGGGCATCCAAGTCGTCGATATTCAACAATCGATGCTGGATGCTCGTTCTATCAAGAACGTCGACGAGATCATGTTGCTCAGCCAGGCGGCTGCCATGGTCGACGGCGTCTATCAAGACATCGCCGAGGCACTCAAGCCGGGCGTTCGAGAGAACGAAATCGTCGCACTCGCCTCGAAGCGGCTCTACGAGATGGGATCAGAGCAGGTCGAAGCGATCAACGCCGTCTCGGGCGAACGCTGCAACCCCCACCCGCATAACTTCACCGACCGCATCATTCGCCCTGGCGACCAGGCCTTTTTTGACATCATCCACTCGTACAACGGGTACCGCACGTGCTATTACCGCACCTTCTCGGTGGGCAGTTCGACGCCCGCACAACACGATGCGTACTCTCGCGCGCGCGAGTGGATGGACGCCGCGATCGACACGGTGCGCGACGGCGTCGGTACCGACCAGGTCGCCAAACTGTGGCCGACCGCCCAAGACATCGGCATTGCCACTGAGATGGATGCTTTCGGCCTGCAGTTCGGCCACGGGCTCGGTCTCGGCTTGCACGAGCGCCCCATCATTTCGCGTCTGAACTCGCTCACGCACCCCGTCGAGATCAAAGCCGGCATGGTTTTCGCGCTGGAGACCTACTGCCCCGCCTCAGACGGCGTCTCGGCGGCGCGCATCGAAGAAGAGGTCGTCATCACCGAGACCGGCGCTCAAGTGCTAACAAAGTTTCCGGCGCAAGAGTTGTTTGTCGCCAACCCGTACTAGAGCTCACCGCTCGACAGGATCGTCGCTCGACAGGATCGCCGCTCGACAGGATCGCCGCGCGAAGGGGAGATACCAGTGCAAGCAGATGATGCTCAGGCACGACCAGCCGTGGCGTTTCTCGGGCTGGGCGCGATGGGCGCCGGCATGGTCGCGCGGTTGCTCGATCAGGGTTACGACATCACGGTGTGGAACCGCAGCCCCGAACCCGCAGAGCAGTTGACGAGGCACGATCACATTGATCGTGCCGAGAGCGTGGTCGGCGCGTTCAGCGCACGCTCGGTCGTGCACTCAATGTTGACCGACGATCGTGTCGTGCTCGCCGTCTTCAGCGATGACCTCTTGGCTGCGGTGCCGCCGGGACGTGTGCATGTGAACCACGCGACGATCAGCCCGGCTGCTGCTCAAGAGCTTGCCGAGCGGCACGCCCGCCATGGGGTCGGGTATGTGACGGCCCCTGTTCTGGGCCGCTCGACGGTGGCGTCAACCGGCGCGCTGCTCGTGGTCGCGTCAGGAGATCAGGCCGCTGTGTCTAGGGCGCTGCCGAGCCTGACGAGCATCGGAGCGCGCGTCTGGAACCTCGGCACCGACCCGCGACTCGGCAGTGTGGTCAAGATCGCCGTCAACTACTCGATCCTGCATACACTGCAGTCGATAGCCGAGTCGGTGTCACTGGTGGAGGCCGCGGGAATCGACTCCACAACTTTTGTTGACATTCTCACGCACACCGCTTTCAGCGGCTCTGCGCACCGCGGCTACGGTTCGATCATTGCCGAAAAGCGCTACACCCCGGTGGGGTTCGCAATGCCCCTAGGCCTGAAAGACCTCACGCTTGCCCAAGAGACAGCGTCTGAGTTGGGGGTGAGCCTGCCGGTTGCCACGGTGCTTCATGAGCTGTTCACCACCGCAATGGCTGACCCCGATTTGGCCGATCTTGACTGGTCGGCAGTCGCCGAGGTCACCCGCGCGCGTTTGTCAGGCAATCGATGAGCAGTGCGGCGTTGTGAGGCGAGGGCACTAACTCGCCCCGCTCGATGCGTTCTGAGAGGTGCAGGATTGCCTCATTCACGGGTGCTCGCCCACCCAGAACAGCACGCTGAGCCACGATGTATCCGCTGAAAGCGTCGAGCTCGGCTCGACGGCCTTTGTCCCAGTCCTGCAGCACGGCGACGCGGGTATCGGGGGCCGAGAAGCTTTCGAGCACACGGTCAAGCAGGTCAAGAGCGTACTGATCAGAGTCGGGCACCTCGTCGGCAGTCTTGCCCAGCGAAGGCTGCATCGTCACGCCGAGATCGACCGCGAGTGCGTAAGCCTCGCGTGACATCTCATCCATGACCGGTCGAATGCCCTCCATCGTTGCTGCTTCGATGAGGGGC
>JBBRWT010000096.1:0-8139 GCA_038249035.1 Actinomycetales bacterium
GCCGTTGTTCCCGAGCGGTGAGCGGCAACCCAACGCTCGACGTTGCGCTGCGGTGCCACGTTTACCGCCAGGGCGCCGGCCGGAACATCTTTGCGGACCACCGTTCCCGCTCCCGTGTACGCTCCGTCGCCAATCCTAACGGGGGCGACGAACACGTTGTGCGAGCCCGTTCGAGCGTGCGCGCCCACCTCGGTGCGGTGCTTGTTGACGCCGTCGTAGTTCGCGGTGATGGTGCCCGCACCGATGTTGGTGCCGTCACCCACGGTCGTGTCGCCGATGTACGAGAGGTGAGGCACTTTAGCGCCGCGGCCAAGAGTCGAGTTCTTCGTCTCGACGAAGGTGCCCACCTTGCCCTGGTCGCCAATGACGGTGCCCGGGCGAAGGTACGCAAACGGGCCGACGGATGCGCCAGCGCCGATCACGGCGAGCGTTCCGTCTGTGCGGCTCACGCGCGCACCCTCCCCCACCTCGCAGTCGGTCAGGGTGGTGTCGGGGCCGACGATGGCGCCGCGCGCGATGGCGGTAGCGCCTTTGAGCTGCGTGCCGGGCAGCACTTCGGCATCTTCGTCGAGCGTGACGGTGCGGTCGATCCAGACGCTCGCCGGGTCACTGATCGTCACGCCCGCGAGCTGCCAGCCGCGCACGATCATGGCGTTGAGTCGCAGGGCCGCGTCGGCGAGCTGCACGCGGTCGTTAACTCCGGCGATGAGCCAGCTCTGGCCGGCCGGCTGAGCAGCGACGGCGTGGCCACCGCGGCGCATCAGCCCGATCACGTCGGTCAGGTACTTCTCTTGCGCCGCGTTGTCGGTCGAGACGAGCGCGAGCGACTCACGCAACGGCGTGGTGCGAAAAACGTACGTACCCGAGTTGACCTCGGTGAGGTCAAGCTCGTCGTCAGAGGCGTCTTTCTGCTCGACGATGCGGTCGAGCCCACCGGAGGGGTCGCGCACAATGCGGCCGTAGCCTGTCGCGTTGTCGAGCACCGCGCTGAGCACGGTTGCGGCTGCGTCGGCGCCATGGTGTCGGGCGAGCAGGGCGGCGAGAGTGGCGGCATCGAGCAAGGGCACGTCGCCCGAAACGACGAGCACGTCGCCGTCGAAGTCGGCGGGCAAGGCGGCGAGCGCCGCCTCAACGGCTCGACCGGTGCCGGGAATCTCGTCTTGATCGGCGATCACCGTGTGAGCATCCAGGCCAGAAATCGCGGCGACGACGAGGTCGCGCTCGTGGCGCACCACGGCGATGACGTGGGCGGGGTCGAGGGCGCGCGCCGTCGCCAGAACGTGGCCGATGAGCGGCACACCGGCGAGTGGGTGTAACACCTTTGGGGTGCGGGACTTCATGCGAGTGCCCTGCCCGGCGGCGAGCACGATGACGGCGAGGTGCGAGTCGGTCATGCGTCTATTGTGTCAGCCGCTGGTACGACGTACCTCGCCCGCATGCGGCGAGGCCTCTGCGACCTCGGCACCTTCGTCGACATGGTCGACAGACTCGCCTCGCAAGAAGTATGCGCCCAGCGCACCCGCGAGTGTGGCAAAGACCGCGACCGAGTAGATCGACAACACCACGTCGAGAAAACGCGAGAACCCAGTATCGGGCGTCATAGGGGTGCCCGTGATCGACACGAGGGCCGCTTCGTAAAGCGCATCGCCGTAACTGTCGTATGCCTCGGTGATGAAGAGCAGCTGGCTCGACACGAGTATGACAATGGCGGTCACCGCCGTCAGAACGCCGATGCGGCTAGAAAGAAGCCGCCCAGCCGAGCGGGAGCCGCGCACGCCGGCAGACAGAACGCCACCGAACCGGGCGACTCGCGAAATCCTCCAGAATCGCAGTGCCTGGAGTGCACGGAAAAACCGCAAGAACGGCACAAGTAAGAAGATGACCTGCCACCAGTTCTTCTTCCAGAATCGGGGCTGAAAGCGGGCGACAAAAGCCCGGAGGAGAAACTCGGCTGCAAAGATGGCCCAGAACAGCCAGCCCACGACGCTCAGCACGGTGACGAGAACGGGCTCAGTGGCGAGCAGCTGGCCGAGCACAACGAAGAGAAAAACGATGCCAAGAATCCCCATCGGGCGGTCAAGAGTTCGCGACAGCGCTTCTGCCGCGCTCAGTCTCTCGTCGTCTAGTTCCTGCTGCTTCGGCGTTTTTGTTGGTGTGGACTCGCTCACCACGCCAGTCTGTCGCGTTCCTCGAACGAGCGCTGCGGAAGGTTGACGAAAATCGGTTCAGCTCGCTAACACTCGACGTAGTTGACGGCGAGCCCGCCTTCGCTCGTCTCCTTGTACTTGCGCGACATGTCTTCGCCGGTCTGACGCATCGTCTGCACGACGGTGTCGAACGAGATGAGGTGGGTACCGTCGCCGTGCATTGCCATGCGCGCGGCGGCAACCGCCTTGCCTGCACCGATCGCGTTGCGCTCGATGCAGGGCATTTGCACAAGCCCCGCGACGGGGTCGCAGGTGAGACCGAGCGAGTGCTCCATGGCGATCTCGGCGGCGTTCTCGATCTGTTCGTTCGTACCGCCAAGCAGGTGCGCGAAGCCCGCCGCAGCCATCGAGGCGGCCGAACCGACTTCGCCCTGGCAACCGGCTTCGGCGCCCGAAATGCTCGCGTTTGACTTGATCAGACCGCCTATCACGGCGGCGACGAGCAAGAACTCTTCGCGCGCGAGGTCGGCATCGGGTACTCGAATCACGTCGATCGCGTGCCGCATGACAGCCGGAATAATGCCCGCCGCACCGTTGGTCGGCGCGGTGACGACCCGCCCACCGGCGGCGTTCTCTTCATTGACGGCGATCGCGTAGGCCTGTAACCACTCGAGCGAACAGTCGCGCTCGGCAGCCGCGTCAAGCACGCGCAACTGTTCGGCCATGCCGGCCGCCCGACGCGGCACGCGCAATCCGCCCGGCAGAATGCCCGTGCTGCTGAGCCCCTCGTCGATGCAGTCGTTCATCGCCTGAGCGATTGCCCTCAGCGCCGAACTCGTGGCCTGTTCGCCCCGCACCGCGGCCTCGTTGGCGCGCGCGAGTTGAGCGATCGTGAGGCCGTGCTCACGACAGAGACGCAGCAACTCGTCGGCGGTATCGAACCGGTAGGGCACGGCGACTGAGGCAGACGAGGCACTGTCGCCGCCCGCTCCGTCACGCTCGACGAATCCGCCGCCGACCGAGTAGAAGGTCTCTTCGGCGATCACGGTGCCGCTCGCGTCGCGCGCCGTGAGGGTCAGGGCGTTCGGATGCCGTGGCTTCAGCTCTCGCGGAGCGAATCGCAGCCACGACGCGGGAGTGCCCTTCGCCGCGCTGCTGCGCGCCTCGCTGCTGCCCGCTGCTCTACTTTCCGCTGCACTACCGCCCGCCGCACTACCGCCCGTGCGGATCACGGCCCCGAGTGTCGCTGCAGGGATGGTCGCGAGGGCGATGTCGTGCGAGCCACCGAGGCGCAGCATCCCGCGATCGGCGTCGGCGACGATGCGCTCGACGTCGTCACTTGTCACCGTCTCGACCGCGCAGCCCGACAGTCCGGCGAGCACGGCGCCGGGGGTGCCGTGGCCGACGCCCGTCGAGCCGAGCGAGCCGAACAGCACGCACTCGATGCTCACCACATCGGCGAGGCGACCCGTGGCGGCGAGCCCGTCAGCGAAAGCGCGCGCGGCTCGCAGAGGGCCGACCGTGTGCGAACTCGACGGCCCGATGCCGACCTTGAACAGGTCGAGCGCGGAGATGAACGCGCGCTCGGCAAGTCGAGTGGAGAGGGCGATAGGGATGCTCACGGCTACTCCTTGTCGCGCGGCACCGGGCCACTGTGCTGAGTGGTGGTGTCACGGGCTGGGCCGGGTGCGGCCCGAGGGATAGGACAACGGCGCGCACGAGCCCGGGTGCGGGCGCCGTCGAGCCGCTGCGCCTATTCTGGCGCGGATCGCTCGCGGCCGCACGACTCCGGGCCTGCGCGTCTGCGCGCTCAAGGTGTGGGCGCCCGCCCGTGTCTAGGGCGCTGCGGCGCCAAGGCCCGCGTGTTGTGGCCCGTTTCTCGCACTATTGGCCGAACTTTCCGGCCACAATGCGAGAAACGGGCCATAGCGCGCGGGAGAAGACGCGCGGGTGAGACGCGCGGAGCGACGCCTTCGGCGGCCAGCACGCAGTCGACACGAGCTACTCCCACGCGCGGAGCGGCCACTGGCCGCTCCGCCCCCAGGATTCGAACCTGGACCTAACAGCTCCAAAGGCTGTCGTGCTGCCGTTACACCAAGGCGGATCGCGCGCCGAGCGCGCCCCATAAGTCTGCCAGAGCCTTTCGGTGCGGGATGCCCATCGCGCCCAGTTCGACTGTGAAGATGTCACTCCCCCGACTGCAGAAGGTCGAGCCTCTCAACCACTTCGGCAACTTCGGCCCGCGCGGCGGCGTCGAGGCCTCGAATCGGCTTCGGAAGACAACTCTGCTGCGCCCAGCCGGCGAGCTCGGCGATGGCTGCGACGACGCGCAGGCTGCCCCCGTGGCGGGCGAAAAGGTTCCACAGCGGCTGCAACCGTGCCGACTCGGCGAGGGCCGCATCCGCGTCACCCCGGTGCATGGCGCGCATGATCGTGAGTGCTGGCCCGGGTATCGTGCCCGCGATGACCGAATACCAGCCGTCACAGCCGGCAATGAGTCCGGTGGCCGCCGACGAGTCGCCCGAGATTCCGACGGTGACGTGTGGCGGCGCGACCGCCCGCACGTCACGAATCCGTCGCTCGGCGCTCGCCAGATCAGGGGGCACCCCGGGAATCTTGATCGACACGATCGACGGCAACTGCGTGACGCGCCCGTAGAGCTCGTCAGTGAAGGTGAAGTGCGTGGTGCCCGGGTTGTCGTAGACGATGACGGGCAGCCCGATCGAGGCGACGTCGGCATACAGGCCCAGCACGTCGTCGTCGGTGAGGGGAAGGTACGACATCGGGGCGACAAGCACTGCGGCCGCACCCACGTTGGCAGCGTCTTCGGCCAGTCTCAGCACGCTCGACGTGCGCAGGGCGCCCACCCCTACGATGAGCGGCACATCGCCTGCCTGCTCGGCGGCGACGCGGGCGGCACGGCGGCGCTCATCGAGCGACAGGTAGGCGTAGGCCCCCGTTGATCCGAGCGCCGTGATCGAGTCGACGCCCGACGAGGCCAATCGCCCGACCATCGCGGCGTACGCACGCTCGTCGAGCGCATCGTCATGCAGCGGAGTAAGGGGGAAGGCACTAAGCCCCGAGAACATGTGCACTCCCTCACAGCGGCGCGGTTCGGGATGCGCCGCTCACGATCAGACTAGACATAACGGCCGTCGAGCCCCGCGATAATGAAGTCATGACCCCCCGCGACGAAGTCGACCGCATCGTTGAGGCGTGGCGCCGCGAGCGGCCCGAGCTGGATGTCGAGCCGTTGCAAGTGCTCTCACGCGTCAGTCGGATCGCCCGACACCTCGATCTGGCGCGCAAGCAGGCTTTCGCCGCCTCGGCCCTCGAGTCGTGGGAGTTCGACGTTCTCTCGGCGCTCCGTCGCGCCGGCCAGCCCTACGAGCTGAGCCCGAAAGCGCTGCTGCAACAGACCCTGGTGTCGAGCGGCACCATGACCAATCGCATCGACCGGCTCACGACGCGCGGGCTGGTCGAGCGTCGTACTGACCCGAAAGATGGGCGGAGCATCCGGGTGCGCATCACCGACGACGGTCGGGTTCGGGTCGACCGCGCGATTGACCAGCTGATGGTGAACGAGGCCGAACTGTTGCAACGCCTGAGTCGGGCTGATCAGGAGCGGCTCGCAGGGCTACTGCGAACCCTCGGCGCCGACTTCGACGACGATTCTGTGGCCTAGAACTAGGGTGCCAAAATCTAGGGCGCCGATCAAAACAGCGGCAGGATGTTCGACAGCAGGGTGGCGACGACGCCGACACCGGTGAGGATTCCGCCGAGGGTCAGCAACACCCGGCCATCGTGCGCGGGGTCATCGAGCCGCGGACTCTCGGGGCGGGCGGGATGCACCCACACTGTGCGGGCATCCCCCACGGCCGGAATCGGCCCGGTCAGCGGCGAGGTGCTCTCGTGCACCGCACCGCCATCGCCGAACCAGCGCAGTTTCGCGTCGCGGTCTTTCACCGTGGTGATGACGGCTTTAGCTGGGCGGTAACGGCGCGACCAGGCTCGGCGCGCGAAGCCGCCAACGAGCAGGATGACTCCCACCGGAAGCGTGAGCCACGCAAACACCTCGGCCGCTATGGCGATGGCGTCGAGGGGCTCGGTCACGGTCTCATCGTACGGCCCGACGCGGGCGCACCCGCAGATCGGCGCCGAGCCGCCCCGCTAGCATCGACCCATGGCATTGTTCACGAGGTCGGGCCGCGGCGATGAGAGCCTGCCGAAAGACGATCGGGGCTCGGGCTCGTTCGACAATTACGTCGGCGTGCTGGTACCCAAGAATAAGAAGGTCACGATTCGGCTCGCCGACAGCGCGCGATTTCAGGATGAGCTCGCCGCCCTCACGGCCGACGACCCGGAGACGCTCACCACGGCGACTCCGGCGCGATCACTTGATGACGAGCGCGTCGATGCTCCGATCGAGGTGCGCATCTTCTCGGGTCGCCGCGTCAGCGGAGTGGTCGGCACTGTGCCGCGCGGGCTCGAGAGCATCTACGACGAGGCCGTGCGGCGGCTCGACGGGCGCGGCAACAAGCCGCGCATTCCCGTCGCCGTGGTGCAGACGAAGAAGCACGGCTATCGACTTGACCTGCTCATCGGTCTGACGAAGTAGCCCGGCGCGCGGCCGCACAGCAGCTCAGCCGAGCAGGTCACCCAGTTCGAGCCAGCGCGACTCTGCCGTCTCGAGCTCGGCCTCGAAAACGCGCACCTGCTCGTGCAGGGTGCCGAGCCCCGCGTAGTCGCTCGTGTCGTGCTCGGCGACCTGCACGTGCAGAGCATCCACCTGGCCTTGCACCTTGGCGATGCGGCGTTCGAGCGCCGAGAGCTCTTTTTCGAGCGTGCGGCGTTCGGCCCCCGAGAGAGTCGGGGCTGACGATGCGGCGGATGCGGGGGCCACCGCCGTGACGGAGGCGACTGTCGCGCGCCCCGCATCCTGCGACCCCGTCGGCGCGGCGGCGTGCGCCGCGATGCGCAAATACTCATCGACTCCGCCGGGCAAGTGCCGCAACCGACCGCTGAGCACGGCGTACTGCTGATCGGTGACGCGCTCGAGCAGGTAGCGGTCGTGGCTGACGACGATCAGAGTGCCGGGCCACGAGTCGAGCAGGTCTTCGATGGCGGCAAGCATGTCGGTATCCATGTCGTTTGTCGGCTCATCCATGATGAGCACATTGGGCTCGTCGAGCAGAACGAGCAACAGCTGCAGGCGGCGCTTCTGACCACCGCTGAGGTCTTTGATGGGCGTTGAGAGTTGCGCCGAGGTGAAGCCGAGCCGCTCGAGTAGTTGCCCCGGCGTGAGTTCTTTGTCACCCGCCGTATAGCTGGTGCGCTTGGTGGCGATGACGGCTGAGACGCGTTCGTGCTCGACGGCGCTGAGGTCGCCGAGTTGCTGGTCGAGGGTGGCGACGACCACGGTCTTGCCGCGCTTGACCCGGCCCGTGGTGGGCTCAAGCGTGCCGTCAATGAGTTTGAGCAGCGTCGACTTGCCTGCCCCGTTGATGCCGAGAATACCCGTGCGCTCGCCGGGCGCGATGCGCCACTCGACGTCGTGCAAAATCTGGGTATCGCCGTACGACACCGAGACGTCGAGCAGGTCGATGACGTCTTTGCCGAGGCGTGCCGTAGCCATCTGCGCGAGCTCGACGGCGTTTCGTAGAGGTGGCACGTCGTCGATCAGTGCGTTCGCCGCCTCAATACGAAACTTCGGCTTGGCCGTTCGGGCCGGAGCACCGCGGCGCAGCCAGGCCAACTCTTTCTTCATCAGGTTCTGGCGCTTGGCCTCCATCGTGGATGCCTGCCGGTCGCGCTCAAGGCGCTGCAGTACGTACGCCGCATAGCCACCCTCGAAGGGCTCAACCGTGCGGTCGTGCACCTCCCACGTGTCGGCGCTGATCTCATCGAGAAACCACCGGTCGTGGGTCACGACGAGCAGGGCTCCCGAGCCAGCAGGCCACCGGCGCTTCAGGTGGCCAGCGAGCCAGTGCAC
>JBBRWT010000097.1:0-8108 GCA_038249035.1 Actinomycetales bacterium
ATTCGGAGCGCTCGCGATGGGCATCGGCACGAGCGAGGTTGAGCACGTGCTCGCCACGCAGACCTTGCCGCTCAGCCCGTTCAAGACCATGGCCATCACGGTCGAGGGCGAGCTGAAGCCGGGGGTGACGGCGAAAGACATCATTCTTGCCATCATCGCCACGATCGGAACCGGTGGCGGCCAGGGCTATGTGCTCGAATATCGTGGCTCGGCCATCCGGGCGCTATCGATGGATGGCCGCATGACGATCTGCAACATGTCGATCGAGGCGGGTGCGCGCGCCGGAATGGTCGCCCCCGACGCCACGACCTACGCCTACCTGAAGGGTCGAGCCCATGCGCCCGAGGGCGCTGACTGGGATGCGGCAGTTGCCTACTGGAACACTCTCGCGACCGACGACGACGCCGTCTTCGACGCCGAAGTGTTTCTCGACGCGAACGAGCTCGAGCCTTTCGTCACCTGGGGCACGAACCCTGGCCAGGGCATCTCGCTGAGCCAGAGCGTTCCCGACCCTACGACGATCATCGACCCCAACGAGCGGGCCGCCGCCGAGCGGGCACTCGAGTACATGGCGCTGACTCCCGGCACCCCGATGAAGCAGATTGCCGTTGACGTGGTTTTCATGGGCTCGTGCACGAACAGCCGGCTCGATGACCTGCGCGCCTTTGCGTCGATCATCAAGGGCCACACCAAAGCAGACGGCGTCGACGTCATCGTGGTTCCTGGCTCGGCGCGCGTGCGGCTTGAGGCCGAAGCAGAAGGTATCGACAAGGTCGTCGAAGCATTCGGTGCCGAATGGCGCTTTGCCGGATGCTCGATGTGCCTGGGTATGAACCCTGACCAGCTTCAGCCCGGCCAGCGTTGCGCCTCGACGAGCAACCGAAATTTCGAAGGCCGGCAGGGCAAGGGTGGTCGTACGCACCTGGTCAGCCCACTCGTCGCCGCGGCCACCGCGATTCGCGGCACCCTCTCGAGCGTGAGCGACCTGATTGCCGACGGTGTTCAGGTCGATCCACGCTTCGCGACCATCGAGGGGGCGACGGTTTAGACATGGAGAAAGTCAGCACCATCACCGGCATCGCCGTTCCGTTTCGGCGCAGCAACGTCGACACCGACCAGATCATCCCCGCCGTTTTTCTCAAGCGAGTCACGAAGACCGGCTACGACGACGCGCTGTTCTCCGCGTGGCGGCAAGACCCCGAGTTCATTCTGAATCGTGCGGAGTACGCCAACCCGCGCATCCTCATCGCCGGAGCCGACTTCGGCACCGGATCGAGCCGCGAGCATGCCGTGTGGGCTCTCCGCGACTACGGTTTCGCTGCCATCATCAGCCCCAAGTTCGCCGACATCTTTCGCGGCAATTCTGGCAAGCAGGGGCTGCTCGCCGGGGTGGTCGACGAGCCGACGGTCGAGCGCCTGTGGGCTGAACTTGAGGCCAACCCGGGCATGGAGGCAACGGTCGATCTCGAGGCGCGCACGGTCACGGTGGGGGATATCACCGTATCGTTCGAGATTGACGACTACACCCGCTGGCGGCTGCTCGAGGGGCTCGATGACATCGGCCTGACCCTGCGCGATGAGCAGGCAATCACCGACTTCGAAGCACAGCGAGCAAGCTGGCTTCCGACCACCCTGCCCGCCCGCTGAGGAACGACCGACACCACCACCTGAGGTCACATGAATTCGCTCACGAAAGACTCGCAAAAGGCTGCTGCACGCGTCGGCCTCACCTCTGACACCATCGTCATCCACGGCGGCAAGCCGCTTCGCGGGCGCATCGAGGTGCGCGGGGCGAAAAACCTTGTCACGAAAGCCATGGTTGCCGCGTTGCTCGCCGATACCCCGAGCGTGCTCAAGGGCGTGCCCGAGATCAGCGACGTGCATGTCGTGACCGGGCTACTGCGGGCTCACGGAGTCGAGATCACCGCCGAGGGGCCGGGAGTTCTGCGCCTTGACCCGAGCAACGTTGTCAGCGCGCACTTCGCCGAAATTGACGCGCACGCCGGGTCAAGTCGCATTCCGATCCTGTTCTGTGGGCCTCTTCTGCACCAACTCGGCGAAGCGTTCATCCCCGACCTCGGCGGCTGCCGCATCGGTGACCGGCCCATCGACTTTCACCTGAACGCGTTGCGCGCGTTCGGCGCAGTGGTCGAGAAGTCGAACCAAGGTATTCACCTCACGGCGCCCGAGAAGCTCAAGGGTGCGCGTATCGAGCTGCCGTTCCCGAGCGTGGGCGCGACCGAACAGGTGTTGCTCACGGCCGTGCGTGCCGAGGGCACGACCGAACTCAAGAACGCCGCGATCGAGCCGGAGATCATGGATCTCATTGCGATTCTGCAAAAGATGGGCGCCATCATCTCGGTCGAGCCCAATCGCGTGATCGTCATCGAGGGGGTCGAGCGGCTGCGGGGTTACGTGCACACGGCAATCTCAGACCGAAATGAGGCAGCCAGTTGGGCAGCCGCAGCGCTCGCGACCAAGGGTGACATCACGGTCGGCGGGGCCAAGCAACAAGAACTCATGACCTTTCTCAACGTTTACCGCAAGGTCGGCGGCGAGTTCGACGTGCTCGAAGACGGCATTCGTTTTTGGCACCCTGGCACACCCCTCAAGCCCGTCATGATCGAGACAGACGTGCATCCCGGCTTCATGACCGACTGGCAGCAGCCGCTTATCGTCGCCCTCACGCAGGCCGAGGGCGAATCGGTCGTGCACGAGACGGTCTACGAAAACCGGTTCGGGTTCACCGAGGCGCTCAACGAGATGGGCGCGAACATCGTGGTGCACCAGTCGGGGCTCGCCTCGATCACGCGGCGCGTTCCTCGCCGCCCGCTTGAGCAGGCGGCCGTCATTACCGGGCCGACCCCGCTCCACGGAGCCGCGGTGCGCGTTCCCGACCTGCGCGGAGGCTTCAGCCACCTCATCGCGGGCCTCGCAGCCTCGGGTACCTCGACCATCAGCAACGTCGGCATCATTAGCCGCGGCTACGAGCTGTTCATCGACAAGCTCACAGCGCTCGGCGCCGATTTCGAACTCGTCTAGCGCGCCCCGGCGCGAGCGCGACGCGCTCCGGCACGACCCGGGTACTACCCTGGATGGCGTGCCAGACGCCACCGCCGCCGCCCAGACCGCACCGAAGCGCCGCCGCGAGAAAACCTTGCTGTGGCACTTCATCGCCGCGCTGTGCCTTCCCCTGTTGACGCTCATGGCGCGCTACCCCGTGATCGACGGTGAGAAGCTGCCGAAGACCGGCGCGTTCATCCTGGCGCCGAACCACTACAGCGAGATCGACCCGGTCATCATGGGCCGCTTCATGTGGAAGCTCGGGCGCGTGCCACGGTTTCTCGCCAAGGCCAGTGTGTTCAAGATTCCGGTGGTGGGTGCGCTTCTGAAGGCCTCCGGCCAGATTCCGGTTGAGCGTGATGGGAGGGGGCGGTCGGCCGCTCCACTCAAGGCGGCGCAGCAGCTCGTTGGGCGTGAACTCGCCATCATCATCTACCCCGAGGGCAGCCTCACACGCGACCCCGACCTCTGGCCCATGCGCGGCAAGAGCGGCGCGGTGCGCATGGCGCTGCAGGCCGGCGTTCCGATCATCCCCGCCGCCCACTGGGGAACCCAGCAGCTCATGGCGCGCTACTCGAAGAAGATCAGCTTCTTTCCGCGCAAGACCGTGACGTGCAAGATTGGCGACCCGGTCGACCTCAGCGACCTCGTCGGGCGGCCCCTCGACCAGGCCACCCTCAACGAGGGAACCGATCGGGTGATGGCCGCAATCGCAGCCCTACTCGGCGATTTGCGCGGCGAAACCCCACCAGCCGAGCGCTGGGACCCAGTGAAGAATGGCCAGAGCGAGACGGGGCGCTTGTGAGCGAGCATCCGCCGCTCACCGAAGCGGTGCGTTTACCGTCGCCCGCCGTCGATAGCGGTGCCGCACGCGTCGCCGTGCTGGGAGCAGGCTCATGGGGCACCACCTTTGCCAAGGTGCTCGCCGATGGCGGCGCCGACGTGCTCATCTGGGCGCGCCGCCGCGAAGTGGCCCACGAGATCACCGAGACGCACCGCAACTCGGGTTACCTGCCCGGCATCAATCTGCCGCCGAACCTGCGCGGCCACGACTCGCTCGAGCACGTGCTCGAGCGAGCCGAGCAGGTGTATCTGTCGGTGCCGAGTCAGAGCTTGCGCAGCAACCTCGCGTCGATTCGCGACATTCTGCCGCCCGGCGTGCCCATCGTCAGCCTCATGAAGGGCGTCGAGCGCGGTACCGGGCTGCGCATGAGCGAGGTCATCGAGCAAGAGCTCGGCATCGACCGCGATCGCATTGCCGCGGTCAGCGGACCCAATCTGGCGCTAGAGATCGCGCGGGGAGAGCCGACAGCGGCAGTTGTGGCGAGTGCGAGCCACGACACTGCGGTCGCCGTGGCCACGGTCTCGTCGAACGACTATTTTCGCTCGTTCGTCAACACCGACGTGATCGGCACCGAGTTCGGCGGCGTGCTCAAGAATCTCATCGCCGTAGCGGTGGGCATCGCCGATGGCGTGGGTTACGGCGAGAACACGAAGGCGTCGATCATCACGCGGGGGCTCGTTGAGATCACCGACTTTGCGGTCGCGTTTGGCGCGCGGCCCGAGACCATGATCGGGCTCGCCGGGCTCGGCGACTTGATCGCGACGTGCGAGTCGCCACTGTCGCGCAACAACACGGCCGGAAGACTGCTCGGCCAGGGGTACGGCTTCGCGCAGGTCATCGCTCAGATGAACCAGACCGCCGAAGGGCTCGCCTCGGTCGGGCCGATTCTCGAACTTGCGAACTCGAAAGGCGTGCCGATGCCGATCGTCGCACAGGTGGCGCGGGTGCTCGAGGGCACGCTCGATCCGCGTGAGCTCGCCCCACATCTCGCGACCGACGCTGACGAGCCCCAGGCCGAGTAACCCGGCCCGCTCGGTAGGCTGACATACGTGATCACCTCTCTGGCTGGCGGCCGCGTGCTGGCCGAGAAACATGGGGCCACCCCACCGCGCGTCGTCGCGTTGCACGGCTGGGGGCGCGACGGCACCGACTTCGCCACAATTCTGAGCGGGTTGGATGCCGTGGGCATCCACTTGCCCGGATTCGGCCCGGCACCCGCACCGGACACCACGTGGGGCACCGAAGAGTACGCCGAGCTGGTTGCTGAAGCCATCGCCGCATTCGCGCCCGTGATCATCGTGGGCCACTCGTTCGGTGGCCGTGTCGCCGTGCGCCTGGCCGCTCGTCGCCCCGAACTGGTCGCCGGCCTCGTGCTCACCGGGGTGCCGCTGGTGAAGCTCCGCGCTCCCGCACAGCCGCCGCTCGGCTACCGGGTAGCCCGCTGGGCCAACGGTCGCGGCCTGCTGAGCGATGCGCGCATGGATGCTCTGCGCGACCGCCGCGGATCCGCCGATTATCGCACCGCTCAAGGAGTGCTGCGCGGCATCATGGTGCGCGTCGTGAACGAGTCGTACGACGACGAGCTTGAGGCGCTTGCGGGGGGCACGATGCCGTTGCGTTTCGTCTGGGGTGAGCACGACACAGCGGCACCGACCGACGCGGGCCGCGTGGCCGCCGAGCGGGCGGGGGCGCCGTTTCGCGTGGTCTCTGGCGCAGCTCACTTGCTCGATGGCGACCTCCAGCTGGCCGTGCGCGAAGAACTTCTCGCGCTGATCGCCGAGACGCAGGAGACCGCGTGACCCCCGAGCCTTGGCCCTTGTTACCCGTGCTCGTTTTTGTACTGCCCGTCTTCGCACTGGCCGTGCTCGCCGCCGTGCCCATCGCGGCACGCTGGATCCGTGTCGCACAACGCGAGCACTATGTGCCGGGGTGGGTCTCGAGAATGGCCGGGCTCTGGTGGCGCACCGAGTTGGTGTCGCTCGTGCTGTATCTCGCCGCAACGGCGTGTACGGCCGGCGCGCTGTTGCTGCCCGTGTTCGTTCTGGGGGCAGACCCGCAGGCCGGGCTCATCGTCGCGAGTGTGTTGCCAGGTCTGGCCATCGTGCTGCTGAGCCTGCTGCCGTTGGGGCTACCGGTTCGCGGCACCTCGTCCAAACTCGCCCTGACCGCGCGCGTCAAGCGCCTGCTGGTCGTCTGGATCGTGCTGCACCTCGGTCTGGGCATCCTGTTTCTGTACCTGATGGGTCCGGCCGGGCTGGCCCTGGTCCTGCTGGCGAGCGCCGCGCTCACCGACCTCGCTCTCGCGATCACGGCGCCGATCGAGAAGGCCAGCTCAAAGAAGTTCGTCATCGCCGCGCAGAAGAGGCTCGCGCACGTGCGACCCCGCGTGGTCGCGATTACCGGCTCGTATGGCAAGACGAGCACCAAGAACTATGTCGCCCACCTGCTGAGCGGCACGTTTACGACCGTCGCAAGCCCCGCATCCTTCAATAACCGGCTCGGCCTCTCACGCGCCGTCAACGACAAACTCGTACCCGGCACCGAGATCTTCGTCGCTGAAATGGGCATCTTCGGTGCCGGAGAGATTCGCGAGCTGTCGACGTTCTTTCCGCCCGACATCGCCGCCATCACCGTGATCGGTGAGGCGCACTTGCAGCGCATGGGCTCGACCGAGGTCATCTTTCGGGCAAAGGCCGAGATCACCGAGCGAGCCGGCATCGTCGTGCTGCCCATCGACGACCCGCGCCTGGCCGCCCTCGCTGACGAATGCCGAGTGAAGGGAAAACGCGTCGTCACCGTCAGTTGTGTCGCGGGATCAGACGCAGATGTGGTGCTGAGTCCTTCATTCGATCATGGCGCGGGGGCGGATGCTGCTCTCTGGTCGATCGTCATCGGGAGCGGCGCTGACCCGGTGCCGGTAAGCATCTCGGGCACGGGGCATGCCGTCAACGTGGCGGTTGCGGCGGGGATCGCCCTGGCCGCGGATGTTCCGGTCGCCACGATCGCGGCCCGCCTCGGCGATCTGCCGGGCTCGCAACACCGCGCCGAAGTTCAGCAGGCTCCGAGTGGAGTGCTGGTGATCGACGACACCTACAACGCGAACCCCGTGGGCTCACTGCGCGCCCTCGAGGGCGCGGCATCCCTCGCCGCCGAACGTGGCGGCCCACTCGTGGTGGTCACGCCCGGAATGGTCGAGCTCGGGTCGGTGCAAGCTGAGCGCAACCGCGCGTTCGGGGCTGCGATCGGCGCGGCGGGTGGCTTGTTGTTGGCCGTTGCGCGCACGAACCGTGCGGCTCTCATGGCCGGGTACGCGAGCACGGCGACGAACACAGCGCCGGGCGCCATCGCCGTGGCGACGCGCGAGCAGGCCGTGCGCCAGGCGGTCGAGGCCGCGGGTGACCGGGGCGTTATCCTCTATGAGAACGACCTGCCCGATCATTACCCGTGAGTTCTCGCCCCGCGAGCGCTTGCGCTCCTTGAGTCGCCGCCCGGGCAGGGGCTGACCGCCGCGGCGCGCTACGTCGTTAGGTGATCATGGCTGCAACCGCCCCCTGGGCCGTCGTTTTCGGCGGGCCGAGCCCCGAGCACGAGATTTCGATCCTCACCGGCCTGCAGGCCGAGCGCGTGCTCACTGCCGCCGGCCACAGCGTGGTGCCGATCTACTGGTCGCCGACGGGGGAGTGGTACCGCGTACCCGACGCCACCGAGGCGAAAGACTACCTCGAGGGCGCCCCGCGCGACTCTGTCGTGCTCGAAGCTCGCGTCTCGGGCGAGCCGGGGCTGTATCGACGCAAGCGACTCGGCGCCGAGCGGCTCGAGATCGAAGCGGCCCTGCTGTGCCTGCACGGCGGCGTGGGCGAGGGCGGCGGGGCCGCTGCGGTGTTCTCGCTGCTCGGTATTGCTGCCACCGGGTCGACCCTCTTCGCGGGTGCTGTCGGCATGGACAAGCTCGCGTTCGGCGGCCTCATGCACGCGGCGGGTATCCCGTCGCTGCCCCGCGAGGCCGTGTCGATGCTCGTTGAGCCAACGTTCGCGGGCCCCTACATCGTGAAGCCGCGCTTTGGCGGTTCGTCGATCGGCATCGAGATCGCTGATGACCTGGATGCCGCGCGCGCGCTCGCCGCCACCAGCGTTCACCTGCGCACCGGCGCAGTGGTTGAGCCGTACCGCCCCGAACTCGTTGACCTGAACATCGCGTTTC
>JBBRWT010000098.1:0-8103 GCA_038249035.1 Actinomycetales bacterium
ACCCGCGAGTACGAGCGGCCCCGGTCGCTCGCCGAGCAGCACAATCGCGCCGACGACACTCAGCAGCGGCCCGGTGCCGCGGGCGAGCGGGTAGACCACCCCGACGTCGGCCAAGCGATAGCCGCGCTGCAGCACCAAGAAGTAGGCGAGCTGCAGCAGTCCGCTGCCCAGCACGAGCAAAGGCCATGCTTCGGCCACTGGTGGTGAGGCAACGAGAGCAGGAATGGCGAACGGTGCGAATACGATGACGCCGACGAGCAGGGTTGCCGCGATGAACGGGGTGCCGCTCGTACCGGCCCGCTTCATCGCGATGTTCCACGTCGCGTGGGCAATCGCGGCGCCGGCGATGAGCAGAGCGGCGATCACGAGTTCAGCCTAGAGCGCGGGCAGCCCGCCCCATCGCGTCGATTGCTCGGCAGGCGCGGCCGCTACGCTCAGTCGCGCACGAACTCCACCCGGAAATCGCTGATGTACACGTGCTCGTCACCCGCCATGTCTTTGAAGAACAGCCGCGCCTCGCTCCCCAGCCGCAGACAGGTGCGCTTGGCGGCGAGATCTTCTGGCGAGTCGGTGGGCTGCAACGAGGGGTACCAGAGCGTGTGGCCGGGGCGATGCACAATGCGCACCGGGGTCGTCCACTGCTGGGCGTTGTCGCCCTCACCGAGGTCGCGGTGTGGGTTGATCGAGAGAAACAGGCTGTCGCCCACCCAGAAGCTGCCGTCGACGCGGCCGAGCAGCATGACCCAGCATTCGAGGTGCTCGTTCCAGCTCACCGAGGGGCCCCAGTAGTAGAGCTCGTCGCCTTGCGACACGGCACCGCCGCCCTCGGAGGCCGGGATGCGGAGGCTCGCGATCGGCTGCCCCACCCCCTGCCACGGCGCATCGAAGGCGGTGCCTCCCCAGCGCTGAGCCGCGCCCGCGGGCTCGTCGAGTTCGGCCAGCGGCACGCGGGCCACACTGACGCACTGCGCCGCGGCTTCGGTGTCACGTGACCAGGTTCGGGCATCCCACGATTCGGGGTAGGCGTACTCACCGTAGAAAACGTAAAGGTGGTCGCCTGACGCGACGGCGCTCGGGTCGCCGACTCCCCCCGGAAAACAGTTGTTGCGGTTTACCGGCAGGCGGATCATGCGCTCGTCGCGGTCTTCGAGCAGAATGCCGTGGTTGTGCCAGCCTTCGCCACCGTCGACCGACTTCATGATTCCAATGCGCGGCACCGCCTGTACCGATTCGGGGCCAGTGAGCCCGGGTGGCCAGTCATCGGCGCGATACCCCTCCCCCGTGGTCGAATCGTAGGGCAGAGTCTCGGGGTAGTTCTCGTTGTGATACAGCGCATAGAGCGTGCGGCCGCTGGCGTCGATCGGGTCTTGATAGACCGTCTCAAACCACACGGCGCCGTGTAAGCCAGGCTCACCGGGCGGGGCGTTGGGCGGCATCACGGGCTCAACGAACTCGTGCGGTGCGCGCGAGAAGGCTTCGGCGACGGTCGCCCCATCGGCGTGCTTGAGTTCATTCGCCTGGCCCCAGACGGGGTCTTCGCCGTACTTGCCCGGAAAGATGCGAAAGCGGTCACCCACCCAGGCCGTGGCCATATTGCAGTCGACGAAACTGCCGAAGGTGAAGCGCTCGGTCGGTACGAGCCGCACGCTGATACCGGGGGCACCCGTCGCGATGGTGAGTGCTTCGGTCATGGATGCTCTCCCGGCAGGTCGTCGGCGGGCGACGCGAGCGCGTCCCTTAGATCATACCTAATAGTGCCCGAGTCTCCCTCAGCGCGCCTTTGCGCATCCGGCCTAATTAGAGACGCGCGTGCCTATCGCCTCGCCGCGGATCGCTTTCGCGATGTTGCCCGCCGGCTCCATTCCAAACACGACCATCGGCATCCCGTTGTCCATGCACAGTGAGAACGCCGTCGAATCGACCACTTTGAGACCCTTCACGAGCGCCTCTTGGTACGTGATCGCGTCGAGCTTACGCGCGTCGGGGTTGCGGCGCGGGTCGTCACTGTAGACACCATCGACGCCGTTCTTGGCCACGAGCACTTCGAGCGCACCGATCTCGAGGGCGCGTTGCGCGGCGACCGTGTCGGTCGAAAAGTACGGTAGCCCTGCACCGGCGCCGAAGATCACGACGCGGCCCTTCTCGAGGTGGCGCTCGGCGCGCAGCGGAATGTACGGCTCGGCAACCTGAGTCATCTGAATAGCCGACTGCACACGCACCTGGGCGCCGGCCTGCTCGAGAAAGTCTTGCAGAGCCAGCGCGTTCATGACCGTACCCAGCATGCCCATGTAATCGGCCCGGCCACGGTCCATACCGCGCTGGCTCAACTCGGCACCGCGAAAGAAATTACCGCCGCCGACGACGATCGCGACCTCGACGTCTTTCGCAGCCTCGGCGATCTCGCGGGCGATGGCGCTCACGACATCGGGGTTCACGCCGAGGGATCCGCCCCCGAACGCCTCACCCGAGAGCTTGAGCATTACGCGGCGGCGGCGTTCTTCAGTCATGAGCTCTCATCCATTCGTGACGGTGTGCGTGTTCAGAGTAGCGGCGGGCGAGCAAAGAAAAGGGGGCCCGAGTCGCCTGTGCGTCTCGAACCCCCTCGTCACGATAGGACTAGGCGCCGACCTTGAAGCGGGCAAAGCCCGTCACGGTCAGTCCGGCGTCTTTCAGCACGTTCGCGACCGTGAGCTTGTTGTCTCGGGCGTAGTCCTGCTCGAGCAGGGCAACCTGCTTGAAGAAGGCACCCACGCGGCCCTCGACGATCTTGGGCAGAGCCGCCTCGGGCTTGCCTTCGTTGCGCGAGATCTCTTCGACGATACGGCGCTCGTTCTGCACCGTCTCGACCGGCACCTCGTCGCGCGTCAGGTACTGCGGGTCGGCAAACGAGATGTGCTGCGCAATACTTCGCGCGGTCTCGGCGTCAGAGCCCTCGTACGCGACGACGACACCAACCTGCGGAGGCAGGTCTTTGTTCGTGCGGTGCAGGTAAACAGCGAAGTTCGAACCCTCAAGGTGCGCAACGCGGCGAAGCTCAAACTTTTCGCCGATGATCGCAGCCTCTTCGTCGATGATCGCGGCGACAGTCGAGCCGTCGACCGCGGCGGCCAGTGCCGCCTCAACCGTCGACGCACCGGCGGCAACCACCGCAGCGAGCACGCGCTCGCCGAGAGCCACGAATTTGTCACCCTTGGCGACGAAGTCGGTCTCGCACGCGAGCTCGATCATCGTGGTCGCACCGGCGGCCTCGTGCGCGGCAATGAGGCCCTCGCTCGTCGAGCGGTCTGCACGCTTCGCGTTGCCCTTCGCGCCCTTGAGTCGCAGGATCTCGGTTGCCTTTTCGAGGTCGCCCCCGGCCTCGACCAGAGCGTTCTTCGTGTCGACCATGCCAGTGCCAAGGCGCTCGCGCAGGGTCTTGATGTCTTCCAGGCTGACGTTCGCCATAGAGGGATCCTTACTTGGTCTCAGCGGCCGGGGCGTCGGCCTCGGCGGCGGGCTTCTCGACCGCTGGCTTGTCAGCGGCTGGCTTTTTGGCGGCCGGCTTCTTGGCCGGCTTTTCTGCAGCAGGCTCTTCTGCAGCCGGCTCTTCTGCAGCGGGTTCTTCTGCAGCCGGCTCTTCTGCAGCAGGCTCGGCTACGACCTCAGCGACAGGCTTGGCTGCGGCCTTCTTTGCGGGAGCCTTCTCGGCGGGCTTCTCGGTGGCCTGAGCCTCGTCAACATTCGGCGCCTCGCCGACAACCGGGGCCTCTGCGGCAGCCGGCGCCTCGTCAACACTGGCATCTTCGGCTACGGCAGCCTCTGCGTTGCCAGCTTCAAGAAGCTCGCGCTCCCACTCAGCGAGCGGCTCGACGGCAGAAACGTTGCCCTCAGCTTCGGGCTTCTGGTGCTTCTGGATGAGGCCCTCGGCAGCAGCATCCGCGATGATGCGCGTCAGCAGAGCGACCGAGCGAATCGCGTCGTCGTTACCCGGGATCGGGTAGGCCAACTCGTCGGGGTCAGCGTTCGTGTCGAGGATTCCGATCACCGGAATACCCAGCTTCTTAGCCTCGTCGATGGCGAGGTGCTCGCGCTTGGGGTCGACGACCCACATGGCGCTCGGGGTCTTAGTGAGGTTGCGGATACCGCCGAGCGACTTGTGAAGCTTGTCGAGCTCGCGCTTCTTGATCAGCAGTTCTTTCTTGGTGAAGCCCTTGGTGGTGTCGTCGAAGTCGAGCTCTTCGAGCTCTTTCATGCGCGCGAGGCGCTTCGACACAGTCTGGAAGTTGGTCAGCAGACCGCCCAACCAGCGCTGGTTGACGTAGGGCTGGCCCACGCGCGTTGCCTGCTCGGCGATCGACTCTTGAGCCTGCTTCTTGGTGCCGACGAAGAGAATCGTGCCGCCGTGGGCGACCGTCTCTTTGACGAAGTCGTAGGCCTTGTCGATGTAACCCAACGACTGCTGCAAGTCGATGATGTGGATGCCGCTGCGCTCAGTCAGAATGAAGCGCTTGACTTTCGGGTTCCACCGGCGAGTCTGGTGCCCGAAGTGCACGCCGCTGTCGAGCAGCTGGCGAATAGTGACGACGGCCATGGCCGTGCTCCTTTGTTCTCAGTTGTCGCCCCGCCCGACGGGAGGGGCCCTAGTGCCCGGCGCTGGCCCCGACCCGCACGGTTACACCCCGATTTCTCGGAGACCGATGGGACTGATGGGGCTATGCGCCATGAAATGGACACGCGAAGTCAGCCGCGACAAGCGCGACTGCGTCTGCCAGCCTATCACCGCTCCCCCACCGGCTCGGTGGGGTGCGGGGTTCTCCCCCGTGGGCCCAATGCCGGAATCCGGATGCGGCCCTCGCCCTGATGCTGTCGACATGCGTTCCGCTCTGCTCGCTCTCGTCGCCCTGCTGGTGTTCGCCGCGCCCGGCGTGCCCGGCGCGTCATCCGGCGCGACGGCACCCGCCCCCACGGGGCTCTCGACGTCGACCACAACGCAGTCTGGATGGGTGTGGCCCGTCGACGGGCCCCGCGTGGTCGCGCGCGCGTACCTCGCCCCGCCGACCCCGTATGGCGCGGGCCACCGTGGGGTCGACCTCGTGGCACTCGAGTACGGCGTCGAGGTGCGCGCTGCCACGAGCGGGGTCGTGCACTTCGCGGGCGTCGTCGTTGACCGACCGGTGATCACCGTGCGCACGGGCCAGGTGCTCGTCACAGTCGAACCGGTGACTCCGCTCGTGTCGCACGGCGATCGGGTCTCGGCTGGCGATGTGATCGGCGTGCTCGAGCCCGGGCATTGCTCACGGCCGTGCGTTCACCTCGGGGTGCGCGTCGCCGGCGAGTACGTGTCGCCATTGCTCTATCTCGGCGGGCTACAGCGCGCGGTGTTGCTGCCACTGGGTTGAGGGGGGTGCCCCTCACGCGCGCGGGTGCGCGGTGCGGTAGACCGACGCGAGCCGCTCGGCGCTCACGTGCGTGTAGATCTGCGTCGTGCCGAGGCTCGCATGGCCGAGAATCTCTTGCACGGCCCGCAGATCGGCGCCTCCGTCGAGTAAGTGGGTGGCGGCCGTGTGTCGGAATGTGTGTGGGCCTGACGGGCCACTACCCGGCTGGTCCGCGAGCAGAGCGGCGACGATCGAGTAAACGGCACGGGTCGACTCGCGTGCTCCGCGGGCGCCGAGAAAGAACGCGGCGCCCGAGCGCTCGCCGAGTAGCATGGGGCGCCCGTGCTCGAGGTATCCGGCCAGCGCGCGAGCGGCGGGAACGCCAAACGGCACCACGCGCTCTTTGGCTCCCTTGCCGAGCACCCGCACGACGCGGCGCGCAGCGTCGACATCGCCAAGATCGAGGCCGACGAGCTCGCTCACCCTCAGCGCGCTTGCGTAGAGCAGTTCGATCATCGCGAGGTCGCGGAGCGCCGGGGGGTCGAACGTCGCGGCTCGAGCGATCAGGCCGTCAAGCAGGGCATCCACCTGATGCCGCGAGAGCACGCGGGGCAGGTGCCGATCGGGGCGGGGCGCGCGCAGTCGCACGCCCGCGTCGCCGGGCGCACGGCCCGTTCGTGCGAGCCAGGCCGTGAATCCGCGCATCGTTGACGTGCGGCGCGCCAGGCTCGAGGCACTGAGTCCGGAATCGTTCTGACTCCACACCCACTCACGCAAGAGTTCGAGGTCGATGAGTGCCGGGTCGGGCTCGGCGCCGCGGGCATCGACATAGTCGGCAAAAGTCGAAAGATCGCCGGCGTAGGCCCGCACGGTGTGCGAGCTTGCGCCCCGCTCAAGTTCAACGGCGCGCACGTAGAGCGCGATTGCCTCGCGCAGCGCGGTGGTCGGCTCGTGCACGCCTCCAGCATGCGCCCTTGCCCCCGCGCCCAGCACGGCGACAGGCCGGGAGGGAGCGAGGGCACGGGGTCATGTCGAGACGGGTGATCAGGCGATCGACACCGGCTCAGGCATCCGCTCGGCCTGCCCGTTGGCACCGCGTGCCGCTGCCTCAGCGTCGGTGAGTTCGGGGCGACGCGGCCACCAGAACCGATCCTTCGCGATGAAGGTCATGGCGGGAACGATGATCGTGCGCACGAGCAAGGTGTCAATCAAGACACCGATACAGACAATGACACCGACCTGAGTAAGCGCGATGAGCGGCAAGACCCCGAGCACGGCGAACACGGCCGCGAGCAGTATGCCCGCGCTCGTGATCACACCACCCGTCGACGCGAGTGCTCGGATCATCCCCTCTGAGGTACCGAGCTTCGGCACCTCTTCTTTCGCGCGGGTGACCAAGAAAATTGAGTAGTCGACGCCCAAAGCCACCAAGAAAATAAAGCTGAACAGCAAGACTGTGGTGTCGACACCCGAAAACCCAAACACTGTTGTGAACAGCAGCGACCCGATACCCACGGCGCTGAAGTAGCTGGCGACAACGGCAACGAGTAACAGCAGCGGCGCGACCAGAGCCCTCAGCAGCACTACGAGAACCACGAGCACGAGCACCAAGATCAGGGGAATCACGAGGTTTTGATCGCGTTGCTGGGCGTCGCGCAGATCGAGCCCTTCGGCGTCAATACCGCCTACAAGCCCCGAGCCATCGCCGAGGTCGTCAAGTGCGAGCCGCAGCCCGGCGACGATGTCGAAGGCGCGCTGGCTTTCGGGATCAGCATCAAGAATGACGTCGATCTGTGCGATGTCGTTGTTGGCAGGGCCGAGTCGAGACTCGACCACGCCGTTGACCTCGAGCACGCTGGCAAGAACTGCATCAGCGTCACCCGCGGGTATAAGCACCGCGGCGGGCGCGGTGCTGCCGGCAGAGAACGCCTCGGCGATGCGCTCTTGCCCCAACACCGCTTCAGGCTTCACGATAAAGCGATCGTTTTGCGAAAGACCCACGTTGAGTGTCGTCAGCCCGGCAGCCATAGCTGCCAGCACGGTGAAACCGACGATCGCCACGACAATCGGCTTCTTGCTCACAGCGCGGCCGAGCTTTCCCCATGGGCTGCGCGACACCGTGTCTGCTGAGCCGTAGCGAGGAATAAGCGGCCAAAAGACCCACCGGCCAAAGACGACGAGGGCTGCCGGCAAGACGAGGAGCGCATATGCCATCGCGACCACGATTCCTACAGCACCCGCCAGACCGAGAGAGCGGTTACCCGAGAGCTCTCCGAAGAGCAGCGTCGCGAGAGCGAGCGCTACGGTCGATCCGCTCGCGATGATGGCGGGTCCAGCGCCGCGCAGGGCGATGGCCATGGCTTCACGGCGGTCAACATGAAGCCGGAGTTCGTCGCGATAACGTGCGATGAGTAACAGGGCGTAGTTCGTGCCTGCACCAAAGACGAGCACTGACAGGATGCCCGTGACTGAGCCATCGAGCGTGATTCCCAGCCCCTCGGCGACGAGGCGGGCGGCGATGCCCGCAATAAAGTCGGCAATTCCCACCACGGCAAGCGGCACGATCCACAGCACTGGGCTGCGGTACGTGATGATCAGCAACAGCGCGACGATCAGGGCGGTCACGCTTAGCAGGATGAAGTTGGCGCCCTCGAAGACGGCGGCGATGTCGACCGTGAAGCCCTCGGCTCCCGTGAACCACACGGTGATGCCCGCGGGCAGGCCATCCGCGGCGATCGTGCGAATC
>JBBRWT010000099.1:0-8046 GCA_038249035.1 Actinomycetales bacterium
CGTGCGGTCGCTCAGCGCCCGCCGCGCAGTGTGCGGCTCAGCGCCCGCCGCGCAGTGTGCGGCTCAGCGCCCGCCGCGCAGTGTGCGGCTCAGCGCCCGCCGCGCAGTGTGCGGCTCAGCGCCCGAGGCGCGGGGTGCGGGCCGCGAGCCCCGCCGCCAGAGCTCGCTCGACCGCGTCGGGTAGCGCGGCCAGCAGCGCGTCGATCTCGTCGGCCGTGGTGGCCGGGCCGAGGGTGACACGCAGAGTGCCGCGGGCATCCGCCTCGCTGAGGCCCATGGCGAGCAGCACGTGACTGGGCTCGGGTACTCCGGCCTGGCACGCTGACCCCGTCGAGACGGCGATTCCTTGGCTATCAAGCAGCATGAGCAGCGAGTCACCTTCGGCGCCGGGAACAGTCAGGTGCAGCGTGCCGGGCAGCGCCAGAGCGTCAAGTTCGGCGGCCCGAACAGCGTCGGACTCGGCCGCCGCAGCACCAGCGGCACCGCGCAACACGGCATGGGGCACTGTGCGCCGGATGCCCTCCGCCAGCCGCACCCGCAGCCCGCGTTTGTGCGCGGAGCGCTCGGCGAGTTCGGTGTGTGCCCGCTCGGCGGCGAGCGCAAAGGCGGCGGCACCCGCGGCGTCCATGGTTCCTGACCGCCCTCGTTGCTGGCCGCCGCCGTGCAGCAGCGGAACGACCTCGGCCGTGCGGCGTAAAACGAGCGCACCCACCCCCACGGGCCCTCCGATCTTGTGCGCCGAGACCGACACGGCCGAGACCCCGTCGGGCAGTGGATCGAGCCGCACCTGCCCATATGCCGCGATGGCATCGACGTGCACGGGTACCCCGGCGGCCGCGGCGAGCGCCGCAGCCTCGGCGACAGGTTGCAGTGTGCCGACCTCGTTGTTGGCGTGCAGCATCGTCAAGAGCGCCACGTCATCCCCGTCGCCGAGCGCCTCGGCGAGCGCGTCGAGGCGCAGACGCCCGAGCACATCAACCTCGAGCCACGTGACCTCGGCACCCTCGTGCGCGACGAGCCACTGGACCGCGTCGAGGGCTGCGTGGTGCTCTGTTCGGGGGGCCAGGATGCGCGGCCGCAGCCGGGCATCCGCCCCGCCGACCGCGTTGCGCGCCCAGTACAGCCCCTTGACGGCGAGATTGACGGCCTCGGTGCCGCCGCCCGTGAACGTCACTTCGATCGCGTCGACACCGAGCGTTGCGGCGATGCGCACTCGAGCGTCGTCGAGCACCGCACGAGCGTGCTGCCCGGCCGAGTGAATCGACGACGGGTTGCCGACGAGCTCGAGCGCGGCGAGGTACACCTCTCGCACCTCGGCGGGCATGGGAGAGGTAGCAGCGTGGTCGAGGTAGATCACGCAGGCCTCCTCTCGGCGAGCACGCGGTGAACTGCGCGCGTCTCGCGTTGACCTAGCCTAAGACGCATGGCCACGATGGACACTCTCGGGCACCTTGGCGTGCGACAGACCACGCGCGGCGGCGAGTTGAGGGTGTGGAGCGCGAACGCCACGTCGATCGAGCTGTGCATCTTTGCCGCCGACGACCCCACCTGGATCGCCGAGAGCCACGAGCTGCAGCGCAACCGCTTTGGGGTGTGGCATGTGACGAGCCGCTCGCTCGTGCCGGGAGTTCGCTACGCGCTGCGCGTCGACGGCCCCGCCGGCCCGAAGAACGCCTTCGACTCGAGTCGGCTGCTTCTCGACCCCTACGCTCGCGGGCTCGCCCGCACCCCCGACGGCGACTGGCGGAGCTACGTGCAAGACGACGCCTTCGACTGGGTGGGCGTGCAAAAACCGCGAATCCCGCTCGACCACACGGTGCTCTACGAAGCTCACGTCAAGGGGCTCACGAAGCTGGCGCCCGAGCTCCCTGAAGAACTGCGCGGCACGTATGCCGGGGTTGCACACCCCGCCACGATCGCCTACCTGAAAGATCTCGGCGTCACGACAATCGAGCTGCTGCCCATGCAGCAGTTCGTGAGCGAGGAGCGGCTCCAACGCCAGGGACTCATCAACTACTGGGGTTATAACACGCTCAACTTCTTCACCCCGCACGCCAGCTATGCCACGCGTCAGGCGCAGTTCGGTGGCACCGGCGCTGTTCTGCGCGAGGTCAAAGGCATGGTCAAGCTGCTGCACGAAGCCGGGCTCGAGGTCGTGCTCGACGTGGTTTACAACCACACCGCAGAAGAAGGACGGAAGGGCCCGACGACCAGCTTTCGCGGCATCGACGCCGCGAGCTACTACCGGCAGACTCCCGACGGCACCTACATTGACACCACGGGGTGCGGCAACACGATTGACTTCTCGATGCCGGCCACCCAACGGCTCGTGCTCGACTCGCTGCGCTACTGGGCAAACGAGGTGCAGATCGACGGGTTCCGCTTCGATCTCATGGCGACGCTGGGGCGCAACGCCGAAGCGGAGTTCGACCCTGAGCATCCACTGCTCCGTGCCATTCTCGATGACCCCGCTCTGCAGGGCGTGAAGATGATCGCTGAGCCGTGGGATGTCGGCATGGGCGGATGGCAGGTCGGCAACTTTCCCGCCGACTATCACGAGTGGAACGACGGGTTTCGCGACCGTGCTCGCGCATTCTGGCTGACGGATGTCGGTGCAGCTCGTGCGCACGGCTCGGCCCCCGAGGGCATCGGCTCTCTCGCCCGGCGCATGACCGGCAGCGCCCACGTGTTCGCCCACGAGCGCGGGCCACTCGCGAGCGTTAACTTCATCACTGCGCACGACGGCTTCACGGTCGCCGACCTGACCGCCTACGACACCAAGCACAACGTGGGTAACGGCGAAGACAACCGTGACGGCACCGACAACAACCGCTCCTTCAACTTCGGAGTGGAAGGGCTCACCGACGACGCGGTCATCACCGCTACCCGGCGCAAGGCCATGCGCAACCTCATGGCGACGTTGCTGCTCAGTGCCGGCATGCCGATGATCACCGCCGGTGATGAAGTCGGCCGCAGTCAGCGCGGCAACAACAACGCCTACTGCCACGACAGCGAGTTGACATGGCTCGACTGGAACCATGAGGGCTGGCAGCAAGACCTGTATCGCGTCGTCAAACGACTGCTGCTTCTGCGCCGCGAAAACCCGGCACTGCGCCCCGTGCGCTACGGCCGCTGGGGCGAGACGGTGCCCAACGCGACTCAGATGGACTGGTTCAACAAGGAGGGCCAGGCCATGACGATGGAAGACTGGGACTCGCCCGCCGAGCGCACCCTGCAATACCTGGCCGCCTCAACCCCCGAGTTCGAAGAGTTCAACCGCATCTTGCTCGTCGTGCACGGCATTGATGAGCCCGTCGAGATCACTCTTCCGGCACACGAGGGTGTCGACGGCTACACGCTGCTGTGGGACAGCTCGCACGACGACATCAGCGATCTCGTGTCAGAACACGGCCCTGGAGAGACGTTCACTGTCGGCCCCACCTCGATGCTGCTGTTTCGCGCGCACGGCTGACGAATCGCAAGGACGGTGTCAAAAAGCGAGATGTCGAAACACGAGACGTCGAAACACGAGACGTCGAAACACGAGACGTCGAAACACGAGGCCACGAAGCCGACGAAAAGCGGGCCGGGCACCCCGGCCACAGTCGCTTTGGTCGCGGCGGGCATCCCGTTCACCGCGCACACCTATGCGCACGACCCGGCCACCACGAACTTCGGCCTCGAGGCGGCTACGACGCTCGAGCTCGACCCCGACCGGGTGTTCAAGACGCTGCTGGCTGAGGCAGACGGTCGCCTCGTCGTGGGCATCGTTCCTGTGACGGGGATGCTTGACCTCAAGACCCTCGCGACAGCCTTCGGGTCTAAGCGCGCCGTCATGGCCGACGCCGCCGTGGCAGAGCGCAAAACCGGATATGTCGTGGGTGGCATTTCACCGATCGGCCAAAAGTCGCCCCTGCCGACCGTTCTCGATGAGACCGCGGCGCTCTGGGACACGATCTACGTGTCGGGTGGCCGCCGCGGCTTCGACATTGAACTGGCGCCCGCCGACCTGTTGCGCATGACGGGCGGCCAGTTCGCCGACATTGCGCGCTGACCGACCCGGGGTGCGCCGCTAGTGGGCGACCGCCACCAGGCCGAGTTCGGCCGGGTTAGCGAGCAAGGTGTGGCGAGGGGTGACGCGCACGTTGTAGCCAAAGGACCCCGAGTGACCCAGGGGCACCGTGCCGACGAAGGTCGCGGGCTGGCCCAGCTCGTGCTCGGCGAGATCGAGCGCCTGGCGCCGCACGTCGATCAGGTCGTCGCCATTGCGGGCGCGCCCAAAAGCCACCTCGACGAGCACGTCGTCGGGCGAGAGCCCTGCAAGCTGCACATGCGCGCGCACCTTCAGTTCATCGCCGACCTGTGGCGACTGCACTCCGCCCGATTCGACGTGGGTGACGGCCACGTGGGGCCACTCGGCGGCGACGCGGGCCTTCCATGCGGCAAGCTCCCGCGCCGGCCGGTAACCGTCGGCCGTGATGGCGCGCTCAGCGTGGGCGGCGGGCACGTACAACCGCTCGACGTACTCGCGCACCATACGGTCGGCCGAGAGTTCAGGCGAGAGCGTCGCGAGCGTATGCCGGATGCTCTGCAGCCAGCGGCGCGGCAGGCCGTCGTCGTCGCGGTCGTAGTACCGCGGCGCGATCTGGTGCTCGATGAGGTCGTACATGGCCTCGGCCTCGAGCTTGTCGCGCTCGGCGCCGTCGCCCGCAGCGTCGGCGGTCGGGATCGCCCAGCCGTTCTCGGCGTCGTAGTACTCGTTCCACCAACCGTCGAGGATCGACAGGTTGAGCGAACCGTTGAGGGCCGCCTTCATTCCGGATGTTCCGCACGCCTCGAGCGGACGAAGCGGGTTGTTCAGCCAGATGTCGGTGCCGGGATACAGCACTCGCGCCATGCCGATGTCGTAGTTGGGCAAAAACACGATGCGTCGGCGCAACTCAGGATCGGCAGCGAACTGCACGAGCTTTTGAATGAGCGCCTTGCCGCTGTCGTCGGCGGGGTGAGACTTGCCGGCAATGACGAGCTGTACGGGGCGCTCGGGGTGGGTGAGCAGGGCGCGCAGTCGCTCGGGGTCGTGAAGCATGAGAGTGAGGCGCTTGTACGTCGGCACGCGGCGCGCAAAACCAATGGTCAGCACGTCAGGGTCGAGCAGCTCGCTCATCCAGCTGGGCGCAGCCACACCCGGGTTCTGCTCGGCCCAGGCAGCCGTGACCCGCTCACGCGCGTCGGCGACAAGCTGCTGGCGCATGGCGCGTCGCACCGACCACAGGTCGGCGTCGGTAACGGCCTCCGAGTGCCAGTCACAGGCCGAGGTCTCGTAGGTGCCGAGCTTGTCTTTGGCGAGGGCAACCATGAGAGGGTCGGTCCAGGTGGGGGCGTGAACGCCGTTAGTGACCGAGGTGATCGGCACGTCGTCTTGGTCGAAGCCTTCCCACAGGGCACCGAACATGCCCCGTGAGACATCGCCGTGGAGCTTGCTGACGCCATTAGCACGTTGCGCGAGTCGCAAGCCCATCACCGCCATGTTGAACACGGCCGGGTCTCCGCCCTCGTAGTCTTCGGTGCCGAGCGCGAGCACATCGGCAGCGTTTACGGCGGGAAGCAAGTCGGTCGAGAAGTAGCGCTCAATGAGCTCACCCTCGAAACGGTCGATGCCAGCCGGAACCGGTGTGTGTGTGGTGAACAGGGTGCCAGCCCGCACGACCTGAAGCGCCTCGGTGAACGACAGCCCCTCGGCGATGAGATCGCTGATGCGCTCGAGCCCGAGGAATCCGGCGTGGCCCTCATTCGTGTGGAACACCTCGGGTGCCGCAGAGCCCGTCACATCGACGTAGCGCTTGATGGCGCGCACGCCACCAATGCCGAGCAGTAGCTCTTGCAACAGCCGGTGCTCGCCGCCGCCGCCGTAGAGCCGGTCGGTGACGCCGCGCAATTCGTCAGTGTTGTCATGGATGTCGGTGTCGAGCAGCAACAGCACGACGCGACCGACCTGCATCTGCCAGACCCGCGCGTGCAGGGCCTCACCGCCGGGCAAAGTCAGCGTGATGCGCACCGCGCTGCCGTCGTGCTCGCGCAGCATCTGCATCGGGAGCCCGTCCGGGTCGATCAGCGGGTAGCTCTCTTTTTGCCAACCGTCACGATCGATCGCTTGGCGAAAATAGCCGGCGCGGTAGAACAGGCCCACCCCAATGAGCGGCAGCCCGAGATCACTCGCACTCTTCAGGTGATCTCCCGCGAGAATGCCGAGACCGCCCGAATACTGTGGAATGGCCGAGGCGATGCCGAACTCAGGCGAGAAGTAGCCGATGCGCGCGGGGGCGTCGGTGAGCGACTGGTACCACCGCGGCTGCTCGAGGTAAGCGTTGAGATCGGCGCGCAGAGCCTCAGCGTCAGCCATGAACGCCGCATCGCGGGCAAGCTCATCGAGCCGCGCAGGGTCGACAGCGCCGAGCAGGGCGATCGGGTCGTGACCGAGTTCTTCCCACCGCTGCGGGTCGATGCGCGCGAACAGAGCTTTCGTGGGCTCATGCCATGACCAGCGCAGGTTGGCGGCGAGCGCCGAGACGGCGTCAAGCGATTCGGGCAACACGGTACGAACGGTGAAACGGCGGATCGCCTTCACTCTCATCACTCCTCGGCGCGGGGCGCGGTGGGAAACCCCGAAACTTCACTCTAGGCGAGCGCGCGACCGCTCGGGAACCGGTTCCAGATCGTGAGCAGCCTCACGCGGGCGGCTCGTAGTTGCTGGCGTGGTTGCAACCGTCTCTTCGTAACCGGCCCTTAACGACGCACAGGACCGAACTCGTGATTGGGGGAAATCGAGTCTCGGTCCTGTACCACAGAGCAGTTCGGGTCGCTCCGTGCGAGTCGGTGAACGCTGGGTCATCAGCCATCATGCCGACGTGGGTGTGTCGGCCGATCATTTACCGAGCCCCACTGTACGACCGAGCCCCTGAGAATCCTAGGTATTGACGAAGACTCGTGTACCCCTACCGGGGTACATTTTGTCCCCTCAAGGGCGGACGCGCGCGGTGGAGGCGGCGGAACCGCCCACCTGCGTCCGCGCATCCGCCCCTCCCCCGGCGTAGGGTCGAGGGGTGGCATCGACGCAGACTCCGCCCTTCGCGCACCACATCGGGCGCATCCCCATCCGTGAGCTGAGCCCGCGGCAGCCCGAGAACCGGTGGCCTAGCAAGGCCTTTGTCGGCGAAGTCGTACCTTTCGCCGCGACCGTGTTTCGAGATGGGCACGACGCGCTGGGTGCCGAGCTCGTGCTGAGTGTGCCCGACGGCACCATCGAACGCCACACGCTTGCGCAAGGGGGTCCGGGCACCGACCGATGGCACGTCGAGGTGCAGCTCGAACAGGCCGGTCTGTGGCTCTGGCACGTCGAGGCCTACGGCGACGACTGGCAGACCTGGTTGCACGCCGCGACGATCAAGATCGCCGCGGGCGTCGACGTTGAACTCATGTTGCTCGAGGGGGCGTTGCTTCTGGAGCGCGCCGCGACCCTCGCGTCGGGTTCCCCCGCCGCATCCGTGCTGACGGATGCCCGCACAGCAATGCGCAAGATGACCCTGACCCCGGCGGCCCGGCTGGCCGTCGCGACCGACGCCCGCGTCGTCCAGGCGCTCTCGGCGCATCCGCTGCGCAGCCTTCTCACGCACAGTGAGCAGCTCGAATTGCGGGTAGAACGCACGCGCGCCGCAGTGGGCAGCTGGTACGAGTTCTTTCCGCGCTCCGAGGGGGCCAAGCGACTCAAAGATGGCTCCTGGCAGAGCGGTACCTTCGCCACCGCAACCAAGCGGTTGCCGGCGATCGCGAGCATGGGTTTCGACGTCGTCTACCTGCCGCCGATCCATCCGATCGGGCGACTCAATCGCAAAGGCCCGAACAACACCCTGAACCCTGGCCCACATGACCCCGGCAGTCCCTGGGCGATCGGCTCGAGCGAAGGGGGCCATGACTCTGTGCACCCCGACCTGGGTACCGTCGCCGTCTTCGAGGCGTTCGTCGCATCGGCGGCCAAGAACGGTATCGAGA
>JBBRWT010000100.1:0-7987 GCA_038249035.1 Actinomycetales bacterium
AGGCGCACGCCGCCGATATTCCAGCGCGCGGTCAGTCGCTCGACCACGTCGGAGGGAGTGAGTCCTGCCCTCAGCCAGGCCGACCGCGCGATGTGCGTGCCCAGGTCGAGGTCGCCGAGCGTGAACCAGTCGGGCGTAACGCCGTAGGCCTGCAGTTCGGCCGAGACCCGCTCGCTCTCGCCGACGCGACCCCACCCGCGCACCTCGTCGTTCTGCCCTGACAGCGTGTACAGCATCGAGTCAAGATCGGGGGTAATGCGCAAGCCCGCGAGCCACCAGTCGTCGCCGGTGTTGACGATCACGTCGATCGCCGCGCCCGACATCCCTGACCCGACAGGGGCCCGGCGTACCGCCTCGCGCAGCCCGCGCACGAACCGCGCGCCTCCGACACCGCCCGCGAGCACCGCAATCCTCATGCGAGCAACGCTAGCGCCGCGAACCTCTGCTCATATGTGCGTGTCGCTATCACGATGCGCACCCGCGCCCTAGGTTTTACTCACGCGTCATTGCGCGAAACGAGTCGGAAATGCTCGAAGCGCACACTGGCCCCAGTTCACAGTCGAAGAGGGGAACCACCCATGACCACCATCCGTGCTGCTATCACCAAGACCACGTGGACGGGCGACAAGGAATCGATGATCGCCAAGCACGAGCAGTTCGCGCGCGATGCCGCCGCAGACGGTGCCCAGATCATTTGTTTTCAAGAGCTTTTCTACGGCCCGTATTTCGGCATCATCGAAGACGCCAAATACTACGACTATGCCGAACCCGCCGACGGCCCGATCGTTCAGCGCTTCGCGAAGCTCGCCAAAGAACTGAAGCTGGTCATGGTCTTGCCGATCTACGAAGAAGACATGCCCGGGGTGTACTACAACACCGCCGTCGTGGTGGATGCTGACGGCACGATTCTCGGCAAATACCGCAAGCACCACATTCCGAACCTCGACCGGTTCTGGGAGAAGTTCTATTTTCGCCCCGGCAACCTCGGCTACCCCGTGTTCGATACGGCCGTCGGCAAGGTCGGCGTGTATATCTGCTACGACCGCCACTTTCCTGAAGGATGGCGCGAGCTCGGCCTCAATGGCGCCGAGCTGGTGTTCAACCCCAGCGCGACGAAGCCCGGCCTCTCGAATCGGCTGTGGGAACTCGAGCAGCCCGCCGCGGCCGCCGCGAACCAATACTTCATCGCGGCGAACAACCGCATCGGCACCGAGTCTGACGAGTTTGGCGATCTCGCTGTGACCTTCTACGGCTCGAGCTACTTCGTTGACCCGCGCGGCAACTATGTCGGCGAGGTGGCCAGCCAAGACCAGACCGAGATCGTCACGCGCGATATCGACCTTGGGCTCATTCGCGAAGTGCGCAACAACTGGCAGTTCTACCGCGATCGTCGCCCCGAGTCGTACACGGCGGTGGTGAAACCATGACCACGACGCTCATCACCGGCGGCACGGTCGTCAGCGCCACGGGCCGCGGTGCGGCCGACGTGCTCATCGACGGCGAGACCATCGTCGCCGTGCTCGCTCCCGGGTCGACCCTGCTGGGCCACGACCTGGCGGCATCCGTCGACACGGTCATTGACGCCACCGGCAAGTACGTGATTCCGGGCGGCATCGACGCCCACACCCACATGGAACTGCCGTTCGGTGGTACCGCCGCCATTGACACGTTCGAGACGGGCACGATCGCCGCCGCCTGGGGCGGCACCACGAGCATCATCGACTTCGCCGTGCAAACCGCGGGGCAGAAGGTCTTTGACGGCCTCGCTGCCTGGCACGAGAAGGCCAGCGGCAACTGCGCCATCGACTACGGCTTTCACCAGATCGTGGGCGGCGTTGACGACGACTCACTCGCCGCGCTGCCCAAGCTCATCGACGAGGGCATCACCAGTTACAAGATGTTCATGGCCTACCCCGGCGTGTTCTACGCCGATGACGCGCAGATTCTGCGCGCCATGCAGGTGGCCGCCGAGCACGGGCTCATGACGATGATGCACGCCGAAAACGGCCCGGCGATTGACGTGCTCGTCAGCCAGTTGCTCGCCAAGGGCAAGACCGACCCGTACTACCACGGCGTTGCACGCGCCTGGCAGATGGAAGAAGAGGCCACGCACCGCGCCATCATGCTCGCCCACCTGACCGGTGCGCCGCTCTACATCGTGCACGTGAGCGCCAAGCAAGCGGTTGAGCAGCTGGCGGCCGCTCGTGACAACGGGCAAAACGTGTTCGGCGAGACCTGCCCGCAGTACCTCTATCTGTCGCTCGAAGAGCAACTGGGTGCAGTGAGCGAAAAGTACGGAGCCTTCGAGGGGGCAAAGTGGGTGTGCTCGACGCCGCTGCGCTCACGCGCCGAGGGGCATCAAGATCACATGTGGCAGAGCCTGCGCACGAACGACCTGCAGATGGTGTCGACCGACCACTGCCCGTTCTGCATGAAAGACCAGAAAGAACTCGGCCTGACCGACTTCTCAAAGATTCCCAACGGCATTGGCTCGGTCGAACACCGCATGGATCTGATGTACCAGGGCGTCGTGACCGGCCAGATCACGCTCGAGCGCTGGGTCGAGATCACCTCGACCACGCCCGCGCGCATGTTTGGCCTGTACGGAAAGAAAGGCGTCATCGCGCCCGGAGCCGACGCCGACATCGTGCTCTACGACCCGAACGGCCACACAAGCATTGGTATGCCGGTCGATGAGGACGGCAAGCCGACCGGTCGCAAGCACCACATGAATATGGACCACGCGGCGTGGGAAGGCTTTGAGATCGACGGCAAGGTCGACACGGTCATCTCGCGCGGCTCGGTCGTGATTCAGGATGACGCGTTCCACGGTCGCGCAGGCCACGGCCAGTACCTGCGTCGCGGCCTCACGCAGTACCTCGTCTGAGTCTCGACGACCCTGTGTGGCACGAACTGAGCTTCTGAGAAAACAGAGAAAGAGCATCCATGGATTTCGGAGCAGTACTCCAGACCAACCCGCCTGCCAGCCGCACGGTGCACCTTGCCAAGCTCGCTGAGCAGTACGGCTTCAGCCACGTGTGGACGTTTGATTCGCACATCTTGTGGCAAGAGCCGTACGTCATCTATTCAGCGATTCTGGCCGAAACCAACCGCATCACGGTGGGCCCGTGTGTCACTAACCCCGCCACTCGCGACTGGACCGTCACGGCCAGTGTGTTCGCCACGCTCAACGAGATGTACGGTAACCGCACGGTCGTGGGTATCGGCCGAGGTGACTCTGCAGTGCGTGTCACGAACGGCAAGCCGACGACGCTGAAAGACCTGCGCGAGTCGATCCACGTGATTCGCGAACTGGGCAACTCGCGGGCCGTCGAGTACAACGGGTCGATGCTGCAGTTTCCGTGGAGTCACGGCAGCGAGCTCGAAGTGTGGGTCGCCGCGTACGGCCCGCTCGCGCTCAAGCTCACGGGTGAGGTCGGTGACGGCTTCATCTTGCAGCTGGCCGACCTCGACATCGCCAAGTGGATGATCGAGACGGTGCGCACGGCCGCCGACAACGCGGGGAGCGATCCGATGAGCATCAAGTTCTGTGTCGCAGCGCCGATGTACATCGGCACCGACTGGGACCACATGCGCAACCAAGTGCGGTGGTTCGGTGGAATGGTCGGAAACCACGTGGCTGACATTGTCGCCAAGCACGGCGACTCCAGCGACGTGCCGAGCGCATTGACCGACTACATCGCGGGCCGGGCTGGCTATGACTACAACAGCCACGGCAAGGCCGGAAACGACCACGTCGACTTCGTGCCCGATGAAATCGTCGACCGGTTCTGCGTACTGGGTGATGCGAAAGACCACATCGAAAAGCTCGAAGCACTGAAAGAACTCGGCGTCGACCAGTTCGCCGGCTACCTGCAACACGACAACAAAGAAGAGACCTTGCGTGTCTACGGCGAGCACGTGATCCCCGCCCTGAATGGCAACAAGCAGGCCAAGGTATGAGCGACGCCGCCACCCTGCTGGCCCCGCCCCGGCGGCGGCGCGCTGGTCAGGGTGCGCGGCTGAAAGCGGCAGGTTACGGGCTGCTCGGCATCATCGCGCTCGCCGTGGCGTCGGAACTCTATAAGTGGCTTGGCCCTGCCGACGGTCTGCTGATCGGCGACGTGCGGGTGCTGCCTCGCACGAGTGACCTGGCCATGCCACACATCTGGGACATGGTGGGGCGCCTGTTCGAGCCCGTCACCCGCGCCGAAGGGGCGCGCGTGCTGTGGCTTGAGATCGTCATCGCGGCGGGCCTCACGCTCGGTATCGCGGCCGTCGGGTGGGTCGTCGGAGTCGTCGTCGGCATCGGCCTCGCGCTCATCATGCAGCGCTGGATTCTGGCCGAGTCGGCTCTGCTGCCGTGGATCGTTCTCAGCCAGACGGTGCCCTTGATCGCCTTCGCACCGCTCGTCAAAAGCTGGGGTTCGCGAATCGAGATTGGCGCGTTCGAGTGGCAAGACTGGATGAGCGTGGCGGTCATCGCGAGCTACCTCGCGTTCTTTCCCGTGGCGGTCGGAGCGCTCAAGGGGCTTCAGGCCCCTGACCGCATCCACCGTGAACTGCTGCACACCTACTCGGCCCGATGGTGGCCGACCATGGTGCACTTGCGACTGCCCGCAGCCGTTCCGTTCTTGTTGCCGGCTCTGCGGCTCGCTGCCGCCAACGCGGTCGTCGGGGCCGTTGTCGCCGAAGTGTCGACGGGCTTGCAGGGCGGTATTGGGCGGCTAGTCATCCAATATGCCGGCCAGGCCAGTGGCGACCCGGCAAAAGCGTGGGCGCCCATCTTTGGCGCGATTGCCCTCGGGCTCATCGCCGCCGGATCGGTGGCATTGCTCGGACTGCTCGTGAAGGACTACCGCCGCACTGAAGGAGAAGCATGAGCGCCGCAGTTGTCGTCAGAGGCGTCGACAAGATCTTCGACACCAAGAGCGGGCACGTCACGGCGCTGAGCGCGGTCGACCTCGATGTTGCGCCGGGCGAGTTTGTGTCGCTCATTGGCCCGTCAGGATGCGGTAAGAGCACCTTGATGCGCCTGATCGCCGACCTGGAGACTCCGACCGCCGGCACCGTGGAGGTGTTCGGCACGAGCGCGCACCAGGCGAGAGTCGACCAGCGCTACGGCATCGCTTTTCAGCAGGCAGGACTGTTGCCGTGGCGCACGGTGTCGGCGAACATCGCGTTGCCGCTCGAACTTTCTGGAATGGCCCGTGCCGAGGTGCGTCAGCGCGTTGACGAACTCATCGCTCTCGTCGGCCTGGGTGACTTTGGCGACCGTTTTCCTGACCAACTCTCGGGCGGTATGCAACAGCGGGTCGCGATCGCCCGGGCGCTCGCCAAGAAACCGCAGTTGCTGCTCATGGACGAGCCGTTCGGTGCGCTCGACGAGATGACGCGCGAGTACATGCAGACCGAGCTACTGCGCATCGCGGCAGAGACGGGTGCTGCGGTCGTGTTCGTGACGCACTCGATTCCTGAGGCGGTGTACCTGAGCGACCGCGTCGTCGTCATGTCGCCGCGGCCAGGGCGCATTGCTGAGGTCGTGCCGATGTCACTCGGAAGCACCGGGAGTCGCGCCGACGACCTGCGCGAAGACGCCAGCTTCTTCGAGATGATCACCGCCGTTCGCGAAGCGCTCCACGGCGGAACTCATGCCACTGCGCCGCGCGGGGTCGAGAACCGCTGATGACCACCGAGACCCGTGCGAGCACGCTCACCCGCACCCCCGGCCCTTCCCGCCCCCGCACGCGCCCGCCCGTCGGCCCGCTGGGCCGCACAGCGAGTGGTGCTGAGCGGGCGATCGCACCGGTCGTGCTCGGGGGTGCGGTGATCGGCATCTGGCAGCTGCTGGCCGGCAGTGGCCTCGTCGAGGCTTACCTACTGCCGAGCCCCGCGGCGATCATCGCCGAGATCATTGAGTTCTGGCCGTCGATGTTGAGTGCCGCTGGCATCACCGGGCTGAACGCCTTCGTCGGGCTCGTGGCTGGCTCGCTGCTCGGAGTGGTGGCGGCCCTTGTCGCCTCGACCAGCCGACTGCTTGACGGGATGCTCGCACCGATCGTCGCGGCCCTGGCGGTCATCCCGATCGTCGCGCTGGCACCCGTGCTCAACACGATGTTCGGCGCCGACTCACGGACCGGTCGCCAACTTATTGCGTCACTCGCCGCGTTCGTGCCCGTCTTCATCACGACCGCGCGCGGGCTGCGGCAGACACAGCCCGTGCACCGAGAACTCATGACCAGCTTTGCCGCGACGCCGTGGCAGGTGATGCGCACCATCACGTTGCCAACGGCCGTGCCCTACACCTTCACGGGCATCCGCCTTGCGTCGTCGCTCGCCGTGATCTCAGCGCTCGTGGCCGAGTACTTTGGCGGCCCGCGGGGCGGCTTGGGAGGACTCATCTCAACCTCGGCAGCCTCGAGCGCGTACCCGCGCGCCTGGGCCTACGTCGTTGCCGCAATCGCGCTGGGGCTGGCGTTCTACCTCGTCACTCTTGCTCTCGAACGTTGGGCTTCGCGTCGACGGTGACGTGAAACCCCCGAGCGTCCCCGTGCACCACCGGGGCCGACCTGCACCACTTCTGCACCGTCGACAACACCGAAAGGACACAGCACATGATGAACCGCACCCGTCGCTTTGCGACGTTCAGCGCGATCGGCTTGACCGCCGCGCTCGCGCTATCCGCCTGCTCCGCTCCCGCCGAAACCGACACGGGGGGCGAGCCCGCGGCCGAACTCACGCCGGTGAAGCTGCAGTTGCAGTGGCTGCCGCAGGGCCAGTTCGCTGGCTACTTCGCCGCCGCCGACCAGGGCTACTTCGAAGAAGCCGGCCTTGACGTCGAGATCATTCCGTCGGGCGGCGACATCGTTCCGCAGGATGCCCTCGCCAACGGTGATGTTGACTACGCGATCGCGTGGGTACCGAAGGTGCTCGGCTCGATTGAAGCCGGTGCCAACGTCACCAACATCGCGCAGATCTTCCAGCGCTCGGGCACGCTGCAGGTGGCGTGGGCCGACAGCGGTATTGAGTCGGTCGCCGACTTCGAAGGCAAGAAGATCGGCTCCTGGGGTTTCGGCAACGAGTGGGAGATCTTCGCGGCCATGGCCGAAGAGGGCCTCGACGCATCGACGGTCGAGATCATCACGCAAGACTTCAACATGAACGCCTTCCTTGCCGGTGACATCGACGCCGCACAGGCGATGACCTACAACGAGTACGCCCAGGTTCTCGAGTCGGTCAACCCCGACACGGGTGAGCTCTACACGGCTGAAGACCTCAACGTCATCAGCTACGAAGACACCGTCGGTGCCATGTTGCAAGACGCCATCTGGGCAGACACTGAGCGTCTCGCGAGCGACACCGAGTACCAAGAGACGACGGTCGCGTTCCTCAAGGCCGTCATCAAGGGCTGGGTCTACGCGGCTGAGAACCCCGTGGAGGCCTCGATGATCACCATCAACGCCGGTTCTGGCTGGGGCCCGAGCCACGAGCTGTGGATGGTCAACGAGACCAGCAAGCTCATCTGGCCGGCCCCGAACGGCATCGGGTTCATCGATGAGGGCGCCTTCGCTGACACGGTTGCCGCGGCACTGAGCGCCGTCAACGAGAGCGGCGCGAGCCTCATCACGGCTGAGCCGCCCGCATCGGCGTTCACCAACGAGTGGATCCAGCGTGCGCTGGACGAACTCGAAGCTGAAGGGGTCGACATCACGGGAGCGGGCTTCTCGCCGATTGAGGTCGAACTGCTCGAGGGCGGCAACTAGCCGCTGAGTGGTCATGAGGCGGCGGGGTGCTCACACCCCCCAGACCCCCGCGTCTCAGGTGGCATGCCGCCCCCAAACCAAAAGACCGGCGATGCCCTGCTTGCGATGGGCTTGGCTGACCCGCACACCTTCGAGCCACGCCTCCCTGTGCTCCAAAAAGCGCACATGGATGGTGCCGACCACAAATTTTACAGGAACGCCTACCAACACCACGCCCCGCGTGG
>JBBRWT010000101.1:0-7766 GCA_038249035.1 Actinomycetales bacterium
GCGCGACAGCTCTCCGGGCTTCGCGGCCGCCTTCGCTCGCGGCGCGCAGGCGCGAGGCGCATCCGTCATCATGCTCGGGCTCTGCTCGACCGACGAGACGTACTTCGCGAGCGGGCACTACGGCGTGCCCGCCGCAATGTTCACCGCGAGCCATAACCCCGCCACCTATAACGGCATCAAGTTCTGCCGGGCGGGCGCCCAGGGCATCAGCCTCGCCACGGGTCTCGGGAGCATCCGCGACCGCGCACAGGCTTATCTTGCCGCCGGTTCCATTACGGCTGTGGATGCTCCGGGCACGCTCTCGAACCGCGACGTGTTGCCCGGCTACGCCGCCTACCTGCGCGAGCTCGTCGACCTCTCGAGCATGCGCCCCCTGCGCATTGTGGTGGATGCCGGCAACGGCATGGGCGGCATGACCGTACCCGCCGTGCTCGGCACGGCCGCCGGTCTTGCCGCGCTGCCGCTCGAGATCATCCCGCTCTTCTTCGAGCTCGACGGAGCCTTCCCCAATCACGAGGCGAACCCGCTCGAGCCCGCCAACCTCGTTGACCTACAGAACGCCGTGGTCGACCACGGCGCCGACCTCGGGCTGGCGTTCGACGGCGACGCCGACCGGTGCTTCGTGGTTGACGAGCTCGGCCAGCCGGTCACGCCCAGTGCAGTGGCCGCGATCGTGGCTCTGCGCGAGATCACGCGGGTGCGCGCCATGGGCGAGACCGGCGAGATTCGGGTCATCCACAACCTCATCACCTCGCGCATCGTGCCCGAGACGATCACCGCTGCCGGTGCGATTCCGGTGCGCACGCACGTCGGTCACTCGCTCATCAAAGACGTCATGCATTCCACGGGCGCTATCTTCGGCGGCGAACACTCGGCGCACTACTACTTTCGCGACTTCTGGGGTGCCGACAACGGCATGCTCGCGGCGATGCACCTCATCGCCCAATTCGGTGAGTACGACGGGCCGCTTTCGGCGCTTTCGGCCGAGTTCACGCCCTACTCGGCCAGCGGCGAGATCAACTCGACGGTCACCGACGTGCCCGCCGCTTACACCCGAATTGTCGAGGCCTTTCAGGGTCGCGGTGAGTTCGACGAGCTCGACGGCCTCACGGTGACCGGAGGTGGCGGTGCTAGCGGTGGCGGTGCTAGCGGTGGCGGCGCCCATGTTGCCGGTTTCGATGGTGCCGGAGCTGACGACAGCGGCTTCTGGTGGTTCAACGTGCGCCCCTCGAACACTGAGCCCTTACTGCGCTTGAACGCCGAGGCCGCGAGCCCGGTCACGATGGCGCTCATCCGCGACGAGGTGCTCGCCCTCATTCGCGCGTGAGTGTTCGTAACTCAGGCTGTAGTCGCAAAGGTGACCGGTCGCCGACGCCCTGAGTGCGCTCAGCCTGAGTTGCGCGCACGAATACCCGGCGTAACCTCAGGCCTGATCCTGCGAGAATGTCGGCATGAGCATCGACACTCCCGCGCGCCCCGCCGCCGCACTCACGACCGACACCCGCAACGGCGTGTCATACAAGGTCGCCGACCTGAGCCTTGCTGAGGCTGGTCGCCACCAGATCCGTCTCGCCGAACACGAGATGCCGGGCCTCATGAGCCTGCGCGAAGAGTTCGGACCGCACCAGCCGCTCAAGGGTGCGCGCATCGCCGGCTCGCTGCACATGACCGTGCAGACCGCCGTGCTCATCGAGACGCTGCGCGCGCTCGGCGCCGAGGTGCGCTGGGCGAGCTGCAACATCTTCTCGACGCAAGACGAGGCCGCGGCCGCCGTTGTGCTCGGCCCGACCGGCACTGCCGAGAAGCCCGAAGGTACCCCCGTCTTCGCCTGGAAGGGCGAGAGCCTCGAAGAGTACTGGTGGGCCACCCAGCAGATCTTCGACTGGAGCGCCGAGGGCGCCGAAGGCCCCACCCTCATTCTTGACGACGGCGGAGACGCCACCATGCTCGTGCACAAGGGCACCGAGTTCGAGGCGGCGGGCGCCGTGCCCGAGCCGGCCGAGGGTGACAGCCAAGAGTGGCGCGTTGTTCTCGACGTACTGCGCGACTCGCTGCAGAGCGACCCGCAGCGGTGGACGCGCATTGGCAAGGGCATCCGCGGCGTGACAGAAGAGACCACCACAGGCGTTCACCGCCTCTATGAGCTGCACCGCGACGGCAAGCTACTGTTCACGTCGATCAACGTCAACGACTCGATCACGAAGAGCAAGTTCGACAACAAGTACGGCATTCGTCACTCGCTGCCCGACGGGCTCAACCGCGCCACCGACGTGCTCATGGGCGGCAAGACCACGTTCGTCGTCGGCTACGGCGATGTCGGCAAGGGCGCCGCTGAGGCCCTGCGCGGCCAGGGTGCGCGCGTCATCATCAGCGAGGTCGACCCGATCAACGCCCTGCAGGCGGCCATGGACGGCTACCAGGTGACGACGCTCGACGACGTCATCGGCACGATCGACATTCTCGTGACCGGCACCGGCAACGAGAACGTGGTCACCCTCGAACACATGCTCGCCCTCAAGCACCTCGCGATTGTGGCCAACATCGGCCACTTCGACAACGAGATCGACATGGCCGGGCTCGAGTCACTGCCGGGCGCCGAGCGAATCGAAATCAAGCCGCAGGTGCACGAGTGGCGTCTGCCGAACGGTCGCTCGATTCTCGTGCTCAGCGAAGGACGCCTCATGAACCTCGGCAACGCCACCGGGCACCCGAGTTTCGTCATGAGTGCCTCGTTCTCGAACCAGGTGCTCGCTCAGCTCGAGGTGCACACGAACCTCGACGCCTACCCGATCGGCGTGCACGTGTTGCCGAAGGTGCTCGACGAGAAGGTAGCGCGACTGCACCTCGACGCCCTCGGCGTGAAGCTCACCGAGCTCACCCCGCGCCAGGCGAGCTACATCGGAGTCAACCCGGCCGGCCCGTTCAAGGTCGACCACTACCGCTACTAGCCCCCCGGGGCTAGACGCGCTCGCGCTCCTCCACGGCAGCGCGCGCCGCGCGCTCCTCACGCGTGGCAAGCCAACGGAACACGGCCCACACGACGACCGTCAGCACGGCGAAGCCGACGAACAGCACGACTGTCAGCGAGAGCGGGCCCGCCGTCTCTTCCCACGCGTCGGGCAGTGGCACGATGATCGTCACAAAGGCGAGCATCGCTACCGAGGCGAGCCCCGCCCACGCGAGCTTCGACCACTGCCAGATCGACCTGCCGTCCATGAACGTGATCGGAATGAGTGCGATGACCAGCGAGGTGAGTGACTCGACCGTGATCGCCACGAGGGTCTCACGCCAGAGCAGCTCGGCGAACCCTGGCTCGGGCGAGCCGAGGGCGGTCGAGGCTCCGTAGAGCATCCAGGCCCCGATGCCGAACGCCAGCAGCACGGTCGTGACGAAGGCGGCAAGGCGACCCGATTCGTCTTTCTTCAGCTCGCGGGCGAGTTGAGTGCCCAGCACGAGACCGAAGAGTAGGCCGGGGGCGACGCCGAACAACCGCGAGAGCAGAACGGTTGCCACGGTCAGCAGAATAGCGCCGGGCAGAATGCGCTGCACGATCTCGACGTCGAACCAGCGCTTCGCGGCTGAGCGCAAGGCCAGCCCGCCGAGCACATTGACGATGAACAGCGAGATCGCGATCGCGAGCCAGAGTCGGAATGTCGCGGCAGTGAATCCAGCGTTCGGATCGACGAGAGTCGTGACCCCCGCCACGAAGGCGATGACGGCCACGAGGGATGCCGTGCGCCCGAAGCGGCGCTGCAGGCGGTCGCCCCACGCCGTCATGCGGTTGCGCCACGACCCGCGCCAGGCGGGAAGGCGGTGATAATTCTCGCGGATAGTGGCGTGCAGCAGCTCGGCTGGAACCGCCACGAAAAGAAGGAACGAGGCGGCACCGGCGATGGCGCCGGCAATGACGATTGCGGGGGTGCTGAACACGTCGAACGGCGTGCGCAACGTCGTGCCGAACACGCTGGGGTCGGTCAGACCGCCCCCGCCCACGACGCCGGGCCCAGAAGCGGGTGGTTGTGCCGGCGCCGCAATCGGGTTGACCTCGTCATCGGAGGGCTCGCGCTCGATCTCGGGAGTTGGCGTCGGAATTGGGGTGGGCTGAGTGTCTGGCTCGACTTGTCCGGCGGGTTCCGCGGTGACGGGGAGGGGAACGACCGGTGCGGGCGCGACAGGAGCAGGTGGGGCCGGAGGCGCGGGCGGGGGAGGCGGGGGAGCAACCACCGAGAACGTCACCTGCGGGTCGGGGCTCGGCCCGATGTTGCCGATGGCATCTTCTTGGTAGCTGCCAATCGTGTACGAGCCCGGCGTGACGGGAGCGAGTGCACATGACCACCCCCCCGAGCCGTTGATCGGGGTCGGGGCGCAGGCCGGGCTGAACGAAGGAAAGAACAGCGGGAAAGCCGTGCCGCCCGGTTCACCGGTGCCGACGATCGTCGGGGTGAGGTCCGCTACTACCTCGCTATCGGCGGGGCTCGTGATGCTCGTGAAACCTGGGGGCGTAGCGTCGATGAGCACCGTGCCGCTGCGCACATCGGAGGTCGCAAAGCTGGTCGTGGTGGTGATCGTATAGGGGTAGGTGCCGTCGCCGGCGAGGGTGAAGTCAATCGGGCATGAGAACTGGTTGGCGGCCACGGGCACTGTGCAGGTACCGACCCCGGGCACGTCGGCGGTCACCGTCGTTGGCCCACCTCCGTCTTGATAGGTCGACCCCTCGAACGCGAAGCTTGCCGGGAAGCGTGAGGCGTAGCCGTTGCCGGGCAGGGTTGCGTTGGTGAGGGTGGGGGGGTTGAGCGCGTGAAACTCCCAGCCCTCAGAAAGCCCGAGCTGGGCGCCTGCGATCACCCGCGCTGTGTAGGTGCCGTACGAGTCGGGCAAGGCCGTGATGACGCACACCCATGTCTCGTCGGGAGCGACGGTCGTCTCGCAGATCGTCACATCCGGAGCGCCCCATATGTCTTCTGCGATCATGCGAATCGTGTCGCCCGCGGTGCCTTCGCCATCAAACGACTGGCTGAAGGTGCCGTTCTCGTCGGGCAGAAAGACGGTGCCCTCGGCAGGCGGATTGATATAGAAGCGGAAGGGCAGCGCCCACGCGGGGTCTGACGCGGTGAGTAGGCTCGCGAACCCTCCCGTGAGGGCCAGCGCGGCGATCGTGACGAGCGCGAGCGCACGCCGTACCGGTGACGTGTTCGCCGCGTCTCGGCGCGCGGGAGGGACCGTTCGAGTCATCGGTGCAGGGAGCCTTTCGGGGGAAGGTCAAGTCTTGTCGGATTCTACGCAGGAATCACGCGCAAGACAGGCCTGTGACGCAGAGAATCAGCGACATCGTCTACCCGCGATCAGGAAACCCGTGTGGGAGCGCCGCGAGAGTCGGCTTCAACTCGTCGAGTCGGGCACGCTCGAGCTGCAGCGCGGTTGCCTCGCGGCCTCGCCGAAGCGCCGCGACGCCCGCAAGAAACAGCTCAGGGTCTCCTCCCGGAACAGGTGAGACGAAGAGAGCAGCCTCCGTCGCCAGGTCGCGCGCAATACGCTCGCGGGTGGCGGTGGTGTGACCGCTCGCCTGCCGCAAGAACTGAGCGATGCGGCGCGACAGTGCGTCGGGCATGCGGGCGACGTCGGCGGTGGATGCCCATTCCATGAGCTCGACCGGAACCCCGAACACCGGCGCGCTCACCGTGCCCACCCGCTCGTACTGGCTGTAGGTGCCGGCGAGCAGGTCGCCCAGTCGCTTGGCGCGCGTGTTGAGCATCGCGACGACGACGGCGAGCCCGCCGAAGGTGAAGACGATCTCGAAGACGCCGACGAACGCGCGGATAAAGGCGTGCCGAAAAGCGATGGCGCCGCCGTCGTCGCGCACGACGCGGTCGCCGAGCGCGAGGCGACCGAGCGACTTGCCTTGCGTGACCGTCTCGACCCCGGCGGGCAGCAACACAAGCCCAAGCACAACGCAGCCAATGACGATCGCCGCGCCGAGTGCTTCGGGCACCCCGAGGGCGAAGGCCGACGAGAGCGAGAGCCAGACCAGTAGCCCGGTGGCGACGCCGTAAACGAGGTAGTCAATGATGCCGCCGGCCATACGCAGCACGACGCTCGTGGCGCGCAACTCGAGCGCAACCGCCTCGCCGGTGAGCAGCTCGCGCTCATCGTCGTACTCGGTCGCGCCGCGAACGGTCGAAGCGATCTCAGGGCCGGGCATGCCATCATCTAAACAGATGGATCTCGACGCCTACTCAACAGCCCACGCCGCCGAATGGGATCGGCTGCGCGAACTGTCGCGCCGTCGTCGCTTCGCCGGGCGTGACGCCGATGAGCTCATCGAGCACTACCAGGCGGGCGCCACCCAGTTGTCGGCGATCACCACCAGCGCCGGGCAGGTTCCGCAGGCCGCGAGCCTCAGCGTGCTGCTGTCGCGCGCCCGGTTGCGCTTCACCGGCGCCACCGCCGAGCCGCTCGCGCAGCTGGCCCGCTACGCGACGCGAGAGGTGCCGGCGGCGCTGTACCGCATCCGGTATCTGACGCTCGTGGTGGCCGCGCTGTTCGTCGTCGTCGCGAGCCTCTACGCCGTGTGGGTGGCCACCACACCAGGGGTGATTGCGTCGCTGGGCGACTACGACGACCTGCGCCGATACGCCGAAGAAGACTTCGTCGGGTACTACAGCGAGTCGAGCGAGGCCGTGTTCGGCCTGCAAGTGTTCAGCAACAATGCCTGGATCGCCGCCCAGGCGGTCGCCTTCGGCATCACGGGCGTGTATGTGCCATTCGTCGTGTTTCAGAACGCGCAAGGCATCGGCATCAGCGCCGGCATCATGGCTGAGTTCGACCGCCTTGACGTCTTCTTTCTCAGCATTTTGCCGCACGGTCAGCTCGAGATTTACGCGATCTTCGTCGCTGCGGCGGGCGGCCTGATGACCTTTTGGGCGTGGGTCGCCCCCGGCTCACGCACTCGTTTGCAGGCGCTCGCCGAAGACGGCCGAGCCTTGTTCTCGGTCATCGGGGGGCTCGTCGCCGCACTGCTCGTCAGCGGTATCATCGAGGGCTACGTGACCCGCCAAGACTGGCCCGACGTGGTTCGCATCGGCATCGGCACGGTCGCGCTGGTCGCGTTTCTGCTCTATCAGTGGATGCTCGGTGGCCGCGCCTATCGCGACGGCGAGACGGGCGACCTCGACCCGATCAGCCGAGGCGCCCGCGTCGTCGTTGGCGACTAGGGCCGGGCCAGCTCAGCGCTTGCCGGCGAATACTCCGCGGTAGAGGGCGGCGCCGAGCACCGCACCAATGACCGGAATGACCAAGAAGACCCACAGCTGCAGCAGAGCATCCGGCCCCCCGTAGACGGCGGTCGCGAGCGAGCGTGCCGGATTGAACGAGGCGTTGCTGATGGGAATCGCCACGAGGTGCATGACGGTCAGCGTCAGACCGATCGCGAGCGGGGCGAAGCCAGCGAAAGCGCGGTCATCGGTGACGCCGAGGATGACGACGAGGAAGACGGCGGTGAGGACAAGTTCGGCAACGATCACGCCGACGAGTCCGTAGCCGGCGGGCGAGCCTTCATCGAAGCCGTTTGAGAAGAATCCGTTGGCCTGTGCTTCGGCAAGCGCACCAGTCGAACTGGACGACCCGATGAGCACGAGCACGCTCGTTGCGAGCAGACCACCGATGAACTGCGCGATGACGTAGGCCGGAACGTCTTTCCAGGCGAAGCGCCCGGCGACCGCGGCGCCGATCGTGACAGCGGGGTTGAAGTGCGCGCCGGAGATATGGCC